>JAEINL010000146.1 GCA_016342655.1 Sphaerochaeta sp. | reverse complement strand
GACAAGATGTATAAATTTCCAGAATATTATGCTATTAGAGCAGATTCTATAGTACAAAAAATTGGGATACTTTTAATGGAAACACAATCCTTCCAAAGCACATAAAAAGCACAAGTCGGCAGAGCAAGCATAGGCCATATTGTTGTATCAATGAAAGGTATCAATACCCCAGGGCAAGCCCTGGAAAGAGGAGGCGTTGCCTCCTTTACCGAGCCAAGGGGCTCACGTATCTCACCTTGCTTTCCCGGCACTCGCTCGGTAATGGAAGCATGGTAATGCTTGTGCTACTCTCGCTTCGTTGGGGAATGAATCTAGAAGACTACCCGTCCTCGCAATGATCTTGCTAGGGTAATACGGTCAGCATACTCCAGGTCCCCTCCGATAGGCAGGCCACTTGCCAGCCGGGTGATGGAGAGTTCAGGGTGGCCCTTGAGGATATGACGGATATAGAGGGCTGTGGTATCACCCTCTTCTGTTGGGTTGGTTGCAATGATGAGTTCGGTGAATGCACCCTTTTCAATGCGCTTGAGCATCTTTGCAAAAGAGAGGTGTTCTGGTCCCACTCCATCCAAAGGACTGATCGCGCCACCTAGGACATGGTAGAGCCCATTGTATGCCCCGCTGGATTGTAAGGTAACAATGTCCTGCGGCTGTTCAACGATACACAACAGGGCCCTATCCAGTGAAGCATCACTACATATGGGACAGGGGTCGACCTCGGTGAAGCTGCCACAGATGGAACAGGGGAAGATGCGTTCCTGGATGGTCGCAATGGTATCACCGAGCACCCTGTTGTAGGCAGGGTCGGTCTTAATCAGGTGATAGGCGATTCTCGAAGCGCTCTTAGGCCCAATTCCAGGGAGCCTTGAGAGTGTTTGAATCAGTTGTTCCAGTGCTGTCATGCTCAACCCTGTGGCATGAGAGAACCAAGAGGTCCGGCATACTTGAGGCCTTCGTTCTTGATCTTCTCCTGTATCTTGTTCGAAGCGTCATTGAAGGCGGAGGCAACGAGGACTTGGAGGGTACCGATATCCTCGGGATCGACCATTTCCTTTGCAATCTTCACCTCGGTGACAACAAATTTACCATTGATGGTAATCTCGACCATCCCAGCCCCTGCACTTCCCGTTGCAGTTATCTTGGGAAGGTTCTCCTGCATTTTTTGCATGTTCTCTTGGAGGCCCTTCATATTCTTCATCAGTTCAAACGGATTCAAATCCATGTATTACTCCTGTATGTACAATAAGGCTGTTTGCTATAGTAGTTCACCACGGAACAGGGAGGCTATGGAATTGAGGACAGGATCTTCAACCTCTTTATGCATCGGCTGTTCTGCTTCAGCACATAAAACTGTTATTTTCCCCGTAAAATCGGAAATCTCTTTAATCAGCAATCCTAGCAATTCAATATTCTCTTGAGCGGTATCCCTACAGAATCCTGTAGAGAAAGTTAGTTTAAGGCTATTATTCTCTTGTGAAACCTCTTTTATGGAGAGTGCTACCTGGCTGAGAATTGGGGTCTTGGAAAGCTTGGCAACCAAGGCGGGCACATCGCTTTTGGTAAAAGGCCTACGTAGGGGAATCTCTTGTTTTTCAATTGGCTTTACCGTGGATTGCTCCTGTATAGAAGGTGGCTGGGGAACTGGATTTACCGGAACTTGTTCTGCAAGCCTGTGAACAGGAGCCGGCTCTGAAAATCTCTGTTGCGCTACCCCTTGCCGGCTCTGTGGTGTTGCTGCACTAGCTGGGTTTACCTTGCCACTGAGCAGGTCCTCCTTGAGAGAGGCGAGCTTGCGTACGAGTTCTGTAGCGGAGGCAAGATAGGGCAACGAGGCGAGACGACTTATCGACAGTTCAAGTTCAAAGCGGGGATTCAAGGAAAAACGAATATCCCTATACAGCTTGAGGAACATCTCCAGAGCTGCCTCCAGCTGTTCCTTCGTGTATGCTCCCCGAACTACCAGTGGTATGCGGTCTGTCTGGATTCCTAGGATTGCCTCTTCGGTTATCCCTTCCTTCATGAGAAGCAGGCTTCTGAAGAACTGGGTAAAATCCTTTATGCACTGCTCTATTGAGATGCCATTGTCAAGTAGCCTCTGAACAGAGGTCAGGGCCTTATCGTTTGAACCGGAAAGGAGGAATTCCACAATTTCTGTAATCTGTTCTATGCCGACCAGACCCAGCTTGTCACTGATCTGAGCTAAGGTGATGTGGTCGTTTGAAAAGGAGAGGACCTGGTCAAACAGGGTGTAGGCATCACGCATCGAGCCTGTCGATTCCTTAGCTATCCAGAAAAGGGCATCATCGTCAGCCGTAACCTCCATCTCCTCTGCTGCTTCTGCCAGGCAAGCTTTGATCGTATGCAGATCGATGAGCTGAAAGTGGAACTGCTGGCACCGTGATCGTATGGTAGCGGGAACCTTCTGTGGTTCGGTGGTGGCAAAAATGAATATGATATAGGCAGGGGGTTCCTCAATGGTCTTGAGCAGTGCATTGAATGCACTGGTTGAGAGCATGTGTACCTCATCGATGATATATATCTTGTAACGGCTTGTTTGGGGTGGGAACAGTACCTCGTCCTTGATCTGACGAATGTCATTGACGCTGGTGTTGCTCGCACCGTCTATCTCAATGACGTCGACACTGTTGCCTCGTGTAATCTCCTTACAGTTGGGGCAGACTCCACAGGGGACAGGGGTAGGCCCTGTCTCACAGTTCAGAGCACGTGCGAGGATACGGGCCGAGGAAGTCTTGCCGACTCCACGGGGACCGCTGAAGAGATATGCGTGTGCGATTCGCTTTTGCTCTATCGCATTTTTTATGGTTGAGACTACAAATTCCTGACCCACAAGGTTGTCAAATAATTGGGGTCTTTTCCTTGTAGCCGTTACTTCATATGCCATTGGATCTCCCTTGAAAATATACTGAACCAGTATAGCACAAATCATTATGAACGGGTACCGATAGAGAAGGCTGTCGGAGAACGAAAAAACAAACAGGGAAAGGAAGGATTTGAGGGAGCTTCCATACTTTTTATCTCAAGTTGGAGCGTTGGTATCTTTGGTCAGGTTTTTATGTCATATGATTAACACGGCAATTGCATAAAAAAGGAAATGTCCGTTATTACACACAAGAATAGCTTGGGAAACAAGGGGCTTGTGCTCTGATCTGATTTTGCCTTTGGTTTGTTGCTGTAAACCCAAAGAAAGGGAGTCCGAAGTCGATACTGACCCCGG
>JAEINL010000145.1 GCA_016342655.1 Sphaerochaeta sp. | reverse complement strand
GCCTTGGTTTCTTGTGAATATGCTACTGTTTTTCCCATTTCCTATCCTCCGTAGACCCATGCTAGGGGATAGTCGAGGATTTTGTTATGGTGTATTTGGTTTGATGCTCACTAGATTATGAACCTGTACTCACTTGCAAACCTCAGTAATTCCGGAAAGGATATCAGCAGGGCCGCCCCCAGGAAAGACCCGGCAATAGATCCGGTTCCACCGAGAATAACGATACTGATAATGATTATCGAAATATCGAAATTGAAGGTATTGGGATCTAGGAACCTGACAAAGTGAACATAGAAGGCACCGCCAAGGCCTGCAATTGCCGCAGAGATGACAAAGCTTTTCATTTTGTAGGCCGTTACATCCACGCCCATCATGGTGGCTGCCAAGGAATCGTCCCTGATTGCCATGAAGGCCCGACCCATCTTCGAATTCACGATCCGATAGACAAACAAGGTTATTATGGCCGTCATAACGATTGAAAGGTAGAAAAAACCCCCGTTGGCAGTCGTAAGGGTGATGCCGAAAAACTCAGGCCTTTCAATATGGTTCACGCCCAGAGGCCCACCGGTAAGGGATTGCCAGTTAAGGGCTACCATTTTGATGATTTCCCCGAAACCCAGGGTTGCAATAGTCAGATAACTACCGGACAACCTGCTCGTAGGGGCTGCAAGCATCAAGCCGACTATCCCGGCCATGACCATCCCGCAAAGGGCAGTCACAATCCAGGGAAGGCCAAAGGCTTGCCACAGCAGGGCCGAGGTATACCCTCCGACGGCACAGAAGCCTGCATGACCGATAGAGACAAGCCCCGTAAAACCGGTCAGGAGGTTCAATGACAACGACAACATCGAATAAAGGGATATCATGGTAAGGATACGTACAAGATAAGGAGACAGCAACCCACTTTTGGGAAGATAGAGCGCCAAGGCGATCAATATGACCAGGGCCACTATTTTTTTCGGTTTTGTATCCAATAGGTTTTTGCTTGATTTGTTATGTTTCATCTTTATACCTTTTCAATCACCTTTTTGCCAAACAGTCCATTCGGGCGGAAAATCAGCACAACGATCAGAATGATGAATGCAACAGCATCACGATAGCCCCCACCGATATAAAAGGCTGCAAAACTTTCTGCAAGGCCTACGACCAAGCCCCCGATCACAGCGCCATGCAGTATGCCAATACCACCAAGAACCGCTGCCGAGAAAGCCTTGAGACCGGCAATGAAGCCCATCTGGGGATTGACAATTTGGTAATAGCCGCTGATGAGAGTACCTGCAACCGCAGCAGAAGCTCCTCCAAGAAAGAACGTGAAAGAAACAACCTTGTTGACATCGATACCCATCAGGGAGGCGGCCTTTGAATTCTGCTGCACAGCCCTCATGGCCAAGCCAATCTTGGTTTTCTGGACAATAAATGTCAGAGCCAGAAGAAGGACACAGGAAACGGCGATAATTCCTACCTGGGTCGATTTGATCAGGATATTCCCGACCATAAAATTCCCATAGTCAAAAATCTTGGGGAACCACTTTGACCTGCTTCCAAATATGATCATCAGGGCATTCTGGATTATGTAAGAACAACCGATAGTCGTTATAAGAGCTGAAATTCCCTTTGACTTTTTTACTCTCAGGGGTTGTAGGGCAATCTTATCCATCAACATGGTCATACAGCCAGTCACGAGAACACTGGCGGTTAAACCCCAGAACAACCCAAAGTTTCCCGACACGACTACGACCATTGCGATATGAGCGCCGAAAGCATAGGTAGCCCCATGGGCAAAGTTAACCAGGCGAAGAACGCCGAATACGAGGGAATAACCAACGGCAATCAGTGCATAGACTATGCCAAGGGTCAATCCGTCAAATACTTGTTGTATAATCATACTAACTCCCTACTCAATATAAAGGATGGGGGTTTCCCCCACCCTTCATCTGTTTCACGTAACCTATAAAGTACTTTTGTCAATCAAGGTGAATTTGCCGTCTACAATCTTCAACCAGTTGAAGGTCTTGAAGGCATCGCCTATCTCGTCAAAGTAAGTTTCCCCAGCAACTCCATTATACTTTATCTTGTAGAGCTGATCCTTGATGGCTTTCCTGTCAATAGAGCCACTTTCGTTGATGGCCTGAGCAAACATGCCGAGCGAATCATAGGCCTGAGCGGTAAGGGAACTAGGAATTTTGCCATCGTAGTCTTTCTTATAGTCATCGACAAACTTTCTGACCTTGGCTTCAGGACTCTCATGGAAGAAAATTGCAGGTAGTGCGATTCCGTTTCCGTCTTCCTGGGCAAGCTTGATAAGCTGTTCGCTATAAGCATTGGAGAACCCGATCAGATTGATCTTGGGATCAAGGTCTCTGTACTGGTTGGCAAAAGGTCCCAGGATGTTGTACATGGCACATACAATGATGGTATCGGGCTTGTAAGATCTGAGTTTGGTGATGGTTGAGGAGAAATCGGTCAAACCATCAAGGATTTCCTCGTAACCTACAATTTTCAGTTCAGGGTGATCCTTGGCAAGAGTATTGATGAGGATATCGGCAGTCTTTACACCCCAGTCAGTCTTGACAGCAAGAACAGCGACCCTTTTTGCCTTGAATACATCGGAAGCGATGTTCAAAGTCTCGTTAGCCTCGATGTTGATCAAAGAGTTGTTTCTGAAAATGTACTCGCCCATGCCTGAATAATCCGGGTGGGAAGCACTAGGGGAGATTTCTGCAATGCCGACCTCTTCATAGGTAGGGGCTGCAGCCATGGAAACACCGCTTGCAAAGTGGCCGATGACACCTACGATGTCCTTGTTTCCTGCAATTCTCTCGGCAATGGAAGCTGCTTCCTCTCCACTGTTTTTGTCATCATAGCTGACGATCTCAATCATTCGTCCGTCTAAAACTCCGCCGGCTGCGTTGATCTGCTTTGCCTGCAACTGAACAGCATTCTTGAAGCCCGTGCCATATTCGGCAAAGTCACCAGTGAGCGGTCCTACAACTGCAATCTTGATCGGTTTCTGAGTTTCTTTACTTCCGTTTGCGAAAGTAAAGCCAACAACAAACAGAGCTAGCAATGCCACTAATACAGTTCGTTTCTTCATCGAAAAAACCTCCATGGATTTCCTTTGCAACAGGTACAAAGTGTTTTTGCATGATTCCCCAACCAAGACAGGGGCAATCTTTCATTAAGCATATTACTGGAATTCCAGTAACATTCTAGATGAAATCATACCATGCTTTTCAAATTGTGCAAGCAAAATCCGATAAAATTATTCGACCTGTGCGGTTGGAATAGGCACTAAGCAGCCCTGATAGAGGTTATTTCCCTTCCTTCCGACTTCAACGACA
>JAEINL010000025.1 GCA_016342655.1 Sphaerochaeta sp. | reverse complement strand
CATCTCTTATCTCCTTGGGTAGACGATAAGGTATTGGCTGTTTTAGCGAAACCTACGTGTTGGTATGAAGCTTACAATTAGGGTAATGATAACCAACGGCGGAATTCCAACACCGTAAAACAATTCTATTTTTATTCTTTTTCCCTATATGTATTTCCTTGCCAAGACAAGGGTGAGCTTGGTACAATGCAAATAAGAAGCGAGAAGGAGATACCACTATGGATATTTTTACTATTGCGATACAGTTGGAGCAGGAAGGAGTTGCTTTTTATGAGGACCTTGCTTCTCAGGCTACAACTGTGGGCTTCAAATCTATCTTTACCATGTTGGCCAAAGATGAAAGGAATCATGAAAAGGTCTTCACCTCGCTCAGAAACAAAGCTGTCCCCGCAATGGTTCCCAGCAGTGTAGCTGAAGAAGCACAGGCAATTTTCAAGCAATTCAAACAGGATTCCTACCTCAAAGAGGCTCCTCAACTCAGCATGTATAAAAAGGCATTGGAGATTGAGCAGAAGAGCATAGAGCTCTATACCACCCATCTTGCCGACTGGGAAGATGCTGAGGTGCAAAAGGCAGTCAAGAGAATACTAGCAGAGGAAAAAAAGCACTATGAGACCTTGGAAGAGCTGGTAACATTGGTAAGCCGTCCCCAGAGATGGGTTGAGGATGCTGAGTTCGGAGTGCGCAAGGATTATTAGCGTTCATGTCAGCTGTATACTAAGAGTACTATCGTCTTTGGATGATAGTACTCTTATTTGATGGTGTCTTACTCACAAACTTCGGACCAGAAGAAGAGGCAGCAGGAAATATCCTGTTGTCGATTGCCATCAGGAGGATAACACTTCTATGCTTCTGGCCCCTGATAGAACTCACAACGACCCTTGAATTCACATCTCTCACAAGCGGTACCCGGACACTGCTGAAAATCATGGTCGACAGACTCCAGCTGCTCAACATGCCAGCTTAGGTCCTCTATCAGAGCTTTGACATCTTTCAGATGCTGCAGTTCCCGGCTCAATAGCTTTCTGTACTGCTTGAGCAGTTCCAGACGACGCTTCTGACCTGTAGTGTCTTCATTACCCAGTCGGATAATCTCAGCAATCTCGTCAAGGCATAGGCCATACCGCTTCAGCTGGAGAATTCGGTTCAAGTAGACCAAATCCTCATCAGTATAGTACCGCTGCCCCCCCTCCTGACGATCCTGGGTTTTCAGCAGACCAAGAGACTCATAATATCGTACTGTCCTTGCGGTGACCCCTGCCTTGCGGGCAAGCTCCCCTATCCTATACCTTATCTCTGCCACTGTTTGCCTCTATTGCTTTTTCAAGATCAAATACTGCTATAACAACTACCATGATTGAAGGGCCAATACAAGGGCAATACCCTCTCTAATCGCATACAAACAAGAAAAAGACCTCCCTAGCAGGGTTCTGAAAGGTAGCATTTTCCACCCTTAATACCGGTACCAGTCATACACAATATTCTGCATCATCTTCCTATTTTCGAGTCTGCTGATCTATTTTTCAGTATTTGGTGGAAGAGGATTTTTCTTGACAGTTCCACTAGCTGAAGCCAAACTATATACAGGATAAAGCTTACGTTTCACGTTAAGTTTTACTGGGAGGCAAATCATGAAATGTGCATACATCACAGAAGCTAACCATGTGGAGATACGGCAGACAGAACAGCCTGTACCCCGCCCCACTGAACTATTGGTTAAGATTGCCTACTGTGGAATATGTTCCCTGGAACAGAAGCTCTTTACGGGAGAACGTAGCATTTACTATCCCATCATTGCAGGGCATGAAGCCTCGGCAACTGTTGTAGAAATCGGGAATGAAGTGGTATCAAAGCATGCCATCGGAGACCATGTTGCCCTCGATCTGGTCAATCGTTGTCATATCTGCCCAGAGTGTCTTTCAGGCAACTCCAACCTTTGTGAAAACAGATTCAGCAAAGGTCAGCATGTGTTGGGGGCCTTCTCCGAATACATGACTGTCCGTTCTGAACAGGCACATATCCTTCCCAAGGAGCTCCCCCTTGCCTCGGCGGCCCTTACAGAACCCCTTGCCTGCGCCATACGATCATTGAAGAAAGTCAATCTGCAGATGGGGGAAACCCTGCTCATCATTGGATCAGGAACCATGGGCCTGCTACATATGAAGTTGGGCATTGCGATGGGTGCTAAGGTACTCATATGTGACATTGATAAGAAAAGATTGCAGGATGCCCAAAGGATGGGTTGCACTGCAGCCCTTGATGCCTCCGATTGTACACACCTAATTGAGCAAGTGAAAAGCCTCTCTGGTGGAAGGGGAGTCGATTGCTGTATCATAACCTCACCAGCTAAAGATGCTGCAACGTTAGCCTTCCAAATCCTCGCCCCAGCTGGTAGGGTAAATGTGTTCACTTCCTATGATGACAAGCCTGAATTTCCCATCGACATGAACACTGTGCACAGAAACGAATACCAGATTACAGGCTCGGAAGGCCGAAGCGAGATTGATTTCGCCCAAGCAGTAAGGGTACTATCAAACAAGACCATAGAGGTTGCAGACCTCATCAGCCAAACCTTCCCCTTGGCTTCCATCAGCGAAGCGATGGCCGCAGCTCTGGACAAAAAAACCTATCGGGTACTGATAAAGGTGGACTAGACAATGATCCTGACAATAGATCTCGGCACGACAACACTCAAAGCAGCTTTGTTCAGAACAGACGGGATCCTTTGCTCGACCAAACACGCTACGATAGGCAAACCACTTCAAACGCATGAAATCGACCCCATCCTATGGAGCAAAGCCCTTACAAATGTTTGCAATGCACTAGGCAATCTCTCTTTAGTCAAAGCTGTTGTCATCAGTGGCAATGGCCCTACCCTAGTTCCGGTGCTGGGAGAGCCTGAAAGCAAGGAAGGGGTAGTATTCGCAAAGACAGGTATGGCCAGGACCTGGCTTGACCGGCGTCCTGTTACAGAGGGAGCAGAAATTAGTGAGGTACTGGGTACCTTTGTCGACGCAGGCTTCTTCCTACCAAAAGCCCTTTACCTCTTCCACAATGAAAGGCAGACCTATGAGAAAAGCCGGTGGCTTCTCTCCTCACACGAGTATCTTGACTATTTGCTTACAGGGGTGGCCAAGGCAATTATCCACTCTGATGATTCACAACAATGGTACTGGACGGAAAGTCTGGTGACCAAACTCGGTATGGATAAGGACAAATTCCCCCCCTTCTGTAACCCCGGGGAATTGATAGGCACTGTTACTGCTCTTGCGAGTAACACGTTGACTCTTCCTGTCGGTATCCCGGTTTTTGCAGGTGCCCCAGACTTCTATGTCTCAATCCTAGGGACAGGAACCGTGGAGGTCGGACAGGTTTGCAACAGGGCAGGAACTTCGGAAGGGATCAATCTCTGTACCCGAAAGCCCTTAGCCGACCCTCGCCTGATGACCTACCACCACCCTGTCACGCCCTTTTATAATGTGTCAGGTATCATTTCCACCTCTGGCAAGGCGATAGAATGGGCTCAAAACCTTGTAGGTAGTAGGGATGTATCCTTTAGCGATCTCTATGCAACCATGGCGGAGGCAGAACCAGGATGTGGGGGAGTAGTGTTCCTACCCTACCTCAGTGGAGAACGCGCCCCTATCTGGGATCCCGAGGCACGGGCAGTGTTCTCCGGCCTGAACCTGGATACAGGAAAGAGAGAACTGTTACGCTCAGTTGCTGAAGGGACCTGCTTTGCCATGCGGGATGTCATTACTGTCATGGAGGAACTGGGATCTGAAGTCGGACAACTGCGAATCACCGGAGGCCCGAGCGAAAGTGATTTCATGAACCAGCTCAAGGCGGACATAACAGGACGAGAAGTGCTTATCCCTGCCATGCAGGATGCCGAGCTTGTGGGTTGCCTCATCATTGCCCTGAAGGCTCTTGGGTACGTTACTTCCTACACGGAAGCTTCGCATGCTGTGGTAAAGACAAAACACCTCTTTATGCCAGAGCCAAAACTCCAAAAAGTCTATGACGAGTTGTTCGCAACCTACAGAAGCCTCAAGGAAGGGCACATACCAAAGAAGGAGCAAGCAAATGCAATCAGGACTCACCTTACGCAAACAGGCAATCTTTGACAAACAGGATGGCAGGGCTGTCATCATTGCCCTGGACCATGGCTCCATCGCAGGACCCATGCCGGGGATTACAAACCCAAGCTCAATAGTCAAGGCATGTGTTGATGCGAAGGTCGATGGCATCCTTACCACCAAAGGCTTTGTCGATGCATCGTTAGCGGAATGGGATAGGCATACCTCATTGGTCTTGCGTCTGACCGGTGGCTTCACAACTCTGGGTGGAAAGTTTGAAGAGGAGATGATAGTCGAGCCTGAAACAGCGATTGCCTACGGCTCATCATGTGCTGCCATCACAGTCAAATTCGGTCATGAACGGGAAGGAGACTTCATCAGACAAGCCTCCCTTGCGATAGACAGCTGTCACCGCCTTGGATTGCCTGTCATGCTTGAAGCCATGGCGAAGGGAACCATAGGGGGAAAGGAGTTCGCCCCCCATGAGAGTGAGGCCATCAGGATGGTAGCCCGCATGGGAGCCGAGATCGGAGCAGATCTCATCAAGACCTACTACACAGGAAGCGTTGAATCCTTCGCCCGTGTTGTTGAGGGATGCCCTGTGCCCATTGTCATCCTTGGGGGATCCAAGAATGATTCGGTTCGTTCCGTGTTCCAGACTATCTATGACTCGTTGCAGGCTGGAGGAAGCGGAATCGCTATGGGAAGAAATATCTGGTCTTTTGGTAAGGTAGAAGCCATGATAAATGCAGTTAATGGGCTGGTTCATGGCCATTGGGGTGTAGACAAGGCTCTGGCAATGGTAGAAGCTTAGAGGCGCAGGTCAATGCTATCTTTTTACCCTGCCCCTAAGGAGAAAATAATGAAAAAAATCATCTGTATTGCACTACTTTTTGGCATGGTTCTCTCTCTTGCTGTAGCTGCAGGAAGTATGGAGAAGGAGATACCAGATACACCTTCTCTCTCAGTCTTGGTATATATTGCCGGGGTGACAGCAGGAAGCCCACCTTACGAAGCCCTAGCCGAAGGAGCTACAGAGTTCGCTTCTGAAAACCAAAATATTACGGTAAAGGTATATGAAGCTGGTTTTAACCAAGCGCAGTGGGAAGAGCAGCTCACTTCCTTGGTCGCAACCGGAGAGTATGACCTGGTATTGGGGTCTAACCCCTCTTTGCCGGAAATCTGTGCATCCATCGGTAAGAAATTTCCCAACCAGAAGTTTGTTATCACTGATGCCTTTATGGAAGGGAATCCACAGATACGGACATATCTCTTCAACCAGTATGAGCAGTCCCTGTTCCTTGGCTACCTCGCAGGCTTAGTGACTACCAGCAATATGAGCCATGCAAACAATGCTTTGAAGATAGGGTTCATTGCGGCCCAGGAGTACCCCTTGCTGAATAAACATATGCTACCGGGCTTTCTCGATGGCGCAAGGATGGTAAATCCAGCCATTGAACTGGACTTCCGAGTCATCGGCAACTGGTTCGACGCAAACAAGGCGGCAGACCTTGCCACCAGCATGAAAAATGCAGGTGTTGATGTCTTTGCAGCCATTGCTGGCGGTGCTGCCCAAGGGCTGTTCAAAGTAGCCAAGGAACAGGGTGCCTATATTGTCTTCCACAATAGCAATGAGTACAAAAATGCTCCGGGTTATGTAGTAGGCTGTGGTTCAATGGAACAGAAAAAGCTGACCAAGGAGATTCTGAAGAATGCACTCAGCAGTACCATAGAGTATGGGACTGCCTCCATTGTCGGCGCACAAGAAGGGTATCTGGGCTTCTTTGCTGATGATCCTGCATATACCAACAACCTTCCCGAAGCCATTAGGGATACGTTCGATGCATTTATGGACGACATCTATTCTGGCAAGATTGCCTACACCCTGCCCACTCTATAAAAAATACGAGTTTTCAAGGAGGAGGGATGCTTTTGGAACTTGCTGTTGAGATGCGCAACATCACTAAGACATATCCACAAAACAACCTCCGTGCCAATGACGGGGTGGATTTTCTCTTACGCAAGGCAGAAATCCTCTGCCTTGCTGGTGAGAATGGAGCTGGAAAAACAACCCTGATGAAAGTGCTGTACGGCCTTGAAAACCATGAGGAAGGCACTATCAGGATACGGGGTAACCAAGAGAAGATAAGCTCTCCCTTGGTTGCCAACCGTCTGGGAATTGGTATGGTCCACCAGCACTTTATGCTTGTAGAGGATTTTACCGTTGCCCAGAATATTGTCATGGGCATAGAGCCTCGTGCGTATGGCATTACCTATGACCTGAAAAAAGCAGTCTCTCTGGTCAATGAGGTGATAGAACACCACCATTTCTCCATCAGGGCAGACATGTTGGTACGAAACCTTACTGTCGGGCAAAAACAGCAAGTGGAAATCCTCAAGATGCTCTATAGGGATGTTGATATCCTCATCCTTGACGAGCCGACAGCCGTTCTCACCGAACAAGAGATTGAATCCCTGTTTACCACACTCAGACAGCTTGCAAAACGGGGAAAATCACTAATTCTCATTACACACAAGCTCCAGGAGATTATTGCCCTATCTGACCGTGTGGCTGTCATGCGACAGGGAAAGATGCTCGGCACCTATGAGACAAGAGAGGTGACTGAACGGCAGATATCAGCTTTGATGATGGGTAAGAGCATATCGCTCTCTATCAAACATGCAAAGCGCCCAGTTGGGAGCCGACCGGTCATCGAATGCAAAAACATTACAGTACTCAGACAGGGCCAGGAACGTCCCTTACTCAACAGCCTCACTTTTACCGCCTACTCAGGGGAAATCCTTGGCTTCGCCGGAGTCAGTGGCAATGGCTTGGGTGTCCTTGAGGCTGTGCTTGGGGGATTTATCCCAACCTTCAATGGGCAAATACTGCATAACGGGCAGGACATCACAAACATTGGGACAGCCCAATTACGTAAGCAAGGCCTAGCCTACGTTCCTTCTGACAGGCTACAAGTAGGGAGCTCCCTCAAGGCGAGTGTTCAGGAAAATCTCATCGTCGGGGAGAGCAAATCTTTCCGGAAGAATGGATTTCTCGACCAGAAAAGGGTCACCAAACACACCAACGACCTTTTAGAGAAATATTCCGCCAAGGGCACAGCCCAGATGCCCATCGGCACCATGTCAGGGGGAAACATCCAGAAAGTTATTCTGGCCAGAGAGATTGAACGATACCTGGATTACATCGTTTTCTCAGAACCTACCTGGGGCCTCGATATTGCCAGCAGCCAGTTTGTCTACGAGCAGATGGCATCCCTGAGGGACAAAGGGGCATCGGTCATCCTCATATCTTCCAATCTCGATGAGATCCTTACCCTCTCTGATAGGATTATTGTACTGTACAGGGGGACACGGGTTGCCTCTTTTGTCGGTGATGAGGCAAGAAACCTTTCTAAGGAAAAGATCGGTGAATACATGCTAGGTATCAGAAAACAGGAAAAATCCCATGTCTGAGAGAAAATACCTAACAAATAGAAAAATATTGCCCACCCCCAGAGAGAGTGCAGGCAGCCTACTGATTGTCCTGATAGCCCTCTGTGGGGTGATAATCCTATCCTTCCTACTCAGCAAGACCCCTACAAAGACCCTTAGATACTTTTTCCTAGGTCCTCTGCAAAATGCCTACTATTTCGGCAATATGCTCAACGGAGCCATCCCTCTGATATTCGGTGGCCTGGGGGTCTCCCTTGCCATGAGATCGGGAAACTTCAACCTAGGAGGAGAAGGCCAGATATATAGTGGGGCTCTGGCTACCACCCTTCTTGCAATCTACCTTGCACCCCTTGGTGTACTAGGAGCCATCCTAGCCCTCTTTATAGGTTCCTCTGTTGCAGGAGGCCTAGCAGCTCTCTCGGGTTACCTGCGCATGAAATGGAATACCAGCGAATTCATAACCTCGTTTCTCATTTCCAATGCTGTGGTTCTGGTAGTGAACTATCTTATTGCAGGACCTTTCATGGACCCTTCCACCAGTCTGATAGCAACCAGAAAAATCCCCGAATCCTTCAGGCTTTCAGTGTTGCTTCCCCCGTCTAGCCTCAGCACGGCCATCTTCTTTGCATTGGTTGCTGTCATAACAGTGCATATCTACCTTTACAAGACAAAAAGCGGGTATGAGCTACGCATGACAGGGCTCAACAGCCGTTTTGCCAAATATGGGGGTATCAACACCAAGAAGTTCATTGTACTGCCCATGTTTCTCAGTGGGTTCCTCTATGGCCTAGGTGGCGGTTTTGCCATCTATGGAACCTATTTTTCCAGCATCAAAGAGTTTTCTTCAGGCATGGGGTGGAATGGTCTTGCTGTCGCCCTGATAGCCAAGAGCAACCCCTCAATGGTGATACCCGCAGCCATCTTCTTTGCGTACATAGAAGCGGGGGCACGAAGTGCTATGCTGCATTCAGATGTAACCTTCGAGATAGCAGCCATAGTGCAGTCCATCGTATTCCTACTTATCAGCAGTGAAGTATTGCTTACCCTGTTTGAAAAGAAGAGGAGGTACCGCTGATGCAGTTCACGCTCCCTATACTCCATAGTGCGGTGGCCATCATGACACCCTTGTTGCTAGCCTCAATGGGTGGTCTCTTCACTGAGCTCTCAGGCATGCTGAACATTGCCCTGGAAGGGCTGCTGCTCATGGGAGCCTTCTGTTCGGTCATATTCACCCATTACACAGGAAGCATGATACTGGGAACCTTGCTTGGCATCGGGTGTACCATGCTCCTGTCAGCCATACTGGCCTCTGTTACCTTGAACCTGAAGGCTAATGTATTCATCACAGGCCTTGCCATAAACCTATTTGCGTCAGGCCTGACGGTGGTGCTCTCATTTGCCCTGTTTTCCAATAAAGGGGTGGTGGTCTTTGATACCATCCCCATCCTCCCTCTCTTAGGCACACCAGAGTTGGCAAAGATTCCAATACTCGGGGATATCTTTATCGGGCACTCGGCCTTTGTCTACCTCAGTTGGCTATTGCTTGCCCTCTTTTCCTTTGTCCTCTACAGGACACCTTTTGGCTTCAGGGTCCGTGCCACCGGGTTGCACCCACAAGCCCTGACCTCCTTGGGCATGAGTCCTGACCATTATCGATTTGCCGCCTTCCTCATCTCAGGGTTCACCTGCGGTCTTGGAGGGGCACTGCTGACCCTTAATCTCGGAGCCTTCGTCCCTAACATCACTGCAGGAAAAGGGTGGATAGCCCTTGTGGTAATCTTCTTGGGGAACAAGAAGCCTTTAGGCCTACTCATTGCAGCCTTTATCTTTGGCCTTGCAGAGGCCTTCTCCAACTATGCCCAGGGGGCATTGAACATACCCTCTGAATTTATCCTTGCCATCCCTTACGTGTTTACCCTCCTGGCAATGGTAGGCTCCTCAATCTATGCAAAGAAGAAAGGGGCGATTGAGTCGTAGGGAATCTACTTATAGTGAAATCGCCCTCCCACGAGGCTCTCTTTTTTCTGGTAAGCTGGTAGGAATTGAAAGGTATCAATACCCCAGGGCAAGCCCTGGAAAGAGGAGGCGTTGCCTCCTTTTCAGAGCCAAGGGGCTCACGTATCTCACCTTGCTTTCCCGGCACTCGCTCGGTAATGGAAGCATGGTAATGCTTTTGCTACTCTCGCTTCGTTGGGGAATGAAAACAACAAACAGAATATGCCCGCCTCTTTGTAGAAGCGGGCATATCCATATGATAGAATCACTTACAGGGTGAACGGAACTTTTGTTGCATGGTAGTTACTTGGCTGGTTCAGCATATATGAACGCCAGTCCCCTCCAAGCACCCTAACAGCTGGGTTTTCTGATTTGCCCAAGTCATTCTGGGCATACCAATACACATACGCTTGCTGGGCCATCCATTCTCCTTGGACATATACAAAAACTTGAGATGGGATTCGATCATACTCGTTATCATTTCCCAAGCCAAAATAGTTTTCCAACATATCAATTTTGGGAAGCACATGAAAAAATCCCTCCAATTCCAGCAGTTCTCCGTAAATCCAATCATCACCCTCAACTATAGCGGGATACCCTTTGTCAATCTGATGGAACAAGATTCCTCTCACCTTTGCAGGGGTGCACGTCAAAACCTTGCCCGCCAGAACCCGTTTGTAGTTAAAGAATCCGGACAGCAAACTGCCATACACCCAAAGTTTGCTACATTCAATCAAAACTCTTTGCCTCCAGATATCTTCACGTCAGAATCATGTTCACCAATAGCAATAATACCAGCTTCCAAAGCTGTAACGATATCAGACAGCGACATACTCGGAGCATTCGGTTTTGCTACTACCTGGGAAGGGATGAAGGGAACATGGAGGAACCCTCCCCTAACGGGATACTGCATGCCGGAGAGAATATGCAACACCCCGTACATCAGATGATTGCAGACAAAGGTCCCTGCAGTATTGGAAATACTGCTAGGGATTCCAGCCTTACGTATAGCATCCACCATAGCCTTGATAGGCAAGGTTGCAAAATATGCAGGTTGGCCATCTTCAGCTATACGCTTGTCGATGGGCTTATTGCCTTCATTATCTGCAATCCTAGCATCATCCAGATTGATAGCTACCCGTTCCACGGTGATATCGAATCTTCCTCCTGCCTGGCCGATACAGAGAACGACGTCAGGATGGATTTCTTCAATAACTTCACGGACTCTCTCTATCGACTTGCCAAAAACAGTAGGAACCTCGAGTTTGACTACCTCAATGGAACCCAACGAAGAACGAACCTTCTGCACTGCTTCAAGTGCCGGATTGATTGCCTCCCCACCGAACGGATCAAAAGCTGTCAGTAATACTTTCATAATACCCTCTTTCTTAGAATGCAAGAATATACATAAGGATGATGTGCACCAACAACATCACTAGCGCAACGGGCGCCTGACTCTTGATGATAATATATTTATCTTTTGTTTCGAGCAAAGCTGCTGGCATGATATTGAAGTTGGCGGCCATCGGTGTAAGCAATGTACCACAGTATCCGGCAGTAAGTCCTAGAGCACCTACAACCACAGGATCAGCACCTTGCATGATGAGGAACGGAATGCCGATACCAACGGTGATAACACTGAAGGCCGCAAAACCATTGCCCATGATGATGGTGAAAAGAGCCATGCCTATACAATACACTGCGACTGCGATAAGTTTGCTTCCATCAGGAATGATTGTGGAAACACCTTTGGCAATGACTGTACCGACTCCTGCAGCAGTAAACAAGGCACCCAAGGCAGCAAGCAACTGGGGAAGGATACCAACAGGGCCGACATTGTCCATGAGCCGGGTCCCATCAACAACGGCACTCTTAACAGGCGCCTTAGTGATGATGTATGCCACAATGAGAGCAACAACTGCAGAGATACCAATAGCATTGTTTGCCCCAAAGGGGAGGAACGTAGCTGCAAACACTGCTACGAAAGCCAGACACAAGGCAGGGATGAACACTTTGTAGCCAAGCTTGTCAGCACTCTTACGCGTTGCTTCTACAGTCGGATTATCACTCTTTGATTGAATCACCCTATTCGAGGCTGTCAGGGCAGCAATAGCCAGCACACATATCCCAGTTATCCAATGGGGGACATAGGGCCCGACAATGAAAGTGAAAGCAAGTATGAACCAAAATATCGCAGTGAAAATCGGTCTTGCATGGGTCTTGTCTCTGAGTGCCTTCATACCTACAAGGAAGAAGACCAGTCCAATGATACAATAGAAAAAGGGGGGTAGTCGGTTAGTGCCAGTCATGGTATAAACATGCATACAGGATAATATTTATGCATAATAGAGGTAGATATGGAAAGTAAATTGGTAGCTGGGTTTGATTATTCGAACACATACAGGGAGTTTAAGGTAACCTATGGCTACGATTGGGACCATAGTTGAATGAATGGCGAAGTGGAACTAACAGCCTCCCATATCCTAAATATCTGCTAGATATTACTAGATGCATAAATATGCGTTTTGTAAGCTCACTGGCACTAACCGACTACCCCCCTAGAAAAATTCAGCTATAATTACATTTCTGGACATTTTTATTTCTCCCCTTTCTTGACGCTTACAGCAAGCTTCTTATCCAAGAAGACATTATGGACAATACCTACGAGTACAGCAACAACAGCGATGGGGATTGACATCATGGCAATTTGCAGCGCATTGATATCATACCCTTGGCCATTGAGCGTAGCAACGATCAGCAAGGTACCGGAAGCTCCCATAAAACAGTTCTGCGCAAAGAAGTTTCCAAAGTTTTCATTTGCAGCACTATAGCCTTTAATCTTGTCCTCAGTTTTCTCATCAACTTCGCCGAATTTGGCGACTGCAGCGGCCTGAGCCATAGGATTAACAAGAGGGCGAACGAACTGTGGATGGCCACCAAGACGCAAAGAGAAGGCTGCAGCCAATGCCCTGACTCCCAGATATAGGGAGATGATTCTTCCTGCAGTAGCACCCTTTGCCTTTTTTATCAGGTCTACAGCTTTGTCTTTCAACCCATAGCGTTCACAAATTCCGATTATGGGAAGAGTGAGTACGAACAGGGTTGCAGTCCTTTGGGAAATGAACGATTTTCCCAAAGTGTTCAAGATCTCAATGAAGGGCATGCCCGCCACAAGACCCGTGACCACACCGGCTATTACAACCGTTGCAATGGTGTCTTTCTTAAGTACGAAGCCAATAATGACTATCAGTACTCCAATGAGTTTCAGCAGTTCCATAAATGAATCTCCTTTTGTTGCCAAATTTGAATAATTATACCATACACGTATAATAATTGGATATTTATTTGTATATATTCCACGGAAATTGCATAAAAATGGAAATGTTGGTAATTACGCACAAGAATAGCTTGGGAAACAAGGGGCTTATGCTCTGATCTGATTTTGCCTTGGGTTTGTTGCTGTAAACCCAAAGAAAGGAAGTCCGAAGTCGATACTGAAAGCGGACCCCTTTCGGATCCTTTGAAGATACGGTTATACTGTTGACGTCTAAGCAGACATGCGGGGGATTTTTCCAAACAACAGTCGTTTCACTATGGTAGGTTTGGCGAAAAGCTGTATGGAGATTCCGTTACTGTCATATATGACTATAAGCTTGTTCAGCTTCCAAGTCCCTGCAAGGGAGGCTGCCTCATGAGAGATGCCTTCCATCAGACATCCATCACCGACTATGAAGGTATAGGTGTAATGATCAACTATAGGGAGGTCTTTCTTGTTGAAGGTTGCCGCAAGCTTTTTCTCTGCCAACTACCGGAACTGCTTCAAGTCATCAAGGGTCACATCATACCCAGTCAGATGTAAAAGGGAGTACAGGAGCATGGAGGCATGTCCGTTGGAAAGGACAAATCTATCACGGTTCTCCCAAGAGGGATTTTTTGGGTTGTAGCGCATAGTACGTCGAAAAAGCACTTCTGCAATATCTGCCATCCCCATAGGGGCTCCAGGGTGTCCAGAGTTAGCCTTTTGCACCCCATCCATACTTAAAATGCATATGGCATCGGCCATTTTTTTTTATCCATCTGATTCTCCTACTGTTTTGCATATACAAAAACCTCCGAATCTGTGCGATACGGAGTAAAATCCATAGGTATAAGTACCCTAGGGCTAGGGGGAAGTCAAAAAGTTAGGAGCAAAGGAGAATATGATAAGGGGAGTTTCTGAGAAACGTTAGGTAGCTTCATCCGGAAAAGTAGGAGAAGCTATGCAAAAAAGGGTACAGGCATCCCAACAGGGATGCCTGTACAACGCCTTATTACATAGTGAATTAGAAAGAGTAGTTGAGCATGACTCCAACTCGCTTATAGCGGAAATCAGTAACAGAAACCTCTTTGGTAGCTTTATCCTTTGTCAAGTTTGTACCTTGCACGATCACAGTGAGATTCAAGCCATCAAAAAACTCTACATTACCAATAACACCTACATCATACTTGAATGGGTGGGAGACATCACCTAACAAGTTGTAGGAGAAGGTTTCTAGTTGTAATGCCACCATGTTGAGCATTATAGGCAACTTGTACCCAACAATATATTCTCCCTTATAGTTAAAGCCATTTACCTTGGCTCCTGAGGTCTCATACTCCCAGGCTTCGTCTTTCTTAGCCCCCGTATATCCCTGATACATGATCTCATGATACGTCCTTAGCAGGATGCTGGTCCAATCGCCTGGGAAGATAACTCCAGTATCGAATTGCAATGCAGCACCAGCCCTACCTTTGTAATACACTCCACCAAGAGAATCAGCGGTGAGATCTGATACGCCAATATTATCTGTGCTCATGAGCAACCCAGAAAGGCCCATGGGATCAAAATCCCATCCGGTACCCAGAGATCCTCCAAGGGTGAGCTCCATTACGGCAATAGGAGTCAGCACAGCATCAACACCAAGGGTTGCAGCTACAGGAGACAGCCCGAGCAAGCCCTTGACCTTGAGGTTATTGCCACTAAAAAGGGGGTTTTCCCCTTCAAGCATAGGGATTTTCAGGGTATACCCTGCTTCCATTTTGGCCTCAAGTGGGTATGCTCCGATAAGCTTGATGTTGCCTGAACTGGTATTCAGGGCAAACAGCGGAAGAGTAAGTAACACAAGCAACATGGAGATTGCTATGGATTTTGCAAGATTTGATTTTTTCAAGATTTCCCTCCAATGAATGTAGTCATGCTTAGCATATCATACCAAGATGCTTTGCGGTATGAGTTTTTGATAAGGATATGCTATGATATGGATTTGGGTTAATATTATTCTTGTCAATTTGGTTTAATTATTATATAGTAAAGGTAGTATGACTACCGTAAAACCAAATAAATTAAACCTACTTATACATAGCGCACCTAAAGAGGCTTTCATCTTATCCTCCCATCTCATAAAAAAAGGTATTTCCAACGATTTGCAAAAATCCTATGTAAGAAATGGCTGGCTAAAACGTATAGGAAGAGGGGCTTTTGTCTTTACGAATACCTCACCTTCCCTTGAAGGTGCGTTATATTCCACGTGGAATCAAGCAAGGCTATCCCTGCATTTAGGAGGTCTCTCCGCACTAAGAATGCATGGATACAGCCATTTCATTCAACTGGACAGCACATCTATTGTAGAGCAGGTATTTAAGCGTCCAAGTGATTCAAAGCCGACTTGGTTTACGCAAGAGATACTCAAAAGGAAGTTTGATGTCCATTCTTCAGCATTCATAGACAGCAATACTGGCATTGAGTTATTCCCCCATCTTGACTACGCAGTTCCTGTCTCTTTACCAGAAAGGGCGATACTGGAGTATTTGTATCTTTGCCCAAAGAAAGGCAGTTTTGCAGTTGCATATCATATGATGGAGATGCTTGTAGCGTTGCGCCCAGATTTGCTACAAATTTTGCTGAATGAATGCAATTCTATCAAAGTAAAAAGGTTGTTCCTCTATCTTGCTGAAACACAAAACCATGCTTGGTTTGATGTCCTTGATGCAACAACCATTGATCTTGGAAGTGGCAAACGGGTCATCACCCCTGGGGGGAAACTCAATACGAAGTATCAGATTATTATTGAGGGTTTAAGCGATGCTGAATGAATATTATCTCGAACAGGTAAAGTTGTTGATCAGAGTTCTCCCCTATATTGATAGGGAGAAATGCTTTGCTTTGAAGGGTGGAACTGGTATAAATTTCTTCATAAGAAATCTTCCTAGATTATCGGTTGATATTGATCTGACGTATCTTGGATTCGAAGATCGTAGTATTTCATTCGAAAACATTAATGCGGCATTGCATCGAATCGAACAAAAGCTTAGGCAAGACGGATTAAAAACAGTTTGCAGGGAAGGAAAAGAAAACATACGTAAAATAATTTGCCGTTCAGAGAAGGCACAAATAATTATTGAGCCAAATTATACGTTACGTGGCTTTACCTACCCAATCGAGCAGTGTAATATTTGTCCAGCTTGTCGGGAATATGGCTACGCTTCAATCCAAGTAGCATCCTTGGCAGATCTTTATGGTGGCAAAATCTGTGCTGCTTTAGATCGGCAACACCCGAGAGATTTGTTTGACATAAAAAATCTGATGGACAATGAAGGGCTTACCCCTGAAATAATGAATGGGTTCATTGCAGCCTTATGTGGGCACAACAGGCCTCCCCATGAACTGCTCAAGCCCAATCGCCAATCATATTCCCAAACCTACAAAAATGAATTTATGGGAATGAGTGAATTCCAGTTCAATGAGTCTGATTGCAACACAGTCTTTGACCATTTGGTTACAGACATTCATACAGAGATGAGCATATTACACAAAGAATATATTATCAGTTTTTTCTCCTTGTCCAAGCAATTGCCACCAACAGATATTCCTAATTGTAATAGGCTACCTGGTTTGCAATGGAAAAGAATTAACCTGAGAAAACTACAAAAGACGAACCCTACAAAGTTTACCCAACAAATGAAGGATCTTGAAAATTGCCTCCAATGATTAGCAGCACCCTACAAAATACTATCTCAAGCACAACAACAGAAAGTAAATTGAACTATTTTTATGATGTAAGAGGTTATCCCAATTCTTGTTGTTCGTGAGGGATTTCTTCCTCTCAAGAGAGTATCAGCTTGGATAGTAACTCATAGGGCGAATTCTATCTTGATACAAGAACTATCGGCCTACAGGGATTCTCATCAGTCCACAACTACCATCGGCTCAATTGTAACCTCGGTCTTCATGGAGTTTGAGATGAGACAGTACTTCTCTGCTTTTTCCAAAAGCAACAAGGTACGTTCTTTTTTGGTCTCATCCTGAATAACTACCTTCGGTTTGATGACAATCTTAGTCATCACCATACCTTCAGCTGTCTTCTCAAGAGTTCCGACAGCCTCTGAGCTATACTCGACAAACTCCAAGTGGGACTTCTCCGCAATGGACAGGAAGGTTGTCATCAGGCAGACCTCTGCCGAAGCGACAAAGAGGTGCTCTGGGGACCAGATCCCCTCATGTCCACCGGGGAACTGGGGAGGGGTAGCGACTTCAAAGGAAGGGAGTCCTTCTGAAGAAAGTACGCCCTTTCTCTTTTCACTGTACTTCACACTGGTTGAATAGGAATGGGTATCTGACATGTCTAGCTCCTTTTAAAGACCACGATTGTACTGTGGTATCCTAAAGATACAGAATTCTTGAGCCATCGGATAGGACTGAGATATTCCTAGCATCCCTTATAGAACACCCTGCAATTTACGATCAATTCCTGCACAAACAGACCAAAATTGCATAGGATTCAAACTCAATCCTTTCCCTTTTCCTCTTCATTCGTTATGCTAGTGCCCAAAAGAGGTACACCTATGATACTAGATCAGATTTCCCAGATGAAAAAATATGTCTCCACCTTACCCGCTCTCCAGCAGGTCATTGACATCCTGGAAAGCGGGAAGCTCGAAGCCTTGGAATTGGGTAGCTATTCTACCGAACAAAAGGACCTTCGCTACAACCTGTTTACCTACAAGACAGAAAAGACAGAAGCATCTGAGTACGAAGTGCACAGAAAGGAAGCCGATGTCCAAATCCTTCTCAAAGGGCATGAGCGTATGGATATTGCATCACGTGATTTGCTTACCGCCACAACAGCCTATGATGAAGAGAAGGACTTCTTTATGGCCAAAGGGGAAAAACTGCTCTCCTATCATGCAAAGCAAGGTAGCTTTGTGGTGTTCTTCCCGGGAGAACCCCACGCCCCAAACCTTGTTGACGAATCATCTAGCCAAGTTGTGAAGATGGTATTCAAGGTTCTGCTGTAAATAGGTATTCTTAATGATCTTGGTACGATAACAACACGGGTGCTACCGTGTTGTTTTTTATCCCAATTCTTCTACCTCCACGTTTTTGCATCCCATACCATTCTTCATTGTGTATTCATTTCTCACTTTTTTTCCTTCCCTTTGAAAAAACAGTTTGACAGATTCACAAACCCATGCAAACATAAACCTGTAAGACAGCTTTACAGCTTTACAGCTTTTTTCCGAATAGATTGTATCGTGTAAGGGGAATCTCGGCTTTGTCCGAGTCAAATATTGATCATTGTTATGCCGAATCAGGCTTCCAAGGAGGAAACAATGAAGAAAGTTACTATCGCACTGTTGTTGGTTGTCATGGTACTACCCATGGCTTTTGCTCAAGGTACAGCAGAGAGCGCTGCTAAGCCTGTGGAATTGGTCTATACCATGACTGCAGTACCCACTGATGCCCATGCGGGTGCCATGAGAGTCTTCAAGGAGACTGTCGAGAAGGTTTCCGGCGGCCAGATCAAGGTTCTTGCCTATGATTCTGCATCCCTCTTCAAGCAGGAACAGGAAGTATCAGCCATCAAGAGCGGACAAGCAGATATTACTGCTACCAGCGCATCATGGCTTACTGATGGATCACCCTGGGTCTCCATGTTTACTGCAGGGTACATCTTCAAGACCTATGACCACATGACCTCCGTCCTCAATGGTCCTATCGGAGCAGAGGTGTTCGATCGCATTGCTAAGGAACAGGGTGTCAGACCCCTTGGTGCTGAATATCTGGGAACTCGCCAGCTGAACCTTGTCCAGGATAAGGCCATCAAGACTCCAGATGATCTCAGAGGCGTCAACCTGAGAATGCCCAACTCTGCTTCTTGGATCTTCCTTGGAAAGGCTCTCGGAGCAAACCCCACTCCGATCTCCTTCAGCGAGCTGTACATGGCTTTGCAGACCAAGACTGTTGATGGACAGGACAACCCACTTCCAACAACCAAAAACGCAAAGTTCTATGAAGTCACAAAATCCATTACCATCACCAATCACCTCGTAGACAGTGTCTGGCCTGCTATCAATGAAAAGAAGTGGCAGTCCCTTACTACAGACCAGAAGGGATGGGTCATGGAAGGCGTGAAAGCCGGTATCGAATACTGTGACACAACCAACCTCAAGGCAGAGGCCGAACTGGTAGATTTCTTCAAGAAAGCAGGTTTGAAGGTCTACTATGCCGACCTGGATGCGTTCAGTGACCATGTACTGAAACTCTATCTTGCTAGTGACTACGCAAAGAGCTGGGACAAGGCGATGTTCGAGAAAGTCCAGGCAGCTGGAAAATAACGATTGTATCCTATCCGGAGCCCTATCGGCTCCGGATAGCTTTGCATCATTTGTTTCGGAGGTTACCACGTGAAAAAAATTGCTCTGTTTCTTAGAGATGTAATGGAAATCTATATTCCCATCTTTTCCTTTATCGTATTATTCTTGACCTTCATCCTACAGGTATTTTTTCGTTATGTGGTCAACCACCCCCTCACATGGACACAAGACGCCATTGTCATAGGGTTCTGCTGGACAGTAATACTCGGTGCCTGCTACACAACGCGACAAAAAGGCCATGTCCAATTCACCATGCTGTATGAAGCCTACAGCCCCAAAGTGGCTGCATGGGCAAGACTGGCAGGGAACCTATTGATCGCAAGCACTTTCATCCTCATGATCATCCCTTCTTTCAAGTACGCTTTTTTCTTAGGATTTCAAAAGACCCCTGTGCTCAGGGTCTCCTACACCTGGATATTTCTTCCCTTCACCTATTTCCTCGCCTCTATCATCGGGTACACCATAGAGCCAATCATAGAGGACTGGAAAGTAATACGGGGCACTCTCTCTGACAGCCACGATCACCTCTTCGATCCAATCCTTGGGGAGGTAGACAAGATATGAGCTTCGCCCTACTCATTACGCTTATAGTATTCGTACTCATATTTCTACTTAGGATGCCAATTGCCTTTGGCATGCTAGCAGCATCAGCTTGTTACTTCCTTGTTAAAGGTGCAGATCTGAGCCTAGTCGTTAACCAGGTGATGAATACCTACTACACCAACTATGTAATAATAGCAGTTCCCCTCTTTATCTTCACAGCCAATGTCATGAATACCGGAAAGGTCACCGATATGATCTTCAAGTTCTCCGGTGGGCTGTGTGGGAGAATGAGAGGCTCGCTCGGGCATGTTAACATCCTCGCTTCTCTGATCTTCTCAGGAATGACAGGATCAGCCATAGCCGATGCGGCTGGATTAGGGAAGATTGAGATAGCGGCCATGAAAGAGGATGGCTATGATGCAGAGTTTGCCTGTGCCATCACAGCAGCCTCAGCGACCATAGGCCCCATATTCCCTCCATCGATTCCTCTGGTCATCTATGCTATGTTAAGCAGCACCTCTGTTGGAGCCCTTTTCATGGGAGGCATGATTCCAGCTGTTTTGTTGACCCTGTTTCTCATGATCTATGTTGCCATAGTAGCAAAAAAACGAAACTACCCAAGAGGTGAAAAAATCGTGTGGAAAACCTTCCTACGATTCACCTTCAAGGCACTGCCCGCTCTCATGACTCCAGTCATCCTGCTCGTTGGAATTTATACAGGCGTGATGACCCCGACAGAAGCAGGAGCCATCGCAGGTCTGTACGCCATCCTTGTCTCTGTGTTTGCCTACAGGGCAATGGGTTTAGAAGACCTGATCGAAGTGATAAAGACCTCGATAAAGGATATTGGAGCAACCAGCATCATGATCGGGGCTGCCGCTGTCATCAGCTATATCGTTGCACGGGAGCAGCTAGCTGCCGATATTGGAAACTGGATTCTCAGCTTCACTGCAAGCAAGTACACCTTTCTCTTCTTGGTGAACATTGTCATCCTTTTGTTAGGCATGTTCATGGATACATCCACCATTCAGTTGGTCTTTGTACCAATCATGCTCCCTGTGGCAAATGCTTTAGGCATAGACATGGTTCACTTTGGACTGGTGGTTACGTTTAATATGATGGTAGGCCTCTCCACGCCCCCCTTCGGAATGCTTCTCTTCATAACTTCTGGAATTTCAGGGACCCCGTTGAAGGGAGTCATGCGTGAAATTTTCTGGCCTCTTGTAGTCATGTTGGTCGTGTTAGTAATTATTACCTATTTCCCCGAAATCACCCTCTTCTTGCCTCGTGCAACTGGACTTATTTAGGAGTTTGTATGAAAAAGACGTATAACGGTTGTTGGCCAACCATGATCACCCCTTTTACTGAAGACAACAGAGTTGACTTCAAAGCGGTCAAAGCCTTAGTTGATTGGTATATCGAACGAGGATGTGACGGTATATTTGCTGTCTGCCAATCGAGTGAAATGTTCTTCCTTACAGAACAGGAAAAGAACGACATCGCGAAGGCTGTGGTTGAGGCCTCAGACTCACGGGTAAAGGTCATCGCCTCCGGACATACCTCTGATGACCATCAACAGCAGATCCAACAACTGGGGACTATGGCACAAACTGGTGTTGATGCCGTGGTTTTGGTTGCCAACCGAATGGCAAAACAACAGGAGGGCGAAACCGTCTTCAACGCCAACGCCGAAGATATTTTCTCCCAATTACCAAATGTTACCTTTGGCCTGTATGAATGCCCCTATCCTTACCTCCGTCTGCTTACAGATGATTTTTTGACATCTTGTGCAAAAAGGGGAAAACTGGTTTTCCTCAAGGATGTATCATGTAGCCTGGAAATCGAAAAACGCAGGGTTGAACTGGTAAAAGGTACAGACCTAGCCCTGTTCAACGCAAATACCGCTACACTGCTTGACTCTCTCATCGCTGGTTACCATGGCTACAACGGGGTAATGGCTAATTTTCATATCGACATCTACAAATGGATGTATGAACATTTCAAGGACCAACCAGAACTCGCCAGGGAGGTCAGTGACTTCTTGACCATTACAGGAATTACTGAGGCACGATCATATCCAGTCAATGCGAAATACCATTATGACCGTACTGGGGTGAACATGAACCTGGTCACACGATCAAAGAAGGTAGACCTGCTCAACGAGAATGGACGTCATGAGATAGAGAGCCTTATCAGACTTGAATCGGCAATGCGTAAACATTTGGGACTCAAAGCATGAACAAGGCCAAAGCATTACTGACCTCAATGCAAGAAGGGAAATGCAAAATAGTGGGGGGACATGTATTTTTTACTGATCCCTCTAGCACGGAGGCCTTGGCTATGCACGGCTATGATTTCATATGGATAGATGCAGAGCATGGTCCATTTGACAAGCATACTCTGCTCATGCATGTTATGGCAGCCAATGCTGGAGGAGCAGCTGCCTTTGTGAGGGTGTCAGAGAACAACCCAGCTGTGATAAAGCCAGTTCTTGAGATGGGAATAGACGGTATTATCATACCCATGATCCTTACAGAAGAGGATGCTCAGAAGGCTATCAAAGCCTGCCTGTATCCCCCGGAAGGAATTCGTGGCTTTGGCCCTAGGAGAGCAAACAAGTATGGCCAGATGCCTTTGGAAACATACTTGGAGGAAGCTCCTTCATCTTTTCTGCGCATTCTGCAAATCGAACATATCCAGGCGGTAGAAAATATTGAGGCTATCCTTGCGGTACAAGGCCTCGATGCCATCATCATCGGGCCAAACGACCTCTCTGCCTCGATAGGGCGACTAGGAGATAGCATGCACCCAGAAGTGCTTGAGCTTGGAAAGCTTATTATCGCTCATGCCAAGAAGGCAAGAATTCCCGTTGGGGTATCGATAGGCCCCGACGAAAAAGCTATCGAAACCTGGATGAAGATGGATCTGGATTTCATTAGCGTAGGTGATGATATCTCGTTCTTACAGCAAGGAGTACAAAGAACCCTCTCGATGGTACATATGCAAAGAGGGGTGAGGGGAGTTCTATAGTGGAAATTCCTTCTTGTTTGTATTACTCTGCAGAGGAAAAAAATATATGCTAAAGGAGCCACTGGTGAAAATTGCTGATTTTTCCCTATCACGAACAAATTTGAGTCAGCAGGTTGCAGATCACCTTGAACAGGTAATACTCTCCTCCCCTACCTCAAGAATTTCTGAGAAACTTCCCTCAGAGATGAAACTAGCGAAGCAGTATAATGTGAGCAGACCCATCATCAGGGAAGCCATGAAACTACTCCAGGAGAGAGGCCTCCTCACTCTTAAAAATGGCTCTGGAGCGTACATTACAAGACCGGAGACAGATACTGTCATGAATGCAGTAAGCCGCATCATGCAGGCAGACAAGATCAGCGCTGAAGAGCTTACACAGATGCGCGGAATCTTGGAACTCTCCTCTATCGATCTTGCAGTTCAAAAGATCACAGATGAACAACTGCAGGAGATGAAGGTGATAATTACCACTTTCTCAGATACCACCTTACCACTGAAAAAACGTGTTTCCTTGGATGAGGCTTTCCACATAGCGATTGCACAGGCAAGCGGGAACAACCTGATGGTTATGTTTATCACTGTCCTCACATCCCTTTTGCGCGACTATATGGGCAAGGGAGTTCTTGTGGACGGAGGGGTTGTTGATGGCATCAAACGCCACCAAGAGATCTTCTCTGCCCTGGAAAATCGTGATTCCCAGGCAGCTCACCAAGCTATGGTTGACCACCTAAGGGTATCCAGTGAGAATGTGAAGGAGTTTGACAAGCAAGGTGTGAAGATAACAAAGAAAAATGAGAAGAAGAACTAGCTCCTCAGTTCTTTTTTCCCCACTATCCTCAAGATGGGCAACTCATTGGAATGTGAGGGAAAAACCATTCTGTGCCACAGGCTCCTCTGATTCATATCAATGAACGCTAGAGCAAGGCTATTGACCTACGTCTCAATTCCCTTGGGTTCATGCCCTGAATGGATCCTGTTGTATTTCCTACATATGAATAGATACACTGTGTGTACCTTCCCTTTTAGGATGTGAATACCCTTGCCATCTGTAGACACAGGCCATTGATATTGCCAATGAAATACGTTTAAAAATACATGCAGGAGAATTCTCCCCTTACAAAATTCTGCCAAAATCACGATTTTTGTTGACCTTACCGCAACGGCAAGGTGTATAGCTATGCTTAAGGAGGCAGAGCATGGGACTACCTATCGGGGAACTTGCACAGTATGCAGGTATATCAAAGAGGACACTGCGGTATTATGATGAGATAGGCTTGCTCAAGCCAAAGAAGAAATCTCCCTCGGGATATCGTCTATATGGGAAAGAGGAAGTGAACCGCCTGCAACAGATTCTCTTCTTCCGTGAGCTTGATTTCGACCTTGATACGACCAAGGCCATCCTTGATGATCCTCAATTTGACCGAATACAAGCATTGGAAGAGCATATGCAGCGCCTAGTGGAAAAGCAGAGACACATCCAAAATCTTCTGCTGAATGTGGAAAAGAGCCTACAAGAGGCTCGGGGAGTGACAAGCATGAGTGATGAGGAAAAGTTTGAAGGGTTCAAGAAAGAACTCATAAAAAGGAATGAACAAGCCTACGGAAAAGAGGCAAGAAAGAAGTATGGAAACGAAGAAGTAGAGGCCTCCCAAGCGAAACTGATGCGCATGAGTGAAGAGAGCTTTGCAGAGTTTGACCAGCTTGGCAAGGAGATACTAAAGAAGCTTGAAAAAGCGGAAAAAACAAAGGACCCAGGTTCAGGGTTAGCCCAAGAGGTGGCAAGACTGCATAAGCAGTGGTTGCTGTATACTTGGGCAAACTACACGAAAGAGGCCCATGCAAACCTTGCCCAAAGATATGTAGATGACCCTAGGTTTGGCGAGCATTACCAGGGTAGGGCAGAATTTTTGAGGGATGCCATCCAAATCTTCACCGGAATAGAGGGTAAAGAGGCCTGATTCTTTACCTTGGCTTCCCTGCCCTGTCCTCTCTACACTTGCTAGCATGTGCTATCACTTTCTCTTCTTAGTCTGCTGTAATCGTTCATTTTCCTCAAATCTGAAGAGAATGATCCTGCGGATAAGATCAAGGGGAAGAGGTCTGTCTAGGGAAAACTGTATCGCACCCTTGGCTGTATGGTAAGAAAGCAGTTCTTCAGCAAAATGAAAGGTATCAATACCCCTGGGCAAGCCCTGGAAAGAGGAGGCGTTGCCTCCTTTCCGTCCCAAGGGGCTCACGTATCTCACCTTGCTTTCCCGGCACTCGCTCGGTAATAGAAGCATGCTTGTGCTACTCTCGCTTCGTTGGGGAATGAGAAACCCCACTGGGCATCGAGTACAGACCAGTATGATTTTTATTTGCCACGAAGTAGATCAGATTACCCTCATATAAAAAAGTGGGCATCGCATACTTGATAGTCTCCATCACTTGGGGGACTGTCTCATGGATGAGAGAGCAGCAGTGCCTTCAAATGGCTCTGCTGCTCTTCTGAGAACTGTGCTATATACGCATCAACAAGGGGATCTTGATTTCCCATAAGCCTTGGGCCTAGGTTGTCAGCTCATCGATGGCCTTAAGATCCTCTTTCGAGAAGCCCGTATCGCCCTTAAGGGCCTTGAGGTTCTCATCCAGTTGGGCAACCGAACTGGCTCCGATAAGTACCGATGTTACCCTCTCATCCTTAAGTAACCAGGAGATGGCCATCTCAGACAAACTCTGATTACGCCTCTTGGCTATCTGATCAAGCTTGTTGAGCTTTTCCACTACCTCAGGGGTAATGCTTTTTGCCTTGAGAAATACATTCTCACTAGCCCTCGAGCCAGAGGGAACCCTTCCATCGAGATAGCGTGAGGTCAGAAGCCCTTGGGCAAGGGGGGAAAAACAGATCATGCCAACCTTACCATCCATGGCATCAAGCAGATTATCCTCCTCTGTCCAACGGTCAAGGATGGAGTAGCGAACCTGGTTGAGGATGCAAGGGCATCCCATACTGTCAAGCAAGGCCTTGGCCTGTAAGGCCTCCTTTGCATGGTAGTTGCTTATCCCAACATACAGGGCCTTACCCTGGGCAACCAAGGTTGCCAATGCTCCCATTGTCTCTTCCAAGGGAGTATTGGGATCGGGGCGGTGGTGGTAAAAAATGTCCACGTACTCAAGGCCCATACGCTTGAGGCTCTGGTCACAGCTGGCAAGCAGGTACTTACGCGAACCAAAGTCCCCATAGGGTCCGCTCCACATCAGATAGCCTGCCTTTGAGGAAATAATCAGTTCATCACGATGAGAGCTGAACTGCTTCTTGAGGATCTGGCCAAATCTGGTCTCAGCACTTCCGGGTTCCGGCCCATAGTTGTTGGCAAGGTCAAAGTGTGTTATCCCATGGTCAAAAGCACTGCAAAGTATATCTGTGGCTACACCGTGGTCAGCCACTGTCCCGAAGTTATGCCAAAGACCTAGGGAGAGCTCAGGTAGCTTCAGGCCACTTGCTCCTGCATAACGATACTTCATCTCTTCATAACGGTCTGTATTTGGTTTGTAACTCATACTATGACTATACACTACCTAGAAGGTAGGTCAAGGAGGACAAAACACCATTCTTCAAGGTTTTCCAACCCCCGGTGGTATGATATAGTCTGGGCATGAACAAAACACTGCAGACTTTTCTCGACCTGGTGAAAATCAACTCGGTCTCTGGAGATGAAGAGCGTATCAGTCTCTTCTTGGAGACAAGACTGCTCTCCCTTGGACTGTCCACCAAGCGGGACAAAGGGGGAAACCTCTACGCATACCTACCGGGAGAGGGAGAGACCATCCTCTTCAGTGCCCATATGGATACTGTCCCACTCGCCTTTGATGTCGAGCCTCTGGTAGAAGGAGCTCTGGTTCATACAGCGGGAAAAACAGCCCTAGGAGCCGATGACAAGGCAGCCATTTCTGCCATCCTCACAACCTTGGAGACCATACAAAGAGAACATCTTCCCCACCCGAACCTGGTAATCCTCCTCTCCGTCAGAGAGGAGTTGGGCCTGCAAGGCATAGCAGAACTAGATACAGACTTGCTCTCTACAGTTGATCATGGGTATGTATTTGATGCTGAAGGGCCAGTAGGGACCTTCATTACCGCGGCCCCCGGTTCTAATAAGCTCGATGTAACATTCTTGGGTAAGGGAGCCCATGCAGGCTTCTCCCCTGAGACAGGCATCAGTGCAATACAGATGGCCAGTGATGCCATCTCATCGATGCGCCTGTTGCGCATCGATGAAGAGACTACTGCGAATGTGGGATCCTTTATCGCCCCCGGATCCAGAAATATTGTCTGTGACAAGGCAACCTTGTCCTTTGAGGCTAGAAGCTTGGATCCTGTAAAACTTCTGGCACAAATAGAACACATGAAAACATGCCTACAAGAGGCAGCAGCCAAGCATGGGGGTAAGGTACTCATTGAGGAGCAGCTACTCTATGAGGCTTACAGGCTTGACACCTCTTCTCCTGCCTTTACCCATTTAAGAAATGCATGCGAAAACCTTGCTCTGCCCTATACAGAAAGACCAACCCTAGGGGGCAGTGATGCCAACGTCCTCAATGCCAAAGGCATTCCCACCGTTGTCTGCACCTCCGGCTATGAAAAGCCCCACACGACAAACGAATCAATACATCTGGACCAACTTAAGGCCCTGACCTCACTAGTCAGAGAGTTGGCAACCAGGAAGGAACCGGTATGAACCATATAACTATCATAGGAAGTGGTGCTGTAGGGGCCATGTATGGCCTTCGGCTACACCAATTGTTAGGCAAAGAGCACGTCGTATTCCTCGCTGACGAGCAGCGTAGGAAAAGGTATGCAGAAGAAGCTCTGGTACTCAATGGAGAGAACTCTGATTTTACTTTTGTCGATCCAAAGGATGCAAAGATCAGTGATCTGGTTATCATCGCAACCAAGAACCTGCAACTCGAAGAGGCGGTCAGGCAGATTGAGCCTGCTGTTGGTGAGCATACAACCATCCTCTCCCTCCTCAATGGGATAGATAGCGAAGAGAAGCTGAGTCAGGTCTACGGAGAGGAGCATGTGCTCTACGGCTTTGCCGTCGGGCTCAACTCCACGCATATTGGGAATAGGATTGATTTCAGCAAAGAAGGACGGATTGTGTTTGGAGAGAAGGACAACAGCAGGAGCAAACGTATAGAGGCAATCTGTTCCCTATTCCATCGTGCCCACATCGACTATGTGGTACCAGAAGACATACGACTGGAACTTTGGAAGAAGTTCATGCTCAACACAGCCTTCAATACCATCAGCGCCTTGTGCAGGGCTACCTACGGAGACCTTAAGCAAGAGAGTGTACAAACTCTTGCATGGAAGGCAAGCAAAGAGGTGCAGGCTGTAGGGCAGAGGGAAGGGGTATTCCTTACCGATGCCATGATCGAGCAGAACTACCAGGTAGTGACCTCTTTGGGCTTTGATGGAAAAACCTCCATGTGCCAGGACATGGAGGCTGGAAGAAGAACTGAAAACAACTGGTTTTGTTCTGCTGTAGTTCGGCTAGGGAATAAACATTCTATCCCCACTCCGACCTGTGAGATACTTTCTTTGTTAATAGAGGCGTCAGAAGGGGTGCAGATCAGGCTGAAAGCATTTCGTGAGCAGCACTCTTCTTAGCCTCGAGTAGCAGCCCTACAAGTTCATTCACCCGGTCTTCCGGACACTTGGTGCAGTAGATATGGAAGTCGTTGGCTGTTTTTGGGATGGATTTTGTCATTTCAAGCAACCTATGCTTCTCAAGGATCCTGACTGCAGGCACATTATATTTCCTTGCCATGGTATCCCTAGCTAGGAAAAAATGCTTGAGATAGGTCTTCTCTTCCTTGTTCATAAACTTCCAGGAGGCGAACTTGGTCCATCCCGGTTTGTCAGGCCCCTTGGGCTTGGCTACTGTGAGCATGGTTTTTTCGACCTGCTCGGTCAGATTATTTTCTTCCACGAGAGTGGTTAGGATTATCTTCAAAGCAAAAAGATGGGCAACATCACCTAGGGCGTACTGCACCTGTTCCTCTTTCAAAGGCCGTTTCAGCCAGTTGGTCATCTGGTTCTTCTTCTTGCTCTTGTTGCTCTTTTCCTCTTGCACACCAAGATGAAGTTCAATCAAGCCTGTGAGGTTGCCTGTATAGCCTAGGGCAAGCGCCTGTACCCTGATGTCAAACGCATTGGCAAGGGCGATGCCATAGGCCTTGCGCACAAGGGCTGAATCACTTGCACAATCGAACATGACCTTCTCTAGGTCAGGGTCTTCAAGGAACGTTTTCAAGGCTTTTTCGCTTACCTTGAAGGGATCGATGAGGAAATACTCCTGTCCATCATAAATCTGTATCAGACAGAGGTGTTCCCCATAAATGTGCAGGTTGAACTCCCCTTCAAAATCCATGGCGATAGAGAGGATTTCTCTTTGTTTCCAGCTCTGAACTACTGTTGAAAGTTTAGTATCTGAATCAATGGTGCTGTATGTGTACATATGAGCTAGTATATCAGATTCATTGTAGCGTGAACACCGAAGGCTTCCTGCTAAGGAAGCCTTCGTGCAAAAACCTAGGGGGAAAAATACTACAAGACTAAGATCTGGTACTACCAGATTCCTTAGGCAGGACAAGGTTGAGGAATATGCCTACAAGGGTAGCCAAGGCAACCCCACCAAGGGAGAATTCCATATTCTGTCCCATACCAAAGTTCAGCAAACCCCCACCAATGCCGATCACTAGGATCACACTGCTAATGGTAAGGTTTCTCTTGTCCTCATAGTCCACCCCGCTGTCAACCAAAGTCCGTAGCCCACTGGAGGCGATGGTACCGAAAAGCAGCATGGAGATGCCTCCCAACACAGGGTTGGGAATGGTCTGGATCAAAGCCCCGAACTTGGGGAAGAAGGAGAGCAGTATGGCAAAAACTGCGGCCCCTCCTGTTACCCAGACGCTATACACACGGGTGAGGGCCAAGACTCCGATATTCTCACCGTAGGTGGTGTTGGGAGGTCCTCCCCAGAAAGAGGCCCACAAGGTTGCAACACCATCCCCGGCGAGGGTCCTTTCAAGACCTGGCTCCTTGTAGAAGTCCTTACCAACCACCTTGGAGATGGTCAGGGTATCGCCCAGATGCTCACAAATGGTAGCCAGGGACACAATGATGAAGGTCACACTTGCCACAAGGTTGAACTTGGGGACTGCAAAGGTAGGAAGACCAAACCAGGAGGCTTCCCTGACTCCCTCAAAGCTTATCAAGGCAAAGGAAGGGGAGACCATGCCCATCAGCAGGGTAAAGAAGTACCCTGTCAAAAGACCGACCAAGAGAGGGATGATGCTGAAGAACCCTTTTGCAAAGAGGTTCATCACAATAGTCATAGCCAACGTCACACAAGCAATGGTAAGCAGAATGAGGCTATAGTTTCCATTTGCATCATTCATTGCCATACCCATGGCGGTGGGGGCAAGGTTCAGACCGATGACAACGATGACCGATCCGATAACCACAGGTGGCAGGGCTTTTCCCAGCCATGCGTGTCCGCTCTTCTTGATGATGAATGCTACTAGTGTATAGAAAATACCTGAGACAAAAGCACCGCCCATGGCATAGGCCATCCCATAGGAGGAGGATATGGCTATAATCGCGGGGATAAAGGCAAAGGATGAACCAAGAAAGGCAGGGACCTTAGCCTTGGTGATGACGATGTAGATCAGCGTCCCTGTTCCTGCAGTGAATAAGGCAGTACTGGGGCTCAGCCCAGTAAGGATCGGAACGAGGATGGTTGCTCCGAACATCGCAAAGACATGCTGGATGCTCAGAGGGATCCACTGACTGAGAGGTGGCTTGTCCGCCGGTCCGTACTTCATTTTTGAGGAGGGCTGGTTTCCCATGAAAAAACTCCTTGAGCCTGCACAACAGAGCCTTTTACTCAGCAGGAATGCAGGTAGAGGGGGTAGAAGATGATGACTTTCTAGGAAGTCTCTCAATCCTACCGAAAAACCAGACAATTGGGGAAGTGCAAAATCAAATATTTATGGGAAACATCTGATTTGCCTCCACCAAAGTGCAACATTAGGGCATTTTATTACAACAGGTATATATAACACCCTCGAGAAATGTTCTGTCGACCTAAGCAAAAAACCTTACCAAAGCTGTTGCATCTGTCACCCTAAGATCTTTGGAAGCATGGAACCCTTATACTTCTTGAAAAAACGATGATAGTGGGCTGGTTTTTAGAATTCTCAGCATTCCTGAAGGTATGCTGAGTTTGCCCTACACCTGCTTTGTGGTCATCCTAGGAGTAGAACTTTGCCCATTCTGTGGAGGCCAATACCCAAACGTAGTATTTCCCGTAGTGCATACCCAATCTCATGTTCTTTCAGAGGAAACAGCTGCAGAAGGTCTTGTAGCTACCACAGCTTTTATAGTGTCCGCATAGGATATTTTTAGGATATGGCAGAACTCCATGAAGGTACAATCATATGCTACTCTGCCTGTTGTCACTTTCCCCTCAGCTGTGGTATGCATACCAGAGAGGGTTTGTAAAGATGGCTAATAACGCAAGGGAATTGCTTAAACAGGTATTTGGGTTCGATACCTTCAAAGACGACCAAGAACGTATCATTGATGCAATTCTCTCTGGAATGGATGTGTTTGCCGCCATGCCGACCGGTGGTGGAAAGAGCCTTTGTTATCAGATACCAGCCTTACTCTTTAAGGGGCTGACTGTAGTTGTCAGTCCCTTGATCTCTCTTATGAAAGACCAGGTGGACGAAGCCCAGGCGAAAGGAATTCCTTCGGCCTTTCTCAACAGTACCCTTACTTCAGAAGAGGTCTCAGGCATCACTAAGAAGTTGAGTTGTAACGCACTACAGCTGCTCTATATCTCCCCTGAAAGATTGGCCTTAGATGGGTATTTTTCCTATCTAAAGACGTTGCATGTCTCTTTCTTTGCCATCGATGAAGCCCACTGCCTCTCTCAATGGGGCCATGACTTCCGTCCGGACTACCTCGTGCTTTCCAACCTCAGAGAGCGTTTTCCTGGCATTCCCATCGCTGCATTTACTGCAACGGCGACTCACCTGGTGCAAGATGACATTATGGCTATCCTGCATTTGCAGGATCCCTTCATTGTCAGAGCTTCGTTCAACAGAAAGGAACTGCAGTATGACGTCTTTAAAAAGCAAAACGTTCTTCAACAAATCCTTTCACTAGTAAAGCAGTATAAAACTGAAGAGGGCATCGTCTACCGTCTCAGCAGAAAGGATGTGGAACAGACTGCAGCCTTTTTGCAGGAACAGGGCATCAAAGCCTTGAGCTATCATGCCGGTCTTCATAAAGAAGTGCGTGCAAAGAATCAAGAGGCCTTTGATCGTGATGAGGTGCAGGTCATGGTGGCCACCACAGCCTTCGGCATGGGAATCGATAAAAGCAACATTCGTTTCGTTATCCATGGAGATCTTCCCAAAAGCATGGAGGAATACTACCAGGAAACAGGCAGAGCCGGTCGGGACGGTCTGCCTTCCCGATGCATCCTTTTCTTCGGTTCCAGTGATATTTCCAGACAGCAGTATTTCCTTACCCAGATGCAAGATTTACAAGAACAGAACAAAGCCAAGGAGAATCTCAATACTCTCATTCGGTTTGTTACGGTACATGAGTGTCGGCGCAAACAGATCCTTTCCTATTTCGGAGAGGCGTATGAGAGTCCCTGCAATAATTGTGATGTGTGCAACGGCACCACAAGGAAAGTGGAGGCTACCGAAGATGCCAGAAAGTTTCTTTCTGCAATCGTGCGTACCCGTGAGGGGTTCGGTTCTCGCTATATCATAGACATAGTAAGGGGCGCGGATACTGAACGTATTCGCACCAATGGGCATCAGCATCTCAAGACCTATGGAGTGGGGAAAGACAAGAGTCTTGTTTGGTGGAGCAGTATCAGCGAAGAGCTTCTAGGTCAGCAAATGATCTATAAGGATATCGAGCGCTATAATGTGCTATGCCTCTCTCCAACGGGACGGGAAGTGCTGCTGGGAAAAACTCCCTTCTTTGTCAGTGAAGTTACAGCTTACAAGGAAACAAAGCTTTCCGGCACGCAGAATATCAACGAAGCCTTATTGGAAAGCCTAAAGAAGGTGCGCCTTTCCATGGCACAGCTCATCAATAAACCTGCTTACATTGTATTCTCAGACAAGACACTTAAGGAAATGGCAGCCCATAAACCCAAAAATACACAAGCTTTTTTGGAAATCTCAGGAGTCGGAGAAAAAAAGCTTGAGGCCTTTGGTGCTGCTTTTCTCCAGGCAATACGAACGCATGAAGGAGAAGGAGATTTTTAGCGAGATTCCACTCCAAAACGCAAAGGGAAAGCCCTTCAAATCACCCTACCTCGCTCTATGGTACCTCATCTGTCTTTCAATAATTCTTGAAAGTCTCCGCCCCCCATTGCAGAAACATGCGAACACCTGATATCCGTATATAGAACGAATAATATAAAGACGACTTCCAGGAAGTGTTCAGGCCTAAATCTCAATGGCTTCCAAAAGGAGCTTTTCGGTGGAGAACTTTCTTCTTTTTAGTAAATACGTTCTCAATGTTTGAACAAAGGATACAAGGCACCAAAAACCATCAGAAGAGGAGCACACAACAACACTATTATGGCAAATACGACCAAAAACGGAGACGAATCTGTGATGGAAAAAAACCACGTGGGGAAACAGGTACCCTCTTGTATTGCCTCTTGCCTAGTTTCTTTTCTCGAATTGTCACTCATGGGGAACTCCTTGGCTATACCCAAAGAATACACCACCTACTATGACACAGGATGTCATAGGTAGAAAAATATGCAAATATCTAGATTTTTTCTGCTTCTTGTGCCATTGAGAACACAGCTTCCTTCCACGCCTGCACAAACTGAGGAGGCCCAATAGGCCTGGCCGCCGGGCCAAAAAAGAGTATCTGGGAGAGAATCTCCTGTAGGTTTGCAACAGGAACGGTGATCTCTAAACCTTCCTTCCCCTCGAATGCAACCTTACGAATTTTCTGATCCTTATGCCAGGTCTGGGTAGCCAAGGCATTGCTTGCCCAGCCAAAGACACAAAAGGTGACATCGATGCTCGTGTTTCCCATGAAGATGCCAAACCCTCCATGGATAAAGCTATCGAGCTCCTGTTCGGTATACCGGCTCTGGAAAAGGTCGCCTTCTATCGGGGTGATCTTCTCTATCCTAGAGAGGTGAAAGGTGCGCAACTCCTTGTGCTGGAAGTCAAAGGAAAGCAGGTACCATCTCCCACTATAGTTGACCAACCGCAAGGGCTCAATGTGCCTAGTAGAGTGTTCTCCCTTTGCATTTCGGTAGCCCAAGGTCATCCTTAGGCCACCTTTGATGGCAGAAAATATCTTATTGAAGACAGTGTAGTCAGGCCAGTCTTGCACGGGGGTTATGAAGACAATCTTATCAGAAAGACTCTTATAGCTCTCTTCCAAGCCGCTGTCCAGTTCTTCACTGACCATGTCAGTAATTACAGAGAGGGCTCCTTGAGACTCGGCCAAGCTTTTGAAAATAGCGTTGAGCACCAGCATTCTTTCATTTGAGTTGCTCATCATGGAGAAGTCACCGGTGTAGACATACCCCTTCTCCCTCGCTTCATAGGCCAAGGGGGCTTGCAGGGTATCCCTAAGATAGTCGATGTCTCGCATCACCTGTCGTTTGGATATCTCAAACTTGGAAACCACCTGTGAGGTACTCACCTTCCCATCCTCAAGGATCTTCCGGTTGATATAAAAAATTCTCTCTATCTGGCTCATGGAAAAGAGTATACCAAGAAACTTGGGGAGGTGGGGAAGAAAATGCAATCAATACTGAAGGGGGCCCGATGTCTAGCACATTAGGAGAAAAGTAACAATAGTGCTACCTACTACACAAGGTAGCACTATCCCCACAACAGACAGAAGGAAATCATAGGTCAAGTACAAACGAAAATGTGAAGAACAACCGTCAAAGCAAGACGGCCTCCGTATGGAGACCGTCTTGGAAAGATGTAAACGAGAAAGGATACTTACTTGGCAGCCCTGAGGTCAGCTTCAAGATGATTCAGGAAGGTAGCGAGCTCCTGTGGGAGGTGATCGCCAAACTTCGGATAGTGATTGGTGCGGATGTCTGCGACTTCTTCCAACCAGCCATCGATATCAACTCTGAGCAGTTCCTTCATGTCCTCTTCAGAAACATCAGAAGGACGGTCAATTGCATCGAGAGTAGGCATGATACCAATCGGGGTCTCTACAAACTTTGCAGTCCCTTCACAGCGTTCGAACACCCACTTCAAGACGCGACTGTTCTCACCAAAACCGGGCCAGAGCCACTTGCCTTCGTCAGTCTTGCGGAACCAGTTTACGTAGAAGATCTTAGGAAGCTTTTCCTGGTCCGGTGCAGCGTGTCCTACATCCAACCAATGCTGGAAGTAGTCACCCATGTTGTAGCCACAGAAGGGCAGCATGGCAAATGGGTCACGTCTGATGGTACCGGCCTTGACGTCCAGGGCAGCAGCGGTAACTTCGGAACCAACAATGGAACCGAGGAACACGCCGTGGCTCCAGTCATTGCTCTGGTGGACCAGAGGAATGGTGTGAGGCCTTCTACCACCAAAGAGAATTGCACTGATGGGGACACCTTTGGGGTCTTCCCACTCAGCGGCAATGCTTGGACACTGGGAGGCAGGAGCAGTGAAACGTGCATTGGGATGGGCAGCAGGCTTCTGCTTCTTGTCAGTCTTATCCTGAACCCATTCGTCGCCGTTCCAGTCGATCAGCTTACCAGGAGCATCGTAGCCAATGCCTTCCCACCAGACATCATTGTCCTCAGTAAGGGCAACGTTGGTGAAGATGGTGTTGGAAGATGCGGATACAAGGGCATTTTTGTTTGAATCTTCTGAAGTTCCAGGGGCAACACCAAAGAACCCGGCTTCTGGGTTAATGGCATAGAGCTGGCCGTCAGAGCCATACTTCATCCATGCAATGTCGTCTCCGACAGTCTCTACCTTCCAACCTGGGACGGTAGGAATGAGCATGGCGAGGTTGGTCTTACCACAAGCTGAGGGGAATGCTCCGGTCAGGAAGCGACTCTTGCCCTCAGGACTGGTGATCTTGAGAATGAGCATGTGCTCAGCAAGCCAGCCTTCATCACGAGCAAGTACAGTTGCAATTCTTAAAGCCAGACACTTCTTTCCGAGCAGGGCGTTCCCGCCGTACCCTGATCCATATGACCAGATCTCTCTGGTTTCTGGGAAGTGGGAGATATACTTGTGTTCCATAGCAGCACAGGGCCATTTGCCTTCATCAGTCTCACCTTCAGCAAGGGGTTTGCCGACAGAGTGGTAACAAGGGACATAGTAGCCATCGGTACCAAGGGTCTCAAGGACCTTTGTGCCAACACGGGTCATAATCATCATGTTGGTGACAACGTAGGCACTGTCTGTAAGCTCTACACCGATCTTGGCGATGTCAGAACCGATAGGGCCCATGGAGAAGGGGATCACGTACAAGGTACGGCCTTTCATGCATCCACGATAGAGGTCAGTCATCTCTTTTTTCAACTGAGTGGGATCCATCCAGTTGTTGGTCGGACCGGCGTCTTCTTCCTTTACGGAAGAGATGTAGGTGCGTTTTTCTACGCGTGCTACGTCGGAAGGATCGGAGAGAAACAAAACACTGCCAGGTTTTTTGGCGGGATTCAATCTCGTCGCTACACCACTGTTCACAGTAATATCAATCAGTTCATCATACTGGGAAGAACTGCCGTCTGCGATTACAATGGCATCTGGGGTTGTGAGTTCTGCATACTCGAGAACCCACTGTTTTAGTCCGGCATGTTTAATGTCATTGACGTTCATGGACTACTCCTTATCATCTTAGAAATACAGCAACTCTTCATTAAATGGAGAGTTGCTCACCTATACGGTATAGGTTTTTTTAATCTTTATCAATATGGTTGGTATTAGAGTTGAGAAATATTCCTGTTAATGTATATGGATCCAAGTTTTCCCTAGAACATCGTCCCATGAAAACGGGAATTGAAACTCAAATAGAGCTCAGGGGGCACATCCTCGGGAATGTCCAAAAGAAAATCAGAAATTCTCTTAATCTTGTCCTTCAGGGAATCTTTCTTGTTCAACTGCGCTTCCTTAAGGGCTTCCAGGCTCTCCTGTATAATGAGGTGGGAGTTCTTCACCTCCTGCAACGCCATCTTGTAGCGCTGGCTAAGATCAAGAATTATCTGACGGGTCTCATCAGGATGAGCCTTGATAAATGCAGGGAAAGAGTCCTGGAAAATCTCAACCAACACACAGTCGGTCAACGCAACGGCTGTCGCATTGCGTGGTTCCCCTTCGAACAATCCCATCTCGCCAAGACTCGATCCAGACAAGGATATCTCAAAGATTTGAAACTGCTGAGGAGTATGGTAGTTCAGGTAAAGACCCACCGTTCCAGTGCGTAGGAGAAACATGGTAGAACAAGGCGCCCCCTGTTTGTAGAGGACAGTATCCTTAGATACTTCAAGCACCTGATTTCCAGCATCCTGTTTGTTTGGCATCAACGGCCTCCTTGTTCGGTATGATACCAAAAGTATACTATCCCAACTGAGGTGCACACAAGAGGGTGGGTATTTTGCTTGCTCAGTGACATTTCTGTGGTACACTTGATTATTATGAAACAGAGCACACCCATCAGCAAAAAAGAGAAATTCGCCTATGGCTTCGGGAACTTCGGGCAAAACATGTTGTATAGCCTCATGGCCAACTTTTTACTCTTCTTTTACACCGATATCTTTGGTATCCTACCAGCAGTTGCGGGGACTATCCTGTTGCTTGCACGACTCTGGGATGCAATCAATGATCCTCTGATGGGCATGGTAGCAGACATGACACGAACCAGGTGGGGAAAGTTTCGCCCGTACCTACTTTTCACCCCTATCCTCTTTGTCCCCTTTGCCGTAGCATCCTTCAGTGCACCCAATTTGAGCATGGGGGGCAAAATAGCATGGGCAACCATAACCTACATCGCCTTTGGTATGATTTACACAGCTAGTGATGTTCCCTTCTGGGCTTTGAGCAGCGCCATAACCGATGACACAAACGAACGAAACAGCGTGGTGACCTACCCCCGCTTCTCGGCTACCATTGCTGTTGCCATCGCAACTCTGGCAACCCAGCCTTTGATCTTCCTATTCTCCCGAGCTGGAAAACCGGCTTCAGGCTACCAGATGACAGCCCTCGTCTACAGCCTGCTCACTGTTGCCTGCTTTATTGGCACCTTCCTGTTTGTGAAGGAGCGGGTCCAGCCTGTCAAGGACGAGAAAAGCCATTTCAAGGACATTTTCACCATCTTTGGCAGCAACAAGCCACTCATGCTGGTCATCATCAGCGGCTTCTTCACTGGTATCGGGCAGACTGCAAAGTTATCGATGCTCATCTACTATGCAAAATACAACCTCGGTGACGAAATGCTCTATACCCTGTTTGCAGGTATAAACATTCCCTTCATTCTGATAGGCATCTCCACTGTACCCTATTTCAGCAAACGTTTTGGGAAGAAGGCGACCTGTATCGGATACTACACCATCTACGCACTGGGATCATTGGGCTTCTTCTTTGTCGGGTGGGAAAACTTCCCCCTCTTGCTTGTCTTCAACTGTATCAGCAGCCTCGGTATGGCAAGTCCTCAGGTGATCCAGACAGCCATGATTGCAGATACCATAGAATATGGGGAACTGAAGACCGGTAAACGCACTGAAGGCACCATCTTCTCCAGCCAAACCTTCCTTGCCAAGCTAACGGCTGCAATCACTTCGGTCATGATAGCTACATCCTTGGCAGCTTTGGGATATCTTCCGAATATGGCACAGCCTGAACAGGTATTGAAAGGCATCCATGCACTGACAGCCTTCATCCCGTTCTTCAGCAGCATCTTGGGTATCATCCCCATAGCCCTCTATCCTCTTACTGAAAGCCGCCATGCCCAGATTGTAAACCAACTTCATGAACGTGCGCGAGGCAGTTCAGATTGACACGATAGGGCAGTGCCGCTACCCTATTCCTTGGAGATTACATACGTATATCTCCAAAGGATGTATTATGACTGAATTAGCACTGCCGGCAGGTTCTCTTCAAGCGGCACTGGTTGCCTTCAATGAGGGGGCCGATGCTGTATACCTTGGCATGCGCAATTTCTCCGCAAGAAAAGAAGCTACTAATTTTAGCCTTGAGGAACTCTCCAAGCTCAAGCAGCTGGCAAACGACCAGAATAAGAAAATCTATGTAGCGGTTAACACCCTCATTGAGGACTCCCAGCTTCCCGAGGTGATAAAAACCTTACGCCAGATTGCCTTCATTGGCTGTGATGGCATCATCGTCCAGGACCTTGGTGTCGCTCACCTGATCAAGAGAGAGTTTCCTTCCCTCCCCCTGCATGCAAGCACCCAGCTTGCCACCCACACCATCGAAGGCGTACGCGAGCTCCAGAGACTGGGTTTTACCCGCGTTGTCCTAGCTAGAGAACTTACCCTGGAAGAAATACAGAAGATTCGTGACGCTTGTCCGGATATTGAACTGAAGGTGTTTATCCACGGAGCTCTCTGTTATGGGTTTTCAGGACTCTGTACAGCTAGCGAACAGCTCTGTGGCAGAAGTGCCAACTGCGGCGCCTGTGCCCAGATCTGCCGATCCTGGTTCTCCCTTGAGGCAGACCCAAATCAGAGCGCAGAGCTCTCCCCAACACCAAAGGGAAAGGAGACCGGCTGGTATTTCGCCATGAGTGACCTCAAGGCAGGGGACGTGGCAAAGACCCTTGAGGAAATGGGCATTGATTCTCTCAAGGTTGAAGGTAGGATGAAAGGTCCTTCCTACACACTCGCAGCTTCCAAATACTACCGGACAGTCCTTGATGGCACAGCCAGTGAGGAAGAAAAGCTCTACCTCGATGAAGCGCTCTCCATTGTATTTGCACGAAGACAGACCAGAGGCTGGCTTGCTGACTATGGACGTTCCGGGCACAACTTTGAAGTCCGTACCGCCCCCACCCTGGGTAGCACCAGCTATCCCAGTCACCGCGGGATACCCGCAGCACAGATTAAGGTAGTGAAAAAAGACTACGCCATCGTAACAGCCCTGCATGACTTGGCTATCCGTGACGGGCTTATGTTCTTCACCAAAGGTACTAAAGACCCCATTGAGGCTGTCAAGTTCAGCTTGAGCGGTATCTTCGACCAGAATGGACGAAGCCTCTCCACTGCCTACAAGGGAACGACTGTCGAGATTGATCTCCCCCTGAAAGGACCTCTTCCACATGCAGGGGAAATCCTCTACCTCATCAGCCTGCATGACCAAAACCCCGCACTCCTTACAGAGCACCTTCCCACGACCAAGCATCCCCTCGATTTGATGGTGCAGGTTCTGGAAAAGGATCTGATCCTAACCACTATCTTTGAGGGTAAGACCATCTGCCATACCTATGAGATAGAGGTGAATGAGGCAAAGAAAGAGCAGGATCTGAAGCAACATCTGGAGAATGTCTTCAGTCAGAGCGACACCTCATATTTTGGCCTGGGAAAGATCACCTATGAAAACAAGACAACGCTAGAAGACAAGCAGGTATTCCTACCGCTCTCATGGCTGAAAGCCATCCGCAGGGACTGGTATGCCTGTCTGGACAATGAGCTCGCCCGTTGGATGACCGAGGAGGCAAAACCCCAGGCTGAAGTCCCCAAAGTTGAGAAGGAAATCTTGCCTGCAAGGGAAAACCTTTGTACCAAGGAGGGACTTCCTTATCTTGATGTCTCCATACTTGCCAAGCAGTTCGCCGACAACAAGAAACCAGAAGGGATTCTCTTCTTCGAGGAAGACAGGTTCTATCTCCCACTCTCCCCTGTCATGTTTGATGAGGTGCAGTTCTTCAATGACCTCAACAGCGTCATCACCTACCTAGGGCAAGGGGGATATCTCGGAAGGACCCGCATTGGATTGAACAATATGGGCCAGCTCAACTGGGCGAGGACGCAGGAAAATGTTTCCTGTTTCTTCGACATCTATCTCCCCTTGGGAAATAGTGAGAGTGCAAAGATGGCACTTGATCTTTTGGAAGGACTTACCGGCGCGTACCTTTGGATGGAAAGTGACCATTACGAAGAAGGCAAATGGCCATTCACCCCCACAAAGGTAGGAAGCGAGTTCACCCCGCCTCTATTCATCAGCCGTAGCTGTTTTAGGCATGATTCGCTGATGCTAAGCTGTGAAGGGTGCCCGCTCAAGGGCTCCTGGTATGTGAAACAGCAGAATCATCGGTACCATGTGATGGTGAATGACTGCATCACAACGGTGGTGAAAGCATAATTTTCAGCTATTCTCAAAAGGGAAACCCTCTTGTTGGATCAATCCAACAGGAGGGTTTTTCATTATTGGCCTGTAAAAAGTGCTTGAAAAGGAGGAAACTGATAGGAAATGGGAAAGGCTAGCTCACCTTTTCTTTCCATATCTTGTAGTTGGGAGAAGGTCACCCACTTTGCAGCCACTGTCTCCTCAGCCTGCAGGACAATCTCAGAAAGGTCGACCTTCTTGCGGACGACGAAGATATCTACAAAGGAGGCTTCCTTACGGGTAGTTCCTAAAAAGGTAATCTCTTCTGAATTGGCAACAATGCCGGTCTCTTCACGCAGTTCTCGAAGGGCAGCATCCTGGTTTCTCTCCCCTGCATGTACAGAACCTGAGGTACTCTCCCAGAGGTTTGGCATGAGGTGCTTATTTGGAGAGCGAAGGGTAAGCAGTATCTGCTGACGCTCGTTGATCGTCCATACCGATACCACCACATGATAGAGATTCTTAGGGAGAGGGATCCCCCTCTGATGTACCCGACCCAAGGGTCTTCTATCGTTATCGTAGAGGTCAAACAGTTCTGGCATACCCACACCCTAGCAAATCACTTGCTCTTGCTCAAGATGAGGACGATAAATTATATTCGTGTCCAGATAATCACCACCTTTTCGAATATTCAGGGAGGCTCTGTATGGTATGGGAAGGGTGTTGAAGAATAGAAAAGAAGGACCTCACTATCTTGTGTAGGGAAAATCCAAAGAAAGCTCCTATTGGCAAACCAACAAGAGCTTTCTTTTACGAGTATTCAAATGTTCACAGACGATCAGATAAGGTTATAACGCTTCACGAAAGCCTCTGCATTCTGGATAGATCCACCGGCGGCACCCTTGACGATGTTATTTACCATCAAAAGGAATCCAATCTTGCCATTCTTCTTCTTTATGCGACCAGTATAGACAACCATTCCTCTAGGATTACCCCAGAAAGCATACTTGGGCTGGGGAAAGGTGGGGTCAGAGCCGTACTCGACAGGCTGCTCGGGAGTTGATGGGAGGTCACACACGACCTTGAAGTCATTCCAATCCTTTATGACATCCTCAACTTCGACATCCTGTTCCAAATCCAACCAGACCGCTTCCAAGTGCCCGAACATGACAGGAACGCGAACGGTGAAAGCGTAGACCTCAGGATCGATGGAGAGGATCTTCTTGATCTCCTTCTCAATCTTCTCTTCTTCTCCCTTGATGAAGGGAATGCAGTTGTCAGTGATATCAAAGGAAGAAAGCCCTGGGTATCCTGCTCCGCTGACACTCTGGTAGCTATGTAGCGTGATGCTCTTGATGCCATACTTCTTCAAGGGGGCAAGAGCCATGGCTAGGCCTGTAGTGACACAGTTTGCGTTGGTCACTACGAACCCTTTTTCAGGGTATCCTTGTGCCTGAATCAAATCGATACTCTCAAGATTAGCTTCAGGAATGAGGATGGGTACGTTACTGTCATAGCGCATTGCGGCTGCATTGGAGAAGATAAAGAACCCATTTTCCCTAAGCTGTGGTTCTGCCTCACGGGCGACTTCTGCAGGGAGGGCGGAAAAAACAATCGACACCCCGGCTTCCTTCATTGCAGCAAAGTTAAATTCCTTCACTTCTATATCACGAATATTCTTAGGCATCTCATACGGCATCACCCAATGGACTGTCGAAGCATATTTGAGTCCTACACGTGCTGCTGATGCTGTGGCATACGCCACTTCAAACCAAGGATGGTCTGAAAGCATGGACATGAAGACCTGACCTACTGCCCCTGTTGCGCCCATTACTGCTACTTTTATTTTCTTGTCCATCTGAATTTCTCCCAATCGGATACCTATCCGTCATTAATTCCACTAAAGTAGTTGAACATTACTGGTTTTCCTGAAGAAATTCAATACTTTCAAACAAAATTGTGTCTTTTTAAACAAATTGTTATTATATTAACACGTAAATTCATCATAGTGAACAGAATTACTCTTGGATTTCTTTCTTCAGAGACAGCCTTTAGGACAAAGTCCCTTCCGCTTACATAAGACAATATCGCTTCCCAGTGAGACGTTTGTCCTGTAAGAAAGCAAAGATACTTGACTAAAACAGCTCCAATCCGTATGATACGTCCTGTTATTGTCTTGGGGGTGTAGCTCAGTTGGCTAGAGCGTTTGAATGGCATTCAAAAGGTCAGGGGTTCGATTCCCCTTACCTCCACTAAGAAGTCGTTGCTAAGCAACGGCTTTTTTTATTTAATGACATCTTGTTTCTAGATACTAAGATATTCTCTTTTCTTGTTACTGTTTTTCGGTAAAACCGTACCATATGCAGCAAGCTAAAGATCCCTCTCAAACATAGCCAAGTGGAATCTTGACTTTGTTGTTTCAATTGTCATCCTTACCTTCATGGTTTGTAATCCAGGATAATCCCGAACCCCATACATCCCACCAGACACTCCCACAAGATATCGATGTAAGAGCAATGCTTGAGCTACGGTAATCCCAATCATTTGGCAAGCTCTTTATAGGTGGCCTCATGCAATTTGAACGTTCGCTTGGAAAGGGAAAGCAGTTCATCACCACTGAACCGTTTTCATCCACCGCCCGTGCTATCTTGGAAAAGTTCCGATTCGCTTCTGTGATGGACACAAGATTCTTCATATCAACACATATAGGTGATGCTTCTTGGAAAACCGGACAAATTATCATTAAATTGTAGATATAAACGGACAAATCAATCTTTTTTCATGTTGTATAAAAGGACATTCCATAGGATACTAGTATCTAGAGAAGGATTTTACCATGCTATCAAGAAAAATTGAAAATGAATTATCACGCTTCTATGAATCCTCTATCAAGAAGGCTCTGTTGATAACCGGCGCAAGGCAAGTTGGTAAAACGTATAGTATCCGAGCATCTGGCAAACAATCATTCACTTCTTTTATTGAGATTAACTTTCTTGAAAATATCACAGCGCGCACTCTATTTGAAAACGCTAAGAACAGTAAGGACCTGTTTCTACGTTTGTCGGCTATTGCAGATAGACCTTTGATCCCTGGCAAAACCCTGGTTTTCTTTGATGAAGTGCAGGAATGCAAAGAGATTGTGACCGCTATCAAATTTTTAGTTGAAGAGGGAAGCTGTCGTTATATTCTTAGTGGTTCGTTGCTCGGTGTGGACCTGAAGGACATTCGCTCCATACCTGTTGGATATATGGATATTATTGAAATGTATCCTCTTGATTTTGAGGAATTTGCCTTGGCAAATCAAGTGTCGTCTGCAGTACTAGAAGCACTTCGAAAATCCTATGCTGATAAGACGGAAGTCGATCATATCATTCACGAAAAAATGATGGACTTATTTCGTTTGTATCTGATAGTTGGAGGAATGCCTGTAGCAGTCCAAACCTACTTATCAACCAACAATCTGAAAGAAGTCGTGAAAGAACAAAGAAGTATCCTTTCCCTATATAAAAAGGATATTGCAAAATATGACCCTGAAAATAAACTGTATTTAGAAGATATCTTTGAATTGATACCTAGTGAATTGAACAGCAAAAACAAGCGTTTCATATTGAAGAATCTGAATGAGAATTTCAAACTCTCTCGATATACCAATAGTTTCCTCTGGCTGAAAGAGGCAGGAGTTGCCTTACCTACCTTTTGCGTAAAGGAACCTACCGTGCCGTTGTTGCTATCCAAATGTTCCAACCTATTCAAGCTTTTTCTTTGTGACGTAGGTTTGCTGGCTTCAATGTATATGGACAATATTCAGCTTAAAATCCTGAATCAGGAAAAATCCATCAATTTTGGATCAGTATACGAGAATGTAGCAGCTCAGGAATTGAAAGCTCATGGTTTCAAACTTTATTATTTTAACAGTAAGAAACAAGGAGAGATTGACTTCCTCCTTGAGAGAGAAGGAACAGTCATTCCAATTGAAATCAAGTCAGGGAAGGAATTTAGGAAACATGCGGCGCTGGACAATTTACTTTCAATCCCAAACTATGCTATTCAAGAAGCTCTTGTTTTTCACAATGACAATGTAAGCCATAAGGGAAAGGTTATCTATTATCCAATGTATATGTTGATGTTTTTAGAGAAGACGGATTTGGCCCAAGATCTTATCTATTCGTTAGACCTTGATGTCTTGAGATAATGAAAGGTATCAATACCCCAGGGCAAGCCCTGGAAAGAGGAGGCGTTGCCTCCTTTTCAGAGCCAAGGGGCTCACGTATCTCACCTTGCTTTCCCAGCACTCGCTCGGTAATGGAAACATGGTAATGCTTCCACTACTCTCGCTTCGTTGGGGAATGAGCTTTGCGACAATTCCAAGAACTCCCCTAATGCAACATTTTGGGAGAAGGCCTTCGCAAAGGGAACCATGGATACCCAAATAGAATAGCTAGTATAAACAATCTGAGGATGGCATTCAATCTTCAGCGTGTACGACCTCAGTTGGCTAGAGCGTTTGAATGGCATTCAAAAGGTCAGGGGTTCGATTCCCCTTACCTCCATTTATATAAGTCGTTTTAAAACAACGTCTTATTATTTTATTAAAAATTTTTCTTCTTAGGTAAGGAGACATGCCCCCTTACTTTCGGGATTTTTTGCTAGTGTCATGGAATATTTCGGTAATTCAGCAAAGTCCCCTCCATATGAATCAGATCAAGGAATTCCATACTTTTCCTGTACTAAGTATCATCGGTGGATTAAGGATAGATTAATCTCAATGATTTTGAGCAACTCTACAGCTTGAAAATAAGAATCTGCCATACTTCAAATTACCATTTCATTAATGAGTTTTATAGCATCAAGAATGACAGCTTCAAAACTAAGGCCTCGAACATAGTTATTCTTCTTTGAATAAGCTTTCCAACGCTTCAGAAAAGAATCATCCTGCTTTAGTTTCTCGAGCAATTCCTGTATTTTAAAAACATCAAATTCTGTTTTACGATAATGAAATGTCCTCTCACAAGCTCTTGTTAATGTAGTCATATCTATCTCTTTGCTCTTTAACTTGTAAAGGATATGGAGATCATAATAGTCCTTACTTCGGCTATTTAAGAACCCCCTTGCATAAATTGTTTGCAATTTCTCTGCAAGCATTGTTTCAATCGGATATGCCTTAATGAGGATTTCGTCATTCCCAAAGACACTGACAAATGGATACTGTATCGGGTGCGGTGTTATAACATCTCCTGTTGCAATATCAAGCGGAATAGCTTGTCTTATATTATCAAATTTGCAAAGAATACTTGCTCGATATCCTCCGTATTGATCTTGTTCTTTAATTGGTGAGATGTCCACAATTTCATAATGTATTTCATCTCCTTCTCTTTCTTTCAATGATTCATTAAGCATTTCATAAACCTTCTCTTCTGATACCTGCATGTTTCGTAAAAGAAAATCTATATCCATAGTGCTACGAGATTCTATTCCTACAACATTAGAAAGCAGAAATCCACCTTTGAAAACAAGACTCTCGCCATACGTTCCTTGCGCAAGCTTCTTTAATTCTTAGCATTCATTTACAAAATTCGTTAGAGACACAAACAAGAGGCTCAAATCCACACGTGCGGATCTGAG
>JAEINL010000144.1 GCA_016342655.1 Sphaerochaeta sp. | reverse complement strand
GATGATTATTAGATATTTTATAACGATTTATTTGGAGTATTTAGAGTAAAAGAAGAAACTACATTTACGAACATGGGATAGGACTATCGAAGGAAAACAGGCCTATAACTCCAAGCTAAGGATTTTTTTACGGTATCTGGTAATCCAAGGCCTTCTGCCTCCAGCTATGATGCTTGCTGTCCCAACAATATCTGCCACTAAGGTTGCAATTGCGACAGTCCTGTCCGAAAATGAATTGGAGGGTATCAATACGTACAGAGGGTCCTGCTGTGATTCTCCCGAAGGATTGAAGGAGAACGCCATCGTAGCCTTGGGTCTGAAACTAGGACTTAGGAGTTGCGATATCGTGCTTCTCAAGCTACAAGACATTGACTGGAATCGATGCACAATAAAAACAATCCAAAAGAAAACAGGAGTACCTTTGGAAACAGCTTTGCCTGTAGAGGTTGCTAACTTGTTGTACAGATACATCACAGAGGGGAGGCCTGAATCAGATTTGCCCTATATATTCCTCCACCATAAGGCTCCCTTCTCCAAATATACGAGTACCAAATGTAGTAAATGTCTGACAAAGGCTCTAGGAGATATCCCTAGGACCGCCACCGGGTTTCATATTACAAGAAGAACTTTTGCAACCAAACTGCTCACATCGGGAAACGGAATACAGATAGTAAAATCCGCACTAGGACAAAGCGACCTCTCGCAATTGAACCATTACCTTGGTGTTGATCTCGTTCATCTCCGGCTCTGCCCCATCTGTCTTGAGGGGATAGAGGTCCCAGGGAGGCTACTATGAGGACATTCAAAAGCAAGCTCGGCAGTTTCATAAAGGACTTCATCAATGAGAAACGAGGGAATGGGTTCTCCTATGAACTCGAAGAATATATGCTGAACAGGTTCGATAGCTTCATTATTGAGCATGGTTTTGATGATGGGGTTCTTTCCCGAACGTTAGTCTTGGAGTGGGCGATTCAGACTCCGACGGAAAGCATAAACTACAGGAACCAACGTGTCTCTTTTATACGGCAGTTCGGCTATTATCTTCTTTCCTTGGGCAAGCAGGCATACATCCCCATGTGGATGGCTTCAGAGTCAACAACTGTTCCATATATACCCTGTAAAGCTGAGATTGAAGAAATTTATCAATCTGTAGATTCCTATAGGCTCCGTCACTTAAGTGCCAAATACCCACAAATAGAGCTCTCGGTGTTATACAGACTGTATTATTGTTGTGGTCTCCGACTTGACGAGGCCTGCAACCTCAAAAGAGAAAATATAGATCTGGAACAGGGTGTACTACGTATTGTACATTCAAAGGGTGATAAGGACAGGCTTGTCCCAATGACGCCAGACCTAAATGACTTATGCAAGAACTATGATGAGAGAATGCAGGCGAAGCTCCCCGGTACCATATGGTTTTTCCCTCGCATAGACGGGAAGGCTCCCATTCGCAAGACAACGGCGGATACAATGTTTGCTGAAATCTGGAAAAGCACAAAGGCATCGGAGATGACACCAAAGGCACCAACAGTGCATAGCCTGAGGCATGCCTTCGTTATTGAGAAGATGAATACATGGATGAAGATAGGGATTTCTGAGGCTATGCTTCCCTATCTGAGCGTATATCTTGGCCATTCCAGCATTTCTGAGACTTATTACTATTACCATTTGAAGGAGTCCATCTTTGAATTGATACGGGAAAAAGATGAAGCATCCACAACCATTATCCCAAAGGTGGCAGAATATGAACAGTAGAAACAAAAGTAACCCCTTGTTTTTTTCAATGACCTTCAAATTCCTCAATGTCTATATGCCGACCCAGGTAGGGAGATCTCCTGATACGGTCAGATCCTACAGAGATGGCCTAACCCTCTTCGCCCGTTTCATTACAGATGGAAAAGGACTGAAACTGGATAGATTCACCTTTGAGGAGTGTACCAGAGATTTTATCTTTGATTTCCTCGACTGGCTAAGGGAAAACGGGTGCAAACCGGGGACAAGAAACCAGCGGCTGGCGGTATTGAATTCCTATCTCAAGTATGCGGCAGACAATGATGTCTCTCTTTACCCAATCAGCTTTGCAATAGGTACGATTCCCTATGCCAAGGTGCCAAAAGGAATCCTGAGATGTCTGGATGAAAAGGAAACCGCTGCAATATTGTCGGCCCCTCCAGACTCAAGGCTAGGTATAAGGGACCAGATGCTCCTTATCCTTCTTTATGATTCAGCTATGAGGGTGTCAGAACTTCTCCAATTACAGGTAGGCGATATTCGGATAGACCCGAAAAACGGATTCTTGCGTGTGATTGGCAAAGGAAGCAAGGAAAGGATCATACCACTCTCGGAGTTGACCATTGGACATCTCCAACAGTATATGTTGCTCTTCCATGGTGATAAGGATCCTTCCTGGTATCTTTTCTATACTGTCATCAAAAAGAAAGCGGACAGGATGTCCTGTGGAAACGCTGAGCGAATCGTTCAGAAGTATGCTGACTTGGCTAGAACAGAGGTGGCAACAATGCCTTTGTCCGTATATCCACACATGCTCCGACGGTCACGTGCGACGGCCTTGGTGCAGAATGGTGTCAACATCGAGGTAGTGGCAAGATTGCTCGGCCATGCAAACATTGCCACTACTGAAGCCCATTATGCAAAGATTTCAACAGAGGTCATCCGCAAGGCTATGGAATCCACAGAACTAAAGGGTGGAGGCAAAGAGGAGCCTCTCTGGACCACAGATGAAGATGAATTGAAGCTCTTGTATGGAATAAGGTGATGTTCATTAATCCTCAGCAATATATTCTAGAAACGGGGGAAAAAAGCTCCACATGCCGATTGGACAAAATGCTGAGGATTAATAGATGATGAGGATAAAATGGCATTAATTTAAAAATTCTGTAACAGGGCTCAACCCGGCACGTGTGGATTTGAGCCTCTTGTTTGTGTCTCTAACGAATTTTGTAAATGAATGCTAAGAATTAAAGCATTTTCCAACTAATCCTTCTTGATTCGGAAAAACCATGAAACGGAGGTCCTTAGTCATATTACTATTCTCCGCGAATGCAGGAATATCCTTAATTTTGAAATATAATTTTCGCCGATTAGGTAAAAACCGTTTTTTTAGAAGATATATTAATGAAGTATCAGGTAAGAATATTCTGATGCTAAAGTTCATGTTTTCGGATTTAAATGTAGTTTCTATTTTAGAAAGAAAAATGTCTTTGATTAAACTTAACGAAAATTTATTGTCGTGGGCAAGTCGAACAATTTCACATTTTTCACGCACATAATTATACAAAAGCAAAATTACACTAGTACAGCATTTTATAAGTAACTGTTACAATAAAGTATTATAGTTGCAGTTATTTTGCAATATAACGGTGATAA
>JAEINL010000143.1 GCA_016342655.1 Sphaerochaeta sp. | reverse complement strand
TGAGCTCGGGATCCTGCTTTCCCTTGGAGACCTCGACTTCGGACAAATCGTCGGAATATGAGCTGAAGGCACTTCCAAAATGCCGATATCGGAATTTTGGTTCTAGTACTAAACCGCTACGCGGTGGCCCGGGCTTAATCCCTTCATCTATGATGCTCAGGGTTTGATAGTCTTTCTTCTCTCCTTTATCATGGCATTGGCATCTGTAAGATGCCTAATACCATTCTAAGGAGAGTTTTATATGACTCTATTCCAAGCAAAGGCAAAGCTTATTGACGACATGAAGCTTCGCAATTTCTCTTACAACACAATCAAGTCTTACCGCCGTAAATGCACTCAATTTCTAGACTTCACCAAGGTTAGGGATACCTCCTGGCTTAGTGAGAAGGAGTTTAGGGCCTACCTTCTCCATCTTGGGACAAAGGGCCTTAAGGCTTCATCGATCAATATTCACAACAGTGCCGTACGCTTCTTCTACGAGGTCACACTAGAGAAGGATCTCAACTACAAGAGGGTTCCCCATATGAAGGAACCTTTGACCAGACCTGAGATTCTGACTGTGGACGAACTGAGGTCTTTCTTTGCTGAGGTTGTCACACCGAAGAGGTTCGCCTTCTACCTCAATCTCTATACGTCGGGCTTGCGCATCAGTGAGATGCTTGCCCTCAGGACTGACGACATAGATGGGGAGAGGATGCTCATTCGGGTACGAAGCGGAAAGGGGAGAAAGGAGCGCTACGTTCCGCTCACCAAGGCTGGCTACGAGGCGTTGCGCAACTACTGGAAAATGTACAGGCCGGTCAATGAAAACCACTATGTTTTTCCGGACGCTACAAGGACACGGCCCATGTCACTTGGTACATTCGAAGCGCCGCTTAAGGCGATAGCAAAAGAGGCGGGCATTTGCAAGGATCCTACCCCACATACCCTGCGCCACAATTTCGCTACCCACATGCTGCAAAGCGGTACCGACCTCATGACGGTCAAGGAGATGCTCGGGCATGCATCCCTCTCATCCACCACGGTGTATTTGCATCTCTCTCTTGTAGATCAAAGCAATAAACGCTCCCCTGAGGAGCTATCTGCAGAGTTCTGGGCCGAGTACTGTGAGAGGAATTTCATCCATGTTTGAGGTACAGGACGTCTTTCTCAAATCATTCGAAAAGTTCAAGAACAACAACTTCGTCTCGCTTATGGGACAGAAGGTCGCCAATGCCATCATGAAATGCAGGACTGCCTCCTTAGGGGGGCATGTCGACGTATGCCCTTCCTGTGGCTATTCGCGCCCCTCGTACAACTCCTGTAAGAACAGGCACTGCCCGAAGTGCCAGACGGTAAAGAAGGAGCAATGGATCGGCAAGCGCAAGGAGGACATGCTTGAGGTCAAGCACTTCCATACGGTGCTCACAATCCCCAGCGAACTCAACTCGCTGGTGCTGCAGAACCCTCGTAAGTTGTTCAGCCTGCTTTTCTTTTGTGCTGGTGCTGCAGTAAAGGAACTTACAGAGTCACCCAAGTATCTTGGGGCCACCATAGGCTTCACCTCCATCCTCCACACCTGGGGCAGCAACATGAGTTTCCATCCGCACATCCACATGGTGGTAACAGCAGGGGGCATTACCCCTGACGGGTTTTGGAAACCTACTCGGGGCAAGTTCTTCCTTCCTGTCCGGGTCATTTCAGACCTGTTCAGGGGCAAGTTCCTTGCCGGGTGCAGGGCCCTGTATGACAAGGGGGAGCTTTCCTACAAAGGAAGCAACGGCAATGCCCTGTCGCACAGGGCCTTTAGGGACCTGCTCGACTCTTGCTACAAAAAGGATTGGGTAGTCTACGCCAAGGTGCCGTTCAACGGGGCTGAGGGTGCGTTCGAGTACCTGGGCAGGTACACCCATCGCATAGCGATCAGCAACAGCAGAATCGTTAAGGTTGATGACAATTCCACCACCTTCACCTGGAAGGACTACAAGGACGATGGCAAGAGGAAGGAGATGACCCTCAGCAATGAGGAGTTTCTCCGTCGCTTCCTGCTGCATGTGCTGCCCTACGGCTTTACCCGCATACGCCACTACGGCCTGTACTCGTCGCGGTCCAAGACCGCAAGACTGGAACTGTACCGTATGGCCCTTGCCCTGAAGCATCACAAGAACCCCAGCAAGAAGAAGAAAAAGCAGGCCGAGACTCCTTTTGAGATCGTGCTGCGGATATTGGGCAGGAACCCGAGTCTCTGCCCGAAATGTGGGAGTTCGTTAAACCAGGAGGCTCTTGCAAGGGCCTCGCCTGCATAACATTTACGTACATCCTATCCTTTGGCTTGGTCCCCCTCAATGGGGGTAAGGGGGAGTCTGCCCTAAACTGTGGCAACAGCCCCGGTTTTATCCGAATTGGGGCCCCCGTGACCCCTCTCCCAAAGGTAAACAGGCCATAGGTGGACTATAGTTCCCCCATAGCACTGTCATCTCGGTTTAGCACAACGAAATTATCCACAACCAGTCACAGTGAGCACCAATCCAGGAGCTGAGGAACAACTCCGAAGCCAGTGCTATGCGGTGACTGCTTGCGATAATTTACTATTCAAAATGCCGATACTGGAAAAATGCCGATACTTCATATGATAAGAACCGTAAGTATTTGTAATTGTTAGAAATATCTTGAACTATTTGCTAAAATTGTCAGAATAAATTCTTCCAAATAACAGCAATCACCTCCTACACTGTCATTGCACGAAGTATTTCGTGACTATGACTTTTTGGAGGTTAGTATGGCTAATCAGACAATGGTTTCCATCTTTGATGAAATACTCGATGAGCTAAGGGAGCTTGGGTTTTCCAAAGGTTCGATACAGCAATATACCCGATATTTCAAAAAGATGCAGGATTACTTCACAGAAAGGGAGGCTTCAGAATATTCTGAAAGGATTCTAGATGAGTATTTGTTATTTGTTACCCAAAGGGAAACACCTTACGCCCAAAAATATCTCTCTTCACTGCAAAAATCAGTCGATATTGTAAGAAAATATGCAGCTGGTGAGGGTGTTTGTTGGGCATTTAGATGTCGTGGAAGCAGATACAACCCTAGCCAATACTTTCAGGACATTATCGACGCTTCAATTGAGTATTTTCATTTTACAGCATCAAGGTTACCATGGTACAGATACATTACAAGGAAGTTCTGTTGTGGGCTTGAAAAAAAAGGAATCGTTAGCTTTTCTGACCTAGGACTGTCAGATGTTTCCCAGATCATAACCAAATTTGGGCAATCAAATCCCAATAGCATGGATTCAGTCACCCATTACATAAGCAAATTCCTTTTGTACCTCAATAAGGTAGGGGCATGCACTGTGCAGATTGAATCTTCCCTCTATGTTCCTTGTAGCAGAAAAAAGCTAATCCCTGCCTATTCTGCTGATGAACTG
>JAEINL010000142.1 GCA_016342655.1 Sphaerochaeta sp. | reverse complement strand
ACCTAAGCTGAGCGATTCACAGTCGAGACTCAGAGTGTCACACCACGATAACACCCTGTGTTTTTGTAGTTTTTCCTTTAGCAGTCTTTGCCTCGGTCATTCACCCATTGGGTGAGGCAGAACGTTCTGGCTACTTTTTCCCCATCACCCTCTTGATGGCCTGTTCCAATTCATCCATGTCCACGGGTTTGGCCAGATAGTCGTCCATCCCGGCCGCCAGGAACTTCTCCCTGTCACCTTCCATGGCGTAAGCCGTCATGGCGACGATGGGGATGTCTTTGTTCTTTTCGTCCGCTTCGCCTCCACGAACTGCTCTGGTCGCTTCAACGCCATCTATGACCGGCATCTGCACGTCCATCAAAATCAGGTCAAAGGACTCTTTGCGCAAGGCTTCCAGCACCTGCCTCCCATCCGCCACAGCTGTCACTTCGAAACCCATTTTCTCTATCTGCTTGACGGCCGTCATGCTGCTGACCCGGTCATCTTCAGCCAGAAGGATTTTTCCCGTTGTATCCATCAGCCGAGTCTCAACGTCAACGATTTCTCCAGTTGTTGAGGATGTTGCATCTCGTAGAAAAGTAATGGTGAAATGCACGGTGCTGCCCTTGCCTATCTCACTTTCAACGGAAATATTGCCGCCCATTAGTTCAATCAAACGCTTGCAAATGGAAAGGCCGAGCCCAGCCCCCTGATGAGTGCGCGTATACCCTTGGCTGCCTTGAGTAAACGGCGTGAAAAGCTTGCCGAGAGCATCGTCGGAAATTCCGATCCCTGTATCGGAGATGGAAAACAATATTCTGACCTGTTCTTTTCCGATGGCTGGCAATGGATAGGCTGCCACCAAGATTTGCCCCGACTGCGTGAACTTGAGCGCATTTCCGATTATGTTGACAAGCACCTGCTGTAGACGCGCCGGATCACCAAGAACTCTTCTCTGAACATTGGGATGAATGTCTACGTTCAAAAGAATATCAGATTGCTTTGCTGTAGGTTTGAACAGTTCCACACTCTGGTCGAGAGCTTCAGACAGGTCGAACTGATCGGACCTGATCTCCAGTCTGTTGGCCTCGACTCTGGAAAGATCCAAGATGTCGGAAAGCAGGCGTGTCAGGCGGTTTGATGACTGAAGGGCCATCAATGAATATTCTTTTTGCTCGTTGTCGAGTTCTGTGGTCTGCAAAAGCTGGAGCATGCCAATAATACCGTTCATGGGCGTACGGATCTCATGGCTCATGTTGCTCAGGAATTCGGATTTGGTGCGGCTCGCGGCTTCGGCCTGTTCCTTGGCCAACATCAGTTCTTTTTCTGCCTGCTTACGTTCGGTGATGTCCACATGGCAACCGACCATACGGAGAGGGGTCCCATCCTCAGCCCAATTGGTGACCCGGCCTGCACAGATTACCCAGACCGTGCTGCCATCTCTATGCCTATAACGGACCTCATTGAAAAAGGGTTCCCGACCACGGCTCTTAACATGGCGGTCAAACATTTCGAGCACGCCGGGCAGGTCCTCCTGGAATACTATCCTCTGCCAAGCTTCAGGCGAACTCTCCATTTCGTGATCCTGATAACCAAACATATTCTTGAAAGTCGGGCTAAGGTACTCAGTGTTGTCAACCAAATTCCAATCCCAATACCCAGAAAGCGTTGACTCGAAAACATCCCTAAGGGTTTTCTCACTCTTACGCAGCTCAGTCTCTGCTCTTTTACGATCGGTGATGTCCCTGAATACACCCAAGATGAGATTGCTCTCCTCGATATCAAATTTGACGGAAGAAACCTCCGCGAGCCGAGGTTCTCCTCCAGCGGCAAAGAACCATACTTCCTCTGTGCGATTTGGATCAGTCAAATGGCGCTTGAAGTCTTCGGTAATGCCATCTTCTATGGGTGTTTGCGGTGGGTGTAGTTCGCGTTGGGGCGAGCCGATGAGTTGCTCCCTGCTGCGCCCAAAATAGCGACTCGCAGCCTCGTTGCACTCAACCAGGATGCCTGTGTTCACATCGGCCACCAGCACGGGATCAGCAACAGTAGAGAATAGGGCCTTATGGCGCTCATCGCTAATTCTAAGGGCCTTTCGGGTCGAACGAAGTCGAACATTCATTAGTGCCAAAGCAACCACAGCGAGCAAGAGAACACCTAAAACAATAAAGGCAGTAGCAAATTCTCGCCAGTACTTTGTCAATATAGACGTTGGCTTGTTAACCCAGGTCACTCCTTCGGGGGCTGCTCCTTCGGGAATCTGGAAATGGGTAAACACTGAATAGTCCATGACGTAACTATTGGCCGCATCTCCCTCGACAATCGGTATACTTTCAATTGGAGTGCCGCTAAGAATCTGAACCCCAAGCTCTCCTGCAACCATGCCCTGCATGAAATGGGAGATGATTTTACCGCCAAGCACACCGTCTCCCACACCATGCTCCCACAAGTGAAAGACAGGCACAGGAGCATGAGCTAGAATTGATTCAAGACTTTGCCCAAATAACTTCTCGTCGTCATGCTTATCTCTATATGCAGATAGCAGTAATACTGCGTCGTTTGGATTAATTGAGTCTAAACGGGAGCTAAAGTCAGCCCATGTCATATCGGCCAAAGAAAGAATTTTAAAAGATAAATCTGGGAAACTTGCTGCCAGTTCGTTGAAGCGATTTAAATCACTTTGAGCACTGGGTGTCGCATCCACGATGGCATAAACTTTTTGGACATCGGGAAGGAGCTGATCCATCATTTCCAAGGTCTCACGCATGGAAACAGTCTCAATAACACCTGTTATTCCCTGTTCTAATTCAAGAGAATTCGCCAGTATCTGATTGTTTACCCCAAAGAAAATTATCGGGATATTCGAAAACAGTTCATCTCTGTGTTCCAAAGCAAACATGAGAGCGTTGTCATCTGAAGTAAAGATGACATCATATGGTTCAATAGCTGTAAGCTTCGATTTTAGGAGATCATAAAAACGCGACAACGACTCGGCGCTAAAAAATCTCTTGCTGTCCATGAATTCAACATCCAGGGTGATGCCCTTAGGCTCAAGCTCTGAATTTAGTCCGTCAATTTGTTGATAAAATGTTGGAAACCCAGGGTGATATGAGCTTATCAACAACGCCCGTTTTTGCGCTGCATTTGCAGGTATGGCATTAAAAACAACAGCAACCAAAAGAGCGAAAATCGCGAGGACATGTCTGTTTGTACTCATAACCTAGCCTTGCGACTCTCCAGTCTTTCAAGACATAAAAGCTGGCATATCGTCTTGTTTTTATTTATAATCACATCCAATCAGGGGCCATAATCATTTCACCACATGGCGGAGGGCTGGATGTCCAATCTCTATTGGAATAGAACAAAATTCATAGACGATGTCCAGGTCACGAGCGATTGCCTGACAGGCCGAGCCGGGCTCAACCTCTTTACTCGCTATCTTCGCGGCAT
>JAEINL010000141.1 GCA_016342655.1 Sphaerochaeta sp. | reverse complement strand
ATCGAGCTATTCAATGCCTTTGAGTGCCCTATCATTGGTGATTTGAACCTCGTTACCTAATTTTCCCATTTATTATGTTATAGTTGACTCCTAAAGAAATAAATGGGAATTGAGAAATAATATCTTCAATCAACTCATTTTCAACATCTGTTTTATAAACATATTCGCGAAGAGGATGCACACTATTCCATGCTTTCAAACTATATGCTTTTTTCATTTTATACTCTTGTTCATAAATAATGTGGAAGCTACATTTTGCAGAGATGGAGAAATCATAGAATCCACTTCTAACTCCAACTGTATAGCCACAATACTCCATCAAACAAAACGAATCATTTAGAGAAAGAAAAACTCCTTTTGTACCATTGATTGGAACATCATCCTCTTTTCTCATATTTGAAACTACGTCATACCCATGCTCTGCTAATCGTTTAGCAATTTTCTGAAAAAAACTAACAGGAACAGACATTGATAGGGCAAAAGGATTTATAAAAACTGTTCTGTGTTTTTTTATATTCAACGATTGGATTACATTTCCAACACCATTTCTATTAATGCTAGGAAAATGAATTAGTGAATCTTTAGAAATTCTAAAGGACTTAGTTTTTAATAAATCCATTACAGTAATCTCATTTGATTCTTGCTCCTCGCTATTCATAAAAAATGAGGTATATGTTACAACAAGACGTCCGTTCTCAATAAGTTTCTTTCCCGTTTGACTTTTCAACAAGTAAATCTGAAGCCTACGTTGATTTTCGGAGCTCATACGAAACAAACATTTAATATCAAAAGAATCGTAAAGCTCTTTGAATTTACCAGACCAAATTACCACGACATTCAAAGCTTTTTTTTCTTTACAAAAACTATCTATAAGTGAAAGACTATAGCATACATCTCCAATGTGCTGATTGTTTAAAATGTAGCAATTTGTGTTGCCTTTCAGCAATCTTTTTGAAATAAAGAATCCTCTAACGAATTCCAACATCAAATGAAAAGTATCCCCCACAATTCTGCTCCCGTACAAGTTATCTATAGTTCCCTGTACCTTTATCTAACTACAAAGCCTCTTTGTTTATGGGAATCTGATGGGGGACTTTCAGGCCCATCAGCTTGTAGATGTCATTTGCCTTCTTAACCGATTCCTGGGTCAGCAGGAAGTCCTCAAACACCTTGCACTTGTGGTTCCTCAGGTTGGTGAATACATCAATCGGGGAATAGGGGGTGCCTAGTATCTGCTTTTGGAGCATCCTTACGATGACTGCAGCGATGAAGCTCAGCATCAGATGACCCCGCAGAGTCTCCTCAGTCTGCACCCTGAGTGGAAGCATGTTGGTGTAGTTCTTGCAGATGTCGAAGACCTGCTCTATCTGTTGGCGGGTGTAGTAGGTGCCCAGAACCTTTTCCTTGGCGATTGGCCGTGAGGAGACAAGGGCAAAGATGCCATGCCCTTCCATCGCATCAAAGACAGCCTGGGTCTTCATCCCTGCCTTCCCCGCCTTGTCAAAAAGCTTTGAGTTCTCGATGCTTTTCATCGCCAGGTCCCGGCAGAGGTAGACATATGCCCTATGCCCTTCACCCATATCACAGTCAATCCTCTTGATGTAGGCATATCTGGAATTGTAAGAGACAAGGTTTTCCTTTGCCTCCAGAGTAGGGAGATGCTCTTTTAGCGCATTCTTATAGATCAGGCTGTTAGCCTTGAGCCTGGACAGGAAGGAAATGCCGTTCTCGTACAGTTCCTCTATGTTCTCCTTGGTGAGGTACCCGGCATCGAGGATTGCAAACTTAGTCTTGATCCCGTTGGCCTTCAGCTCAAGGATGGTCTTCGTCAGGGTGGTGACGTCAACGACGTTTCCGGGGCAGCAGCGCATGAACAGGGGAAGGTCCGTCTCCTGCTGCAGGACATAGATGAGCCTCATCTCGGCTCTAATCTTCCCGTTGTGGTTGCTGATGGCTGTAAGGGGGAAATGGATGCTGTTGGGCAGGCCTGTGCTGTCGATCAGGATATTGGTCCCCTCTTCCTTCCTGGCAAGGAGCTTCGTATATTCCCTGAAGAAGTCCCGATAGACACCCTCATCCCCTATGTAGATCAGCATATCACTGATTCTCTGGCTGCTGAGATTGGCATCAGGGTAGAGGATCCTCGCGTAGTTGCCGTCCCACCAGTCACCGGCATGGCAATTGGCAAGGTTGCAAAGGACATAGTACTGGACCATGGAGGTCACCGTATCAGGATTACCATAGCCAAGGGCCTTGATACAGGGCTCAAGGCCGTTCTTGCGGATGAAGGCATCAAGGAAGTAGGAGTCCCCGAAGTCGAGGATGAGCTTTTCCTTTGCATTCTTCCTTGCAGCCTTGGGGACGAAGGAAGGGTCGGCCTTGCCATAGGTGTCGGTAGTCACATCATAGGTGAAGATTCCCCTCTCCCTGTTCCGGAAGATCCCCCTCTTCTCATCAAGGACCCTTCCCAGGCTTTTCTGGCTACTGATTATCTTGTCCCCCTCCCTTCTGGAAGAGCAGATCTTAGCGTACTTCACACCGCCCTTGATGTCATATCCAAGGTACATACTGTTCAATGCCTCCTTCTGTAGTTAGAATTACTTTCCAACTACATATTAGCACGAAAAGTATCACCTCACAAGATATTTCGAACAAATATAGGGATTTATTGAATATTTGGAACAGGTAAAATTAGGGTAGTTAGAAAAAGTCAGAGGGAACTATAGGTTATATCTCAACTTGTAACTACTCAGGTCACCCAGCTGGCCGACTGATAAAATCAAGGGAGAATGTACCTGTGAAAATCTTGAATAGTGCCTCAATTGGGCCCATCCCGTTTTTACGGCAGGTATCGATGATGGAGAATATGGTAGCGAAACGCTCCCCTCCATCACTAGCCCTGAATGTACCGGCTATCTGCATTTTTTTCTTCGAAAGGCGGTAGGACTTTTCCGCAAGGTTGTTAGTGTAGGGCACTTTGAAGTCAGTGAAGAATCTCATCACATCATCCTTGAGTTTCTGCAACCTGTCCACCAGGCTCCGGGGTTTGCCCTTTTTTGGTCTTCCTCTGGTTTTTTTCACAACTTTGGGGATTGGGTTCCTTTTGATTCCCTTCTCTATTATTTTGTCATATAGGTCGCTGAATTCCTTGAGCATGTCATCGGGAGCCTTGGCGACCCCCTTGGCAAGAAGCTCACTCTTCTTCACATACATACTCATCAGCATCTTTTGAAACTGCTTTGGCCATCGCTGCTTGTAGTTGTCAATGATGCCCTGCAGCTCACGATCTATATGGGCACAGCATAGTGCATGGGTTGCACCAGCATATTTCTTATTGTAATAAGGGGCCCAACTGTCATGGACTGCCACTCCCTTGAAATGAGGAAGTACGCCGCAGTCGTCAATACCGGGCCAACCCCTTTTGGGGCTGCTTACGAGGAGTGTCAGGTCCTTGGTGGATGCGGTATG
>JAEINL010000024.1 GCA_016342655.1 Sphaerochaeta sp. | reverse complement strand
ACAAAATCTAGCTATAAATTGACCGGATTTACCCACCGTATTTAAGGTAGGAGGAAAAATCCATTTTCGGCTTACACTTCGAAATCCCATCCGGATACATTATATTTGTTAACTCAACTAATAACTGTTCCAAAATACCAACACATGTACCAATATCAAGAGGTTTTACGCTGTTTTCTATTGTTCAATAATGCTTTACAAAATCGAGATTTACGAACAGAATAGGACAAAATAGATGTGACTTAAAGAGCTCTCATAATCCGTGGGGCGAAGGTTCAAGTCCTTCTTGGCCCAAAGAGAAAACTCCTTGTGAGTTTTCTTCTTTTAGGGACAACGAAAAGTCATTCCGACTTCTGAAATGAAAGCAATGATGCCTTCAAATTCTTGCTTCAGCAACTTCTTTTATCAAGTCAGGCCTCTACTAATACATCAATCTGAGTAAATACTTTTTTGAATGCAGCAATATATCTATCAATTGCCTGAGTGTCACAATGCTTGAACGAGGGCACTCCAAAAGCATAGTCCTGAATTGATTCAGCATATGGGAGAGCTCCCTTATATTGACGAACATCCCTATCAGTAAAACTTACCATCGTGGGTGTACTCAACAGAACCTTCCGTTCAATTACGGGGGAGTTTCACAGCGCAGTAACTTTACCAGGAGTTATCTAATTCTGGGAATTCTGCCTCGGTTAACAAATCTCCTTGAGTACCTTGAATCTTTGTTCTGATCGTATCTGGAAGTCCAGTCTACCGCATACACTAAACCCCTTTCAGATAAGAAATTATCGGAAAGGGGTTTTTTATTGTTCAGATGTGTGGTCATTGATATTCAGGAAGTCGCATCAGAATCCGCATCAAAGGTCTCTCTACCTAGTCCTATTCCTATTTCTTTGTAAGCTTCATACCAACATGTGGGTACACCTTACCCAACCATTGGATTCGATGAACGCTTCCACTTGCACTTGAATCCTTAATCCTTTTGTTCAAGTTGAAGAAAGATCGGCTGTTCAGTGTTTGCGTTTTTCTTTTCGTTTTCTTTCTTAGACTGATATTGCAACTTCTTCTCCATCTGTTTTTTCGAATGTTTTATTTTCTGTTTTTCTTTCAAGTGTTTAGTGTTGGCTTCTTTATAACGGTCTTTGGAAGAAACACGAGAACAAGAAGGCAAGAGTATTTTTTTTAACGCTGTTGGTTTTTCAACTTTCACAAATGGTAACGTCGGAAGAATTGAATCCGACCATTGTAGAATCTCAGGTCCCGTTGGTTCTGGCCCAAAAGTGTACCGAGCTTCATGATATTCACCATCTTGCAATCGTGTAATTATGGCTATCCAGAATTGTCCATCGAAAAAAATGTTACATATGGTAAAATTGTCCATTATTCGCTCCTCAGGGCAAAATACCCCTACATGAGCAAAAACTGGACAATGCACAATACTGTGCAAAGGCTACTGGACCCTTCGGTCAACCGGACTACCATACCGGTTCGTGTTTCTGTTTTGCAATCATACTTATATCTTAATGATCATGTAAATTCAAGATAGCTTTGTAGTGGCCGATTGCTTCATGACAAAAAGCCTTCTCGAGTGAAGTTTCTAAAAACCTTTCCAAAAGTCAGTTATCACCAAGAGAGATTTGGTCCGGACCGATAAAACACTTCACAGGGAACGCTTGTTCGTAAGCAGGTTCCAAGGCCGAACCTGAGCCTCAATTGATGATCCTACCCGATGCTTCAACATTCATGCTAAGTGTTATATTTGCAATGAGCCTATACCGTCAGGATCGCCTTCCTAAGCAGTCCCTTGAGAATCGTCAGCTTGTATCGGTTCTTTTCCAATGGAAAGGAATCCTTCACGGCGAGTTCCCCTGCCAGGGCAGCTATCTCTTCCGTCGCTTCTTTTCCAATCAGAAATTCCTCCACACTTCTTGCCCTGAAGGGAATGGGAGCCACAGCTCCAAAAGCAATGCGGGCTCTCTGTATCTTCCCCTTCTCAAACGTAAGGCACGAGGCGACGCTCACCATAGGAAAGTCAATGGAGTTCCTGATGCGGAACTTCTGGAAATTGAACGTGGTATTTTCCAAGGGTGTAGGGATGAAAATCTCAGAAACCAGCTCATCGTCTGCAAGCACGGTCGTAGCCATGGATCTGACAGTGAAGAAATCCTGCGCTGCTATCGTCCGTTTTGTCGTTTTTATTAAAGCTTCCAAGGTCAGCAAGGCAGGAGCAAGATCGGAGGCGTTTACTGCTACACAACTGCAGTCAATACAACGGTAGGCTTCAAGACTGACTCTCTTGAAATCGACGGTCTTGTAGTCTTCCTTAATCATAGTGCGCTCTTGAGGATCCAAGTCATCAACAGAAATCCTAGGAGAGGAAACAAGAGCCTTCTCGTTGATCGTATGAAGTTCCTGTGGTCCGGCAACAAGTTTTTTCTCTATCTTGCTGTTTTTTCCCTGTAAGTATTCTTCAATTGCTAGGGCCGCCTTGCGCCCAGCGGCAATAGCTTCGACCACTGTTGCAGGGCCACTTACCACATCCCCTCCTGCATACAAGCCTGGGATGTTGGTTGCAAAGGTTTCAGAGTCAGATTCGATGCCATTCCAAGCAGAACGCTTCAGTTCGGAATCAAGACCTTCCAAATCCTGTGTCTGGCCAATGGCGGAAATAATCCAATCCGCAGGGAAAAGGAATTCACTGTCCTTGATCTCAACAGGTCTGGGCCTTCCTGAGGAGTCGGGAGCTCCAAGTTCCATCCGACAACACTGAAGACCTGTAAGGGTGGAATTTTCAGTTACAACGTGCTTGGGAGCTACCAAGAAGTGTAGTTCAATCCCTTCCTTCTCCGCATCTTCAATCTCCTCGTTTTCAGCAGGCATCTCCAAGCGCGTACGTCTGTACAACAAGACAACTTTTTCTGCACCTGAGCGCAATGCCGTTCGGGCAGCATCAATAGCGGTATTGCCACCACCGACTACTGCGACCGTTCCTGTAAGCGTAGGAGGACCTAGGAGCTTTACCCTTTCAAGGAAGGAAAGGCCCGTAAGAATGTTAGGATGACTTTCTTTTGGGATTCCCATTTCCTTGGCTTTCCAGGATCCCAAAGCTAGGAAAATGGATTGGTAGCCTTCAGCCTTGAGTGATGCAAGGCTAAAGTCCTTTCCCAGCTTCGCATCAGTTTTCACCTTGATCCCTTGTATCAGCAAAGCTTCTATTTGTTTGTCCAATATCTGCGCAGAAAGGCGGAAATCAGGGATCCCATAGCGGAGCATACCTCCGAGTTTGGGCTGTTTTTCAAAGATTGTGACTTCATAGCCTTTGAGCTGCAAATAATAGGCACAGGAAAGTCCTGCAGGACCCCCTCCCACCACTGCAACCTTCTTGCCCTTTGCCCGAGCAGCTGAGGGCGTATGGCGTTTTGTCTGTTCCAGAAGGTAATCGCCTATATGCCGTTCAACCGAACGAATGGAAACAGGGCTGTCTTGCTCCTTACGGTTGCAGCCTTGTTCACAAAAATGGGGACATACCCTGCCTGTAATGGCAGGCATGGGGTTGTGCTCAAGAATGATTGCACTTGCCTCTTCGATCTCTCCGGCTCTGATCTTCTCCATATAGAGGGGGATGTCGATGGAATCAGGGCAACTGGAACAACAGGAGGGAGTGCCTACGCGCATTGATCCGAAGACCGAATGGAAACGGTTCTCACCCGTGAGTGCAGGGCAATTGTCACCATCCTTTCGCAGGCAATGGAAAGCATTGTTGTAATTGCGGTAGTACCAACACCGGGGTTCCTGACAGAGGTTACCACCGAGGGTTCCCATGTTTCTAACCTGCGGGGATGCCACTGCATGGGCGGCCTCGGAAAGCAGAGGGAGGGTTTTTTGGATCAGGTTGCTCGTAAAGATTGTAGAGAGATTGGTCATGGCCCCGATGGTTATACCCTTTGGATCCTGGCGGATGAAATCCAAACCTTCTATGGTCTTGAGGTCGATGAGAGCCTCAGGGTATTCAGGATGGACATCATCCTTCAGGATTCCCAGAAGGTCGGTACCGCCTGCTATGGCAGATACTTTGTGTTTTTGCGAAGCAAGCAGTCGGGCCGCTTCATCCAATGTCTTGACAGAAATATGTTCGAAATTGCGCATTCCCATGGTTGTTCCTCAGTTTTTTCCCAGAGCTTTAAGAATTTTTTCCGGTTTGACCGGAATATCATTCACCCTAACCCCAATGGCGTTGTAAATCGCATTTTGGATTGCTCCAGGGGTACACGAAACGGTGCCTTCTCCAATACCACAGGCTCCATATTCACCTGTCCCTTTCCAGACCTCAAGAAGTATCGGGTCGATATCCGGCATATCGGCCATCGTTGGAATGGTATAGTCGATCCAGTTGAAATTGAGTGGAATGCCTGTCTTCTGGTCGTAGATAATCTCTTCAGTCAAGGCTTCACCCATACCCATGCACTGTCCGCCAATCTGTTGGGCTTCCGCCCCAGAGGCAAACATCACCGTTCCGCAATCATTCACGACAACCAATTTCACTACAGTAACCTTACCGGTACTGGTATCCACTTCAACTTCAGCAAAGTTTGCAAAAAAGGGAATCCCGGTCAGAGCAACATCAGGTGCTCTGCTTTTTAGTATGGTAATGGGAGCATTGTCCCCTTTACGCAGCAATTCCTTGATTGTCATATCAAGCATGGGTTGAGAGGCAACCAGAACCTTTCCCTCTTGGAACCCAATCTCAGAGGGCTTGAGTTTGAGTATCGAGGCCGCTGCTTCCTTGAGTTTTTCCTGGAGTTCTTTTGCCGAATCAATCATGACTTCCGATTGCAGGTAGGAGACCGCGCTGTCAGTCTGCACGCAGTCCTTGATACCATCATTGGTATCGACGATACTCGTCCAGTGGATGTCTTCGATACCTATCCCGAGAAAATCCAAAGCCTCAGCGCATCCCAAGACATTGCAGGTATTGGAACCTCCGCCCACTTCTATGGAGGCTGCATTAAGCAATACGGTGCAGTCAGGGTTAAGGGTGAGGGAAACTTGGACCTTCCCCCGTCTTTCCTCTTGCCATTCCGCATGCCAGGAGGGGTGACAAGAAAATCCGACCCCACGTTTGGATACCCCATCAAAGAAAGGACCCTTGCCAGGAATATTTCTCTTTTCCTTCCACTGGATTCTCTCAGAACCTACGCGTAGCACTTCCTTCAGGCTCTTGCTAGGCAACGTCTCCCACTCATGGGCAAAATTCTTGATGCACAGATCAATAGGATCCATACCCAGCTCTTCGGCCAAAGCGTCCATGACATGGGCAAGGATAAGGTTGAACTGGGAGTTCCCGACCCCACGCATCATACAACCGGGGATGACATTCGTATAGACACCATAGGATTCCATCCGAAGATTGGGTATATGGGCCAGAACGACCTCAGAGAGTTCCTTGGGAACAAACTTTAAGGCAAACATTGAGAGATCTGCATACGCACCTACATTTCCAATGGATTTGAAATGCAAGGAGGTTATGGTACCATCCTTCTTTGCTCCGGCTTTACAGGTGTATTGGGCTGGCTGGCGGGTATTGAGGAAACTCTGATGTCTGGTATGCCTATACTTGACGGGTTTACCCGTTTTCTGTGAGAGTAGCGCGGTAATGAGGAAAAAGGGTTGGTCCCCGGTATCCCCTCGTCCAAACTGTCCCCCAACATAGGAGGCGATGGCACGGATCCTATGAAGCGGCAATCCCAACATCTCGCTGATATGCATACGTAACTGGTCCGCAGCATAGGAATTCGACCACACTGTCAGCTGGTCTTCCGCCCATTGCATGAGGCAGCACCAATTATCCATGTGGCCTTGGGTTGCATTATGGTGGGTCGAATTCACTGTCACCACGGCATCAGCAGAAGCGAGACTTGCTTCCACATCTCCCCTATCTTCAAAGATGTCAGGACCCCCGGTTGGATCAGGAGGGAGAATATTGGAAGGATAGATATCGGGGTGCACTTTTGGGGCATCAGGGTGCATCGAAGCAATTGGGTCGAGAACAAAGGGTAAGATTTCCCAATCAATCTCAATAAGTCTGAGGGCCTCTTCTGCAATTTCTTCAGTTTCAGCGGCTACGGCAATACCCATTTCATCCCCAACCCAACTGGCAAATTCGCCCAACACATGTCTGTCCCTATACCCGAACATCATCCGATCCCAGGTTACAGTGTCGACGCAGTCAGTCCAACCGGCGTTGGTAAGCTTAAGGGAAGAAAACTCTGGATCCTTGTAGGTCATGACGGTTGCCACACCAGATAGCGCCTCAGCCTTACTGCAATCAAAACTCTTGATTCGGGCGTTAGGATAGGGGCTTCTCAGGACCTTGGCATACAACATGTCAGGGAAACGCATCTTGATGGTCATGTCGTCAGCGAACAAGGCTTTCCCGCTTGCTTTATCCGGACCATCGATCTTTGGTCGATATTTTCCGATAAACTTGCGATTCACTCTTGGGATAAAAGGTTCATTCATAGTTGCCTCCCTTTTGCCAGTATTTTTTCAGAGGCACGGAGGACGGCTTGGGCTATTCCCGCATAACAGCCGCACCTGCAGATATTTCCCGATAGGGCATCCTTGATTTCACCAAGCGTGGGTGAAGGGTTTTCGTTCAGCAGGGCCCTGGCTGTCATGACAAACCCCGGGGTGCAATAGCCGCACTGCATGGCAGTCCCATAGTGGGGTTCAGACTGCTCTGCAAAGGCTTGGACCACAGGATCATCTTTCCCCAGGCCTTCTATTGTCAATACATCGTGGCCATCAGCCTGAATTGCAAGCACCATACAGGAAAGGACAGCCTTCCCATCCATAATTACCGTGCAAGCACCACAAGCCCCTTCATCACAGGCTACCTTGAGCCCGGTGAATCCGAGTTTTTCCCTGAGGAGGTAAGAAAGCGTAGTGGCATTTGTAATGTCTGCTTCAATCTTCCATGTATGCAAGATGCCATTGACTCGGATTTGCATCATCTGGCTTGGTTCTTTGAGCGAGGTTTTCGTTGTATTCGAAACGTCATTTTTTCTAATTTGCATGGTAATCCTTCCCAATCGGAGAAAATCCAAGGGGTATCATAACTACATACGTGTATAAACCGCGATATCATATCCAAATAAAATCACTAGTAATTGTAAGGTTGTTCAAGTAGAGCTGTCAATCAAATTCCGGCTCAATCATAAATGAAACCGCACGACCACCTTGCAGTACCGGTAGAAGCTACTCTTCAGATACTCTGTCTTTTAGGTGCATCCAGGGACAGAGATGCTTTTCCAATAAAGAGAACAGGGCAAAGAACGCTGTGGCCAGAAGGCTCAGGCATACCATTGCTGCATACATGTCCAGATAGTCCATCCTTGCCCAGCTGTCCATGATGAACCAACCCAACCCAGTGGTTGTTGCAAAGGTTTCGGCAAGAAACAATACAGCTGTCGCTGTCCCTGTAGAAACCCTCAAGGCAGTAAACAGGGAAGGAAGTACTGCAGGAAGCACAACATGCACCAGGATGGCAAAACGAGAAGCCCCGAGACTACGCACAGAATCAATATAGTGCTCATCCACTGCTTGGGCGGCATCCCTAATAACAAAGTAGAGCTGGAAAAACACGACCAAACCAATGAAAAATACCTTGGAGAGATTTCCAAGGCCTAAAAACAACATAATTACCGGCAACAACGCCACCTTGGGAATTGGATAGAGGATGTAGGCAAAAGGGGTGAGCATTCTGTCCGTCTTCCTACTCCTACCTGCAGCAAGCCCCAACCAAGTAGCCAGAACAGTCGCTGTTATGAGCGCAACAAAAATACGAAATGCAGAGATAGCGAAATGCCTGATCAGGGAGCTTTGTATAAGGGCTAGAGCTGTATGGGAAGCTACTGCATGGGGATAGGGAAGAAAAAGCTTGCCTGCAAAAAAAGATAGAGCATACCACATAGCGATAAGCAATATTCCAGCCTTTTTCATCTGGCATGCCCCTTTTCAAGCAATTTGCGGAGCTGGACACAGGTAGCAAAATATTCTGGGCTTTTTCGGTAGCCGTCTAATTTTTGGTGAGTATTTTCAATTGTTGGCAAGAACACTGTAGATCCTTGTTCATTTCGTTCCATCACATGGATGGAATCACTTACGTACACAGCCTCTTCTATGCTGTGGGTTACCATGATGCACGTCATCCCATGCCGTCTCTGTATTGTAAGCAACAGCTCTTGCATATTTTCCCTATTCATTGCATCGAGGGCCGAAAAAGGTTCATCCATCAGCAACAGGTCCGGTTCGGTAACCACAGCCCGTGCGATGGCACACCGTTGCTTCTCACCTCCTGAAAGCTGTGAGGGAAAAGAACGGGATAGAGAGCATATCTCGACTTCTTGCAGTATCCGGGTGACTTTTTCTGCAATCACCTCCTTAGGCTCATTCTTCAAATGGAGACCAAGGGCGATATTGTCGTATACCCGTTTCCAGGGCAGTAATCCAAAATCCTGAAGAATAATTGCCCTGTTGCTTTGTCGAAATCCCAGATTGTTGCCATCAAAAGACAGTGACCCCGCCGAAGGCTGCAGCAACCCTGAAAGAAGATAGAGCAAAGTGGTCTTCCCACAACCGGAATGACCAATTATCGCATGGACCTGCTTCTTTTCGAAGGTATGGCTACAAGAGGAGAATATTGTGACTGGCCTATTCCCTTGACAATAGGAATATGATACCTCCCTGACCTCTATCATTTATAATGCCTGTACCACAAACGGATCGACCAGGGCCTCATACGTGGGAATTGAATCAAGAAGTTTTCTCGTGTTCATCCAATCGACAACCTTCTGTATCTGGGCCTTTGAAGGAATCTGGGGTTTCGTATAGGTCACAAAAGAAAATATCGGGCCGAGAGGTTGTGGAAATCCAGCTTGGTCGACCAAAAACGCCCGATAGTCATCTGGATTAGCATTGATCAGCTGTCCAGCTTCCCAGTAGGCCTTGAACCCTTTGATCAAATCACTGCGATTCTTTTGGATAAAAGCAGAGTCAAAGATCATTACCCCAGGGGCATCGGATAAAGAGGTGCTGTCGCCCAGGGGCTTTGCTCCTTTTACGATTACCAGGGAATACAGGGGTTCGGGAAGACAGGCAGCAGGAATCTGACCATTGAGTAGAAGTTCCATCCTTACGGGGATCTTAGGGACAGCAAGCAGCTTTATATCCTCTTCCCCTACCCCCGCCGAAAGGACAAGAGAGTCTGCCAGATACTCGATAATGGTATTGCTACTGACCCCTATGGCCTGGTTTGCCAGCTGTTCAAGTCCGGTAATGGCACCTTGAGGGGAGCCAGCAAGACCATAGCGTCCATTGGTCGTCGAAAGTATGGAAATGTCAAAACCTGCCTGCTCAAGGAAGAGTGCCCCGAGCGTATCACCCACCATTCCATCTATCTTTCCAGCTTGGAAAGCGGCATCACGTTCGACAGGGCTCTGGAACTTGACCAGATTAACCTTCACTCCCTGTTTTTCAAACAGGTTCTGATACTCGGCAAGCATGAAGGGCAGGGAATCGACATCCGGGAGAATTCCAATCTGTATACTTTGCCTTTCAGCATTTGGCTGGGCAAACACGACGCTTGCAAACACAAGCAATAGAGCCAAGAACAATACACGCTTCTTTTTTTTCATCATCACTTCCATCGTTTGATTTTTGTATCGGCAAGCCGAAGGGAATCAAGAACCCTGTCGACTGTTGAATCCACAATGTCATCCACGGTTTTGGGATGGCAATAAAAAGTAGGAACCGGAGGGAGTATCATCGCCCCTACATTACTCAAGGTCAACATGTTCTGCAAATGAAGGGAACTGAGGGGAGTCTCCCTTGCAACCAGGATGAGCGGCCTCTTTTCCTTCAGTGTCACACTTGCACAGCGTTCGATCAGGTTTGCAGAAAGCCCACAGGCAATGGCACCAAGGCTACCCATTGTACAGGGAATGACAACCATGGCATCTATCGGATAAGAACCACTAGCAATAGGAGCGCCTAGGTCTGCATGCTCATATAAGAAGAGATTGTCATTCGGTAGGCCAGACAGCCATTCTCTGACTGTCTTGCCAGTTTCCTCAAGCATAACGCGTTCACCCCAAGGAGAAACAACAAGGTGGACAAAGACCTCTTCCATCTGACAAAGCCTCTGCAAGAGGTGTAAGGCATATACGGAACCGGTGGCTCCGGTAACAGCTACAATGATACGTTTCATGGCAGGTATACCTCCAAAGCTACAAATACAAAGAACAACACGCTGACAATCTCATTGATGTGGTAGGCAGCAGTAGTGACATGTTTCAATTTCCCCGGGGCGACCAGTGCATTTTCAACAAACAACAGGATTCCTACAGCGAGACATCCAACAAAATACCAGGATCCGACCTGGTAGAAAAATCCCCAGATAACCAAAAGCAGAAAAGAGACCAGATGAGAGAAAGAGGCAATGACCAAAGCTTTCCTTATCCCAAACCTTGCAGGAATCGAATACAATCCCTGTTCTCGGTCGAATTCACTATCTTGGGTGGCATAGATAATGTCAAACCCTGCAACCCAAAGGGAAACTGCAGCAGAGACAATAAAATAGCTGGGTTTGAACGCTCCGTTCAGGGCCAACAACGTTCCCATGGGGGCTATAGCAACAGTGGCACCGAGGAAATAATGGCATAGCCAGGTAAAACGCTTGGTGTAGGAATAGGTAAAGACCATGCCAAGGGCTAAGGGAAGCAAAGCCACGCACAACCAATTGAGCATACAAGTCGAGATAATCAGAAGCAGAATACAGCAAATGGCAAAGATCCATAGGTCGGTGCGCGTAAGTCGACCTGAGGGAAGATGACGTCCCTCTGTCCTTGGATTCAAGGCATCAAGGGAATGGTCGACCAACCTGTTAAGGGCATTTGCACCGTTCCTCGCCCCAAGGATAGCAAGGAAAATCCACAGTAATTTCTGCATGGGGATTACCCCTTTGGTCTCCAGCAAAAGTGCGGCCCCTGCAAAGGGAAGGGAAAACAACGTATGTTGAATCATGACTGCCTGGGCAAGTTTCAGAGGTTTATTATTAGCTTTTCCCAATTCCTATACCTCAATTCCCAGTTCATTCCAGATTTCATCAATATGGCGGACAACCTCACCGGTCATTACAATATCATCAGGCCAAGGCCGGGTATGCCCGTCAAGAAGTGTTTTTTTAGTTGCATCAATCCCCAACCGTGTCCCTTGCAGGGGGAGAGGCGAAGCATGGTCCAAGGCATCAAGGGGGCCTTCGGAGAATACGATATCACGCTTTCCATCAATATTATTGAATACTTTCCACATCACCGTTGAGATGTCATGGACATCAACGGTATCATCGACGACGATGATCATCTTGGTATACATCATCTGGCCAAGCCCCCAAAGGGCATTCATGACTTTCTTGACCTGAGCAGGGAATCGTTTCTTGATCGAGACAATCACACAGTTGTGGAATACCCCCGCGAGAGGCAACTCCATATCTACGATCTCAGGAATTACCAACTGGAGAAGAGGAAGGAACAGCCGCTCGGTAGCCTTTGCCATATAACAATCCTCCATGGGAGGTTTACCGACAACCGTTGCAGGATAGACAGGCTTTTTCTTACGGGTAATGCATTGTACATGGAAGATTGGATATTCCCCTTGCAAGGAGTAATACCCTGTATGGTCGCCAAACGGACCTTCGGTATGGAGTTTTTCCTGAGGGTCTACATACCCCTCAAGCACAAACTCTGCATCGGCGGGAACCTGGAGTGGAATAGTCACGCAATCGACCATATTCACCGGCTTGCCCCGTAAAAACCCTGCAAAGAGAATCTCATAGATCCCCTCAGGAAGCGGAGCGGTCGCAGCATAGGTAATGGCAGGATCGCACCCAAGGGCCACAGCAACGGGCATCACTTCATTCCTGTCTTTATATTTCTGATAGAAATGAGACCCGTCCTTATGGATATGCCAATGCATACCCGTCGTATTCTTATCAAAAACCTGCATCCGGTACATTCCCAGGTTGGAAACCCCTGACTCAGGGTCGCGGGTAAAGACTAAGGGCAACGTAAGGAAGGGCCCCCCATCCTGAGGCCAACAGGTCAACACAGGGAGTTTTGAAAGGTCGGGATCGTGGTCAACCACCTCCTGACAGGCAGCCTTTCTCACTTTTCTGGGGAAAAAAGAGTGGAACACAGAGAGCTTGGGGATAATGGAGGGGATATCAATGCTCTTCGCCTGACTGAAACCCCATTTGATCAAGTCAGAAATTTCTTTCTGCTTCTCTTCAAGGTCCTGCACGCCCAAGGCCATGGCCATACGTTTGTAAGACCCCATGGCATTCATCAGTACCGGATACTCTGAACCCTTAACCTGTTCGAACAGCAAAGCTTTTCCCCCTGCCTTACTGACCCGGTCAGTAATTTCTGTTATTTCCAGATAGGGGTCGACTTCCCGTGTAATCCTACACAGTTCCCCTTCCGCTTCCAATTTCCGGATAAAGTCCTGAAGATCTTTGTATGCCATAGCTAATAAGTATCACATTTCAAAAATAATGTCTTGAGTGCAGGTCTTACAAATGCTCCTAGAGGTTTCAACGAACGCGTTGACTATCGCATACCCCTTTCCTCCCACTGTACACGCTCCCCAGCCTTAGAACCCAATTTGTAGAAAAAGCAGGGAAGGCTCTGCGTCAGCAGAGCCTTCCCTTGAATAGTATTTGTATGTATGTATTTACCGGGAAAGAATCTCCTCCAACCTTTCTTGGGTGATATAGCGTGCCTCATAGGCAATGCCATACCGGCTAAGTTGTCTTGAGAAAGAACGCATGTGGTTCTCCGACCCTCTCAACAGGTTCGTATAGACGGCTATCGAAGCAGGGTCATCTGTCTCAGAGAGATAGTTCTCCAAATCATAGATATCAAGGCCCTCTATGATCGTCCCGACAATGAGGGCATCCTGAAGCGATTGTGAGCCCAGCTCAACCAATGATGCATAGAGCGCTGCAAGGGTGGGATTCTTGAACTCACCGGGTTGTGACCCTGTGACGGGGTCGACTAACCCCTGAGCCTCGATCAGGGCACCAACGCTGTCCATGTGCATCTGCTCTGCCTGTGCGATATTGGCGAACGTCCTCAGAACCCACCTGTCGTACAAGGCCAGATAGACATCACGGGCAAGTTTTTCCTCCTCCCTCATGTACAGGATCCCTTCCGATTCGGAAGAGGCCTCAGATACTGGGGATACTGTCACCAGTTGGTTCTGCACTTCGCTGACCGGCTGTGCCACCAGCAAGGCCAAGGCACTTATGCCCATTACCGCCGTTAGTACTAAAAACGTATGAAATTTTCTCATGGTATACTCCTTTGACATGGCCAGCCTGGGGCTGGCCATACATGCATTCCTATAAGGTTATCTCGACCATCTCATGCCGCCACCCTGGGAAGCATTATAGCGCAGGTCAGAGCCCATTCGGCTTCCCTCTAGTGGGGCCTCTCCGGTTACCAGGCAAAGAGCGTCAGCGTCTGTGCCTACCGCCCCATACATGCCGAAAGCACGCCCCTCATAGCCCAGAGCCCTTGTGGCAGCCACCTCTTCGCCAGTCACCAGACAAATCTGGGAATCGGTGATTGTCCTTCCTTGGCCAAGGTAGCGGGTGTCGGAGGCATCGGTTGCCCAACGGTTTCCATAGGAAGCCGCTGAAACGGAAGCTACGACCACCACTATCAGAATCATTGCGATTACAAACTTCTTGTTCATGTTGTCCACCTTTGAGCCTATTGGCTCGTGTTTCTTTGTCCTGAGCTAACAATAGCCATGGCAGGTGGAAGAAGGCTGAACATACGATAAAGATTGGGTAAAGCCATAAAAACTGCATCGTTTTGTATTTTTTCGCCACATTTCATTGGAAAATATAGCTGAGCATCCGATGCATAGGAGAAAGGCCTTGCAATGCAGTGCATCACAAGGCCTTTCTTGTAGAGCAATCCCTAGATTGGGAAACTTATTTCTTTGGTCCTGCAGCGAGGGCTTTCTCTGTCAACGAGAAGAAATCACCAACATGCATGGATACCCCTGCAATGTCATCGGTGTTACCTTCAACATTGGTAAACTCAATTTTCTTGGGATCCTGGGTAGAGACCAGATAAGCTTCAGCAGCCTGAGCCTGCTCATGCCACTCCTTACCAATCTCACTGGCCACTATCATGCCATAGTTACCTTCAGAGGCAAAGACCTGCTTGTCATCCCCTGCTTCATTCACACCGCTGTAGTAGACCTGCACGATGTTGCCATTGCTGACATACACCGATACAAAGCCCTTCCAACCATTGGAGCCAAAGGCTTCCTCGCTGGCATAGTAGCTGCCATTGGTGTAGGGGCCAATCTTCTGGACTCCGGAGGCAAGGGCCTTTTCTGCCAAAGCGTACATGCTGTTGACGTGGATGGAGACACCTGCGATATCATCGGTATGTCCCTCTGCATCCTTGTAGTTGATGGCCTTGAGGTCCTGTTTCTCCAACAGGAAATTTTCAACACGATTTGCCTGTACAAACCACTCGTCCTGGGCTTTGCCAAACTTCACCATATTGTAGTTGCCAGCCTTATCATATGCTTTCTTGTCATCACCTGCGCGGTTAATCCCACTCCAGTTGATAGCGGCAATTCTTCCGTTCAGTACGGTAAGGGAGACATATTCCTTCCAGCCAGAAGAGGCAAACTGATCATCAATGGCGAAATAAACACCGTCAGCATACGGTCCACGACCTACAGGTCCGGCTTCCAAAGCTTCTTGGGCAAGGGAGAAAAAGGCATTCACATGGACAGAGACTCCAGCGATATCATCGGTGTGGCCCTCGTCATCCTTATAGGAAATGACAGTTGGGTCCTGGGTTGCAATCAGATGCTTTTCAGCCTTTTCGGCCTGCACTGACCAATCGGCCTGGGCCTTGCCAAACTTCACCATGTTGTACTTGCCTGCCTTGTCATAGGCTTTCTTGTCAGCACCACCTGAAATATTTACTGCATTCCAGTCAGCTTGGGTAATTTTCCCACCGGAAACGGTAAGGGTAACTGTCTCTTTCCATCCTGAAGAGGCAAACTCTTCATCTATTGCAAAGTAAATGCCATCCTCAAGACCTGGGGTAGCGGGTTCAATAACAGCTTTAGGTTCTGGGGTAGCAACTGTGGCTACAGTCTTGGGTTCTTCCTTGGCACAACCAACAGCTACAAGGGCAATAAGCAAGATCATGGCTATAAAAGCCAATTTACTAGTTCTCTTCATACGATTTTTCTCCTTGACAGCGAGCGTTTCACTATTCATTTATATCCAATCATATACTCATTTGATGATATTCATCAATATTTCGCTAGAAAAATATCAATAAAAATTAATCTTTTCAGGAAACTTTTTTATTTCTTTGTATTATATGCTATTAGAAGTACATAATCCTGAAAGAGTGTAATGTTTTTCCTGCTTACACCATGAAAGAATAGGGGGAGTTCCTCTAAATATTGTGTACAATGCATCGGTATTCGTGAGGGAAGAGGGTTACAAAACTCTAAAAATGTGAGAGAGTCTAATAGATAAATATAGCAACAATTGCCTTATTTCATAGTAATATGATGGTATATAACCATATTTAATGCTAGTCTGTGCTCTGGTACCTATATTAGGAAGAGAGATGGGGACCATTCTTGAAATCGAGACTCAAAGGGATAGGAAAATGGAAAAGAAACGTATCGTAATTCTTGGCGGAGGGTATGCAGGAGTTCATGCTGCAAAAAATTTGCACAAGGCATTCAAGAAAATGCAAGAGCAGGTGGAGATCACCCTGATTGACCGCAACAGAAACCACATACTCATGACTGAATTGCATGAGGTTGCCGGAAACAGGGTAAAGCAGAACTCTGTGAAAATCTCATTTGACCGGATTTTTTCGGGCAAGATGGTACATGTTGTCCAAGATGAAATACGAGACATTGACTTCACCAAGCAGATGCTCACAGGCGATAGGGGCTCATACCCGTATGACCAGCTGATCTTAGGTACCGGAGGGGAGACCGCTGATTTCAAGGTCCCAGGAGTGAAGGAACATGCCTTCTACCTTTGGAGCCTAGAAAATGCCCTTTCGATCCGCTACCACATTGAGACGATGGTAAAGGAAGCCACCCGAGAGGCAGACCTTGAAAAACGAAAACAGCTGTTGACCTTTGTTGTTGCCGGAGGCGGCTTCACCGGTGTGGAGCTCGTTGGCGAACTTGCTGAGTGGCTACCTCATCTTTGTGAGAAGAACAAGCTCGACAGCAGTGATGTACGCATCATCAACTGTGAAGCGCTTGGACAGATTCTCAACATGTTGCCCGAAGGCCCACGGCAGAAAGCAGAACGGTACATGCGCAAGCAGGGCATTGAGATTATGCTCAACTCCCTCATCACCAATGTCACCGAAGACGGCTTCACTATCAGGGGGGGAGAGGTCATCAAGACCAAGACCCTCATCTGGACCTGCGGTGTGCGTGGAACTGAGTTTGGGGAGAAACTGTCCATCACCGACGGCAAGATGGGACGCAAGCTGGTAAATGAGTTCATGCAGTCCCCTGACCATGAGAACGTCTATGTAGTAGGGGACGGCATGTACTTCCAAGAGAACAACCGTCCGGTCCCCCAGATAGTGGAGGCAGCAGAGCAGAGTGCAAAGACCGCTACTGATGGAGTGATCTACACCATCAAGAGCGCACTGGGGAAGAAAGCTGATCCACCAAAGCCCTTCAAGTCAAACTTCCATGGCTACATGGTTTCCATCGGTGGCAGGTACGCCGTTTCCCATACGGGAGGCATTTCGCTCTCCGGTTTCTTTGCCCAGGCAATGAAGCATATGGTAAACATGTACTACCAATCTGGCGTGTGTGGCGTCAATGGCGCATGGACCTATCTCAAACATGAGATTCTCGAGATCAAGCACAAGAGGTCCCTCATCGGAGGCATGGCCTCCTATAGGGTCCCCTCCTACTGGACAACGTTCCTCAGGATGTTCATCGGGGTGATGTGGCTCATAGAAGGGTTTGGCAAGATTACCGAGGGGTGGCTTTCAGACACCACCGGCTCAAAAGTCTACTGGGGTGCTGCCGATGCTGTCGGTGCGGCCTCTGAAGCTTGGGGCGAGACAGCTGAAGTGGCAGCCACTGCAGTGACAGAGGCTGTAAAGCAGTTCGCGCCCCCTGTCCTCGACCAGCCTCTGGCACTCTACACCTGGATTAACGACGTGTTTGTTTCCCAGGCACCTTACCTGTTCCAGATCATGATCGTACTTGCAGAAGTGGGAATCGGACTCTGCTTCTTAGGTGGTCTGTTTACCTTCCCGGCTGCTGTAGTATCCCTAGGCCTTTCGGTCATGTTCCTCATAGGAGCCCTGGCAGGGAAGGAAATCTTCTGGTACATGGCGGTCTCCATCATGATGCTCGGAGGAGCGGGCCGGGCCTTCGGACTGGACTACTGGGTCATGCCCTATCTGAAAAAACTCTGGAACAAGACTCCGCTTGCAAAGAAAACCTACCTGTACATGGGAGAACCTGAGTTCACCAAAAAGCAGATGAAGCGCAAGCTAGCCAAGAACCAGGACTGATAGGATGCAGGACTTTTACGAACATGCACCGGCACTCAAGCAGGAGCTCCAAAGCGTGCAGGCCATCATTGAGAAAACAGTGGATAGTGCCCACGCTTTTATACGTACACTCTTACGATCACATGTGCAGTCGGGTGGCAAGATGTTGCGCCCGGCTCTTGTGCTCCTCTGCTCACGTCTGGGAGAGGAATCTGACCGGGACAAAGCCGTCAGAGTTGCAAGTGTCCTTGAAATGATCCACCTCGCCTCCCTAGCCCATGACGATATCATAGACTCGGCCAAGACGCGCAGGGGCGTACCTACCCTATTTGCCCAAGCTGGAGCCAAGCAGGCCGTGCTTGCAGGAGACTACCTGCTTGCCCGTGCCCTAGCCCTTGTCTCAGCAGAAGAGAGTGGGGACATGATGAATGCCCAGATAGTGTCCAATGCCTTGGCACGGTTGTGTGAAAGTGAGTTGGAACAGGATGCAGGCCAAGGCGATTTCTTTATCTCCAAGACTACTTACTTCAGGAGGATCGGGGGGAAGACAGCCTCCCTATTCGCACTGTCCTGCTATGCTGGAGCCTCAGTAGGCAAACTTCCAGAGCTTGAACGAATGGTTTGCCACCGCATCGGCTATACCATGGGTATGGCCTTCCAGATACAAGACGATATCCTTGATTATGTTGGAAACAAAGAGAAGCTCGGCAAACAGACAGGCAAAGACCTCAAGGAGGGTATCCCTACCCTTCCTTTGCTTCTCGCTCTCGAGGCAGAACAAGAGATGGACGAACAAGACAGAAAACTCACAGCTCTTCTAAAGAGCAGAAACAAGCCACTCTCCAAGGTTTCCGTTACCAAGGCTGTGGCCTTGGTGAAAACCCTAGGTGGTGTACAAAAAGCTGATTCTATTGCACAATCCTATAAATATCGGGCTCTGAAAGATATTCAGTCCCTCAAGAACCACGAAATAGCGACACAACTGACCCAGCTTTTTGAAAAATTGGCCGTACGATCAGGATAGGAATTAGTACACATGCAAGATATAGATACATCTCTGGAACGCACCTCTGAAGAGCAGGCGTTTCATGACGGATATACTACTACGATGCAATTTTTGGAGAACCGCATCAAGATAGCCAACCTGAAGGTTACTGATTTGGAAGGGGAACTGTACCACCTGACAGTCTATGAAGGCCAGGATTGGGGGGGACGGGGAGAACTGAAGAACTCAGAGATCCAAGGGCAGATATACGCCTATATTGCGGTCATCAACACTATGAAGGAAAAAAGCAAGCCCAAGAAAGGATAATCCTCACTTAGGCTTACGTACAAGGTCAATCTGCCAGAAGTTTGTTTCCTTCGAGGCTCCTCAAGGCCGATATCTCTTCAGTCACTTCCATGACACCGAGATAGTCACCCCCTTCAGAACGAACAGCATAGTAGCGGATAAGGACAAACTGGGATCCTCTCTGCAGCCAGAAGGACTCTTCATCCTTCACACCAGCCTTAAAATCCTCTACCAGCTTCTCAACGACATGCAGACTCTTCGGTGGGTGACAGTGTGCCACCTCACGTCCGATGATACTGCGTGTCCTTGGGAACACCCGCTCCTTCCCTTCTGAGAAATAGCGCACAGTATCATCCTTTCCTACAAAGGTAATGTCTGCGGGCATAGAATTGAGCATGCATGTCAGTTCCTCTAGGGTAAAGCTTCCACTGGGAAGCGTTACCTTGTCACCAGTCTGCTCAAAAGTCTCATCCTTACCGCTCATGCTGAAATTCCAACGATACCATGAGAGTGCATCAGAAGGTGAAGCACCCTCGATCCCACCATTGAAGCAATATCCGATATCCGCGCTATCACGGGCAACGGTCAGCCAAGCATCAGCGTCAAGGTTCTCAAGCAACATCGGCATGAGGATAGTATCTTCCTTGGTGATCATGCTCTTCACCTGTTCCAAAAGCTTCTCCACTGCGCTCAGAACTGCCTCGCCCTTGGAGGGGAGGTCAGCAAGGACACCTTTCCAGAGAGCGCGAATTTCATCATCCACACCCCACATTACCTTAGGAGGTGCTGTTATCCCTGCCTTCTCAAGGTAAGGAAAAAGAAGATTTTCCTTTCTCAGGTAGTGCACATGCACCTTAGACAGGCTTTTCACCGCCTGATGGAGCTTTGTTGCATTTTTCTCTGAGCTGTCCTTGGTGAAAGCTCCCAAAGCAGGCTCGAACTCCTTTGCCAAGAAAGCCTTCAGACCAGAGTTCTCACCTTTGAAGACAAAGGCTGGATGTCCCGGAATGGAGTCTGCCTGTTTGCTTTTGCCTACAGGCTGGAGATTGCCCTCAAAGACAAAGGCATGCACATCACAGAGTTTTTGCACCTGTTCAAGCTTCATCCCCTCTTCCATGAGTTTCTTCTCTGCCGCTGCCAGATCCTCAGCACGTACACTACCAAACTCCCGAAGGAATTCCTCTTTTACCGATTCGGGTGTTGCCCCACTATGAAGCTTCCCCAGTATTTCCTTCAATTGTTCAGTTTTTTTTGGTCCATACCATGCTCCTACGTATACGTAAAAAAATGAAAAACCCGCATAGCTATTCATGACATGAAAAGCTATGCGGGTTTCATCAGACTAGCAATCAGTCATGTGATACCAATTAATAGGGACTGGTAATATACTGCTCCAACTCACCAATCTGGAAATCACGCTCCTTCAAGGACAGCTTTACCACATCACCAATAGAGATCATACCAACAAGCTTGCCATCATCAACAACAGGCAAGTGCCTGAAGTGGCCAGCGGTCATCAGCTGGAGACAGTCCTCCAAGCTTTGGGTAGGATTGACATACGTTACTGCTGTGGTCATATATTCACTGACAGGAATGGATGCGGTATTCAGATGTTCTAGCTTGCGTGAAAAGTGGCGAATGATATCACGCTCAGAAAGAATACCCTTGATGTTTCTTTCCTCGTCCAACACCATCAATGCTCCTATCTTATGTTCGGTCAACTTCAATAAGGCATGGGAGAGAGAATCATCAGCACTGATGCTAAACACTTTACTTCCTTTCTCATCCAAGATCGATTGAACATTAGCCATAGACTACCTCCGTTTTATGTTACAAGAAAGACTCTTAACTAATGGTAGCCTACCAAACCCCAAAGCGCAAGATAATATCACCCATTGTATATAAAGATTCATCTTTTGTGCATAGAAATTCCTATGGCATATATTCAAAACCCTTCTATGGGTAGGGAATACTACTCACCCTGTCATAGGTTCAGTCAACAAGCAGCGAAAGATTCTTCAGACGTACGAGGTCCACTATCCGTATGGTCTTTGTCCCTATGCTTTCAATGATGCCGTCCTCTTCCAGCTGGGCCATCTTGCGGCTAAGGGTTTCCCTGGCCATTCCCAGATAGTTTGCCAACCCTTCCCTACTTAGGGGAAGCGTTATCTCAAGGTACTCACCGTTCTTCTTTCCATAGGTATCCTTGAACTCCAACAGCAGCGAGGCTATCCTCAGCTCAGCGTTGCGCCCGCCCATGCTCTGCATGACCAGTTCAAGACGACTCATGCGATTTGCCATCGCCTCGATGATCTGCAAGGCAACCCCGCTATGCTCCTGCAGGAGGGAGGAAAACTGTTCCTTGGAAAGGATACAGACTCTAGTCTCCTCCAGAGCCTCAACCGAATAGGGAACTTTCTCCTCAGTAAACAGGAATCGTGCACCAAAGTAGTCATTTTCAGGGAAGATGTAGAGTATCTGCTCGCGCCCGTCAAAGGTGGTCCTGTATGCCTTGGCACTGCCTGAGCGTATGACGGTAAATCCGAGGGGACGCTCACCCTCATGGACTATGGTCTCTCCCTTCTTGAAGGTCTTATGCGCCATCTGAGAGGTGAGGGCATGCATGGCCTCACGATTAAGGGTAGAGAACAGCGGTACATTTCTTATGCAAAGGTCATTGTTGCAACCATCGCATGGTTCAAATTCTTCCACAGGAAATCCCCTCTTGTGTGCATATGTGATTTGAATCACAGAATACAATAGTGATACATGGTACACCTCACGTATAAGGGCATGCACCCTATTACTATAGCAGGAGAAATACATGAACGCTACAGATACACAAATACAGAAGAAATCATTCGAGATCAATACAAGGCTCTTCATTGTTGAGAACTATATCCCGTTCGACGGTGCCCCTTCCTTCTTGGAAAAACCCACAGACAAGACCAAGAAACTCTGGGAGAAGCTCTCCAGCCTATTGGCCATCGAGCGGGAGAGAGGGGGCATGTATGACATTGATGAAACGACCATCTCTACCATCACAAGCCACAACAAGGGGTATATAGATGAAGATCTCGAGGAAATAGTGGGACTGCAGACTGATGAGCCGCTTAAGCGCGCCATCATGCCCTTCGGAGGCATCCGTCTGGTCCACACCGAACTCAAGGCCTACGGCAAGACACTACCTGAAGATATCGAAGAGATATTCACCTACCGCAAGACGCATAATGATGGAGTCTTCGATGTCTATACCCCTGAGATGAAAATGGCTCGCCACACAGGTATCATAACAGGCCTCCCTGATGCCTATGGACGGGGAAGGATCATCGGCGACTACCGCAGGGTTCCCCTGTACGGTACCGACTACCTTATTGCACAGAAAAAGCATGCCAAGGAGAACTTCCTCTTTGATGTCATGGACAGCGATACCATCCGCAACAGGGAGGAGATCAGCGAGCAGATCCGATCCCTGGAGGAACTGCATCAGATGGCCCTCTCCTACGGCTTTGATATTGCAAAGCCAGCGAATGACACAAGAGAGGCCATCCAGTGGCTCTATTTTGCCTATCTTGCCGCCATCAAGGAGCAGAACGGGGCAGCGATGAGCCTGGGAAGGGTCTCCACGTTCTTGGACATCTATAGCGAGCGGGACCTCACTAGCGGCAAGTACACAGAAAGTCAGATCCAGGAGTTTGTCGACCACTTTGTCATGAAACTCCGTATCGTCAGGTTCCTCAGGACCCCGGCCTACGACGAGCTGTTCAGTGGTGACCCCACCTGGGTAACAGAGACTATAGGAGGTATGGGCCATGACGGGAGGCATATGGTGACCAAGATGAGCTACCGCTTCCTCCATACCCTTACAAACCTGGGTCCCGCACCCGAGCCCAACCTCACCGTTCTCTGGAGTGAGAGACTGCCTGAACACTTCAAGGCGTATTGTGCAAACCTCTCGATCGAGACCTCTTCGATCCAGTACGAGAGCGATGACCTCATGAGAGTCGACTATGGTGATGACTACGGAATCGCATGCTGCGTCTCGGCAATGGCCATCGGCAAGCAGATGCAGTTCTTCGGGGCCCGGGTAAACCTAGCAAAGACACTGCTGTATGCCATCAACGGCGGACGCGATGAGAAGAGTGGCGATCAGGCAGGGCCTAAGACCCAGTCCATCACAAGCGAATACCTCGATTACGACGATGTAATGGAGAAGTTTGAGTTCATGAGCTCATGGCTTGCCAAACTCTACATCGAAACCCTCAATGTCATCCATTACATGCATGACAAGTACAGCTACGAACGCATTGAGATGGCTTTGCACGACGAGAGCATCCTCAGGACCATGGCAGGAGGGATCGCAGGTCTCAGTGTTGTTGCCGATAGCCTGTCAGCCATCAAGTACGCCAAGGTGAAGCCCCTCTACGACAGGAACAATCTGGCTGTGGACTTTGAGATCGAAGGGGACTTCCCCACGTTCGGCAATAACGACGACAGGGTCGACGACATTGCAGTGGAAGTGGTAAAGATGTTCATCACCAAGATGCGCAGCCACCATACCTACCGCAACAGCGTCCCTACCCTGTCAGTACTGACCATTACCAGCAATGTGGTCTATGGAAAGAAGACGGGATCGACTCCCGATGGAAGAAAGAAAGGGAAACCGTTTGCTCCAGGGGCGAACCCGATGCATGGGCGTGATACCAAAGGATGTGTGGCAAGCATGAAGAGTGTCGCCAAGATTCCCTATGACTATGCCCAGGATGGCATATCCTACACCTTCTCCATCATCCCAGGCACCCTAGGGAAGGATAGGAAAATGCAGACTACGAACTTGGTAACCCTCATGGACGGCTACTTCGCTGAAGGCGGGCATCATATCAATGTCAATGTCATGGAGAAGAGCACACTCCTCGATGCAATGGACCACCCCGAGAAGTATCCGCAGCTGACCATCCGTGTCAGTGGCTATGCAGTGAACTTCATCAAACTGACCCGTGAACAGCAACTTGATGTCATCCATAGGACGTTCCACGATCACCTGTAAGGAGGATAGTATGAGCATACAAGGTACAGTACACTCGGTAGAGACGTTTGGCACCCTCGATGGACCTGGCGTAAGGTATGTCCTCTTTCTCCAGGGCTGTTCCTTGCGATGCCGATTCTGTCACAATCCCGATACCTGGACGATGAAGGGGAAAAACGTGACCGATAGCGAGCGTGTGGTAAAGGATATCCTTTCCTACCGTTCGTTCATTACCAAGGGAGGGGTAACCCTCAGTGGAGGAGAACCCTTGATGCAACCAGCTTTCGCCCTGGACATCATACAACGATGTAAGGGCGAAGGCCTGCACACAGCCCTCGATACCTCAGGCAGTGTTCCCCTAGAACTGGCCAAAGAGGTCATAGATGAGGTGGACCTTGTCCTGCTGGATATAAAGAGCCTCGATGACAAACAGTGCTTCAGCCTGACAGGGATGGGTAATTCGAACACCCTAGCTACTTTGGAGTACTGCGAAAGCATTGGCAAGAAGGTATGGCTTCGCCATGTCCTAGTTCCAGGATGGACTCTGGACAAGGCTAGGTTGGAAAGTCTTGCCACCTATCTCAAGGGATTTTCCTGCATCGAGTTGGTCGAGCTGTTGCCCTATCACAGCATGGGTCAGTACAAGTGGGAGCAACTCAAGCTTGACTACACCCTCAAGGGTGTAGAGGAACCAAACGTAAAGGATTTGGCTATGGCCCAAGAGGTGTTTGAAAAGGAGGGTCTGAAGGTCCTGATGAGTGGTATTGCCAGGAAGAAGGAGACTAAGGTAGGTTGATGTTGAATTGCTGATCCACCTTGAAATGTATGCGTATATACTAGGAAGAAGGCCGATTCAACACTCTTGTGTTGATCCGGCCTTCCCTCTGAGAATTTCTCTCTTTCCAGTTCCCTTTCACTATCTGGGGCGGTATCAGTTCGTGTTCTTAGTACCACCTACCCAGTATCGATAGGGAAACTGTTCCTAACGCCTGCTCTGGGGCCCTCTTTGGCCCACTTGCCTGCCCTGGCCGACGCTCTGGATGCTGGCTTGCCTTCCTTGTGCAACAGGGACGCTCTGCCTGAAGTTGCCCAGTCCTTTTCCTTCGTTTTGGGAAGCTATCTGATTCTGCCTCTCTCCCTGACCTGCCCACAAGGGAATGCCCTCTAGGGTACGGAAGGAATAGCTCTCATCATGGGTACCAACGGTCACAGCCGAGATATCAGAATCAAGCACAAACCCTCTGACTATAGCTTCTGACCCTTCCTTAAGGTCTATACCCTTGGGATAGATTACCTCATAGTTTCCCAGGTGCAAGGCATACTCAGTATCAGTGGTGGTGAGATACCACTCGCCATCCACTTCGGATAGCGTACCCGATACAATACCCAATTGACCCAAACGGACAAAATCGCTTCCCCTCAGATCACTCTCTGTTGCGGCAAATAGCCCTACTGTTACCATTACGAGAAGAATGGCTACCATACTGATGTTTCTTTTGTTCATTGAAGACCTCCAGTCTCTTTTGATAGCCTAACAATACCTTCGAGCTATGGAGTTACCACCCACATTTGGTAAAGATTAGATAAATGAAAGGTATCAATACCCCAGGGCAAGCCCTGGAAAGAGGAGGCGTTGCCTCCTTTTCCGAGCCAAGGGGCTCACGTATCTCACCTTGCTTTCCCGGCACTCGCTCGGTAATGGAACCATGGTAATGCTTGTGCTACTCTCGCTTAGTTGGGGAATGAAATGAGAGCTTTGGTGGTATCCTCTGAGGTAATCGTAATGCTCCACCGATGGGCTTCAACGATAGCCTTCACTATGGAAAGTCCCAGACCGGTCCCCTCACTGGATCGGGCCTCCTCTCCACGATAGAGGCGGTCAAACATATGGGTGAGCACCTCCTGACCAATGCCCCCCTCATTCTCTATGCACAGTGAATGTGCCTTCCCATCCATCCCCTCCGATACGACAAGCCTGATCACCGTTCCCTGTCTGCCATATTTGATGGCATTTGCAAGGAGGTTCCCCAAGGCTCGCTCCAACAGGGAAGGGTCAGAGACCAAAGTTGCCCCTGAAGAGACAATCTGTACACTCATGCCCTTCTTTTTTGCCTGTTGGTCATACTGTTCGCTCAAGGCATGGAGGAATGAATCGAGGTTGACGTTCTGCAGCTTTGGGCTAAACCCCGGAGTCTCCAGATGAGAAAGCAGGGCAAGGCTGTTCACGAGGGTTTCCAGCTTTCCTGTTTCAAGAAGCAGCCTTTCCAGGCGTGAAGTCTCCACCTTGAAAACACCATCAACCATAGCTTCCAATTGTGCACGCAGGACAGACAAAGGAGTACGCAAGTCATGGGCTACATCCTCTGCCCACTGCCGCCGTAGCTGTTCTTCCTCCACCAGATGAGATTGCAACACCTGAGAAGCGACTGCAATGTCGTTGAACTCGGCAACTTTGCCTAACACAAGAGGGACAGCCCGCTCTCCCTCCGCCATCCGCTGCAACGAGAGGACCACTGTCTTGCTCTCACGTTTCAATGGTCGGGTAAACAGATAGGCCAAAAACAGGGAAAGGACCGCTGCTGTCACCAAACCCCAGATCAGCAACAGCTTGGAGGCTGCAATGAGAAACCCGTTGGAAGCCTGCTCATCAAAGGTTCTTAGATGCAGGGCATATCGGAAGGCTAAAGAGCCATCATCGAGACGCACTTCATTCCACTGGTTGATATCCTTAAGATTCTTGAGAGCATTCCTTCCCCATCCTGCACCCCTATCCGCTTCCTTATAATAATAGAGCAGAGCACCGTCGGAATCAGTGACCACAAGGTAGTCCGGGGCAAAGGGAAGGCCTTCGAAGGAACGGACCATGTCAATCTGTGTCACCTGTACCCCTGTGGCTGCGGCTTCATTGTGCAGGTCCTCTAGGGTGGTGGTTACATACTGGTGCAAGGCCTTGCTCTCATCCTCATGCCAAACCCGCATAATCTTGCCTAGGCCAAAGGTAAGCAGCAGTGAAAGGACCAAGGCAAATATCCCTAGGGAGATAAGCACCAGAGCCAGGGAGCGTACCGAAAGTCGGTTGAAGAAATCACGAGACTTGCTTCTGTTCATTGCACTCTCTCCCCAACCCATTTGTATCCAAAGCCACGAACAGTCTCTATCCACTGCCCTTCTCCAAGCTTTGACCGAAGATTCTTCAGATGGGTATTTACCGTACGGTCAGACCCATCATGCAGATAGTCCAGGCACTCGCCAAGGATTCTCTCCCGACTGATGAGCTCTCCTGGGTTTGAGGAAAGAAAAGCCAGGATCTTCCACTCCACCTTGGTGAGGTAGACCTCTTGATCCTGTACCAAGACGGTATGTTTTGTCATATGTATCGTAAGACTTTGATTGCCGACCTTCCACTCATTGACACTACCCTTCTCCGCATCAGAGGTTGCATGGGAAACATCAAGCCTTCTCAGGATGGCCTGCACACGAAGAACCAACTCCCGTGGAGAGAAGGGCTTTACAATATAGTCTTCCGCCCCAAGTTCCAAGCCTAGGATTCGGTCACTCTCTGCCTCTTTGGCCGTGAGAAACAAGAAGGCCACTTCGCTATGCGCTTCGTGAATACGCTTTGCAAGCTCAAAGCCGTTACCATCAGGGAGCATCACATCAAGAATACAGAGGCGTGCTTTCTTGAACTCCAGGGACTCGACAACAGAAGCGACAGTGCTGAACTGTTCAACCTCATAATCAGAGAGTTCCAGATAGGAGCAAATTGTTTCGCGTATGGCATCATTATCTTCCACTACATATATCATGGCCCAAGTGTATGCTTACCTTTATGGAGGAAGCAAGAACAGTATGCAGAAAAATGTTCTTTGCTGCCAATATTTACCAAATCTTTACCTACTCTTGCGACCAAACATGCCAAGAGAAGGGAATACTCATCGTATACGGAGGTGCCTCATGATTTTTAAACGGTATTATATACTCGGGATTCTTATGTTCAGTCTTGCTCTTCCCCTATTCGCCTGTGAAATGGAGTTCAGGCTTTCAGGACCTGCAATGACAGATATGAGAATTCTTCCAGGTTCTACGATAGCTCTGGAGAAGGATGCGTCCTACACCCTAGAAGTGATTTTCTCTGAAGACCATCGCAACTGTAAGATTCCTCCTGAGGATACACTTTTCATGCTGGACAAGCAAAAGTGGAGAGTGGGCAAGACAGAACAGGGAGTTGTCCTTACGAGCCCTATAGTCTGGGAAACGAAGACAAAAAGTACCAATGTGACAACTATCGCATTTGTAGCGTCAGACGAAGGACAAAGAGTCCTGAACATCTGTCGAATCTGCACAAAGGGAGGCTATGATGAGAACATCACTTTCTCCGTCACGTAAGGCCAAGCGGGCAAAAGCCCTTCGTACCGTCATTCAGGCTACCCTTTTCTTAGGAGCACTGGCCCTTCCTGTCGGGATTTTCCACATGATATGCCCGATGGGAGGCATTGCCACCCTTACCAGACTTGCAAGCCAAGGCTTGTATGTTCCAAAGACTGCTTTCACCAACATCCTGCTGATGGTTGCAATACTTTTGACCACACTCGCAGCAGGTCCTGTCTTCTGTGGCTGGCTCTGCCCCTTGGGAAGCATCCAGGAGTGGGTAAACGCTCTGGCAAGAAAGATACGAATCCCCCAAGCAAAGGTTTCCCAAAGCCTTGACCGGCTGCTCAAGATCATAAAATACCTTGTGCTTGCCCTCATACTCTACATGACGGCAAAGAGCTTCAATCTGGTATTCATCAAGGCAGACCCCTACTATGCCCTGATGCATTTTTACACCGGGGAAGTAGCCCCCCTTGCCCTGATCATCCTCGGCACCACCCTCATAGCATCGCTCTTCGTCCAGCGCCCATGGTGCAAATGGTTCTGTCCTTTGGGTGCAGTACTCTCCTTGCTAGGAAAATTCAGCATCCTGAAGGTCAAAAGACCATCAGATGCCTGTATATCGTGTGGGGCCTGTAGCAAAGCTTGTCCGGTTGGTCTTGATCCCTATGCACAGGAGACTGTCAAGAATAGCAGTTGCATCAGATGTGGATTATGTGAAACCTCATGCCCGCCCAAACTACGCAAACCTAGGCATACCTATACCATCTCCCTCATCATTGCCTTGGTTCTGACATCGATGTTCTTCCTAACACCACTACTTACCAATGATGGATCATCTCATGATGGCAATACGCAACAAGCAACCATTAGCATGCAGACAAGGCTCAATGAGCTTGAGGCAATTACTGGAGACAGCATGGCAGAGATTTTTACCCTGTTGGGTCTTCCTGATGACTATGACGGGTCTATGCGCTTGGTGGATATAGAGGATGACTATGAGGATAAGAGTTGGATGTGGATCGAGGATAAACTAAAAAATCCCCAAGAACTACTTCTTGAGGATTAGGCTATCAATGAGATTGAAACGTACATTTGGATGGAACAATGCAAAACAACCAAACCCTACCGCTCTTGTTGCTCTACCATTGTCAAGTCCGATAGGTCGTAGCCCTGCTCAAAGGCTATGCCTTTCATCTTCTCCAGCAATTCAGGGGAAATTTCAGCTGTCCTTGCAAGAAACCATAGTGATGAGAGGTCTCTGTCACCTACCAAAGCCCAGGTAGTCAGAGGCAAAGAGAGGGAAGAACCGTACCTTCAAGGCACCGGGAACTACATCATCGGGTCTCCAGGCGATGGCCTTGACCTTGGTATACGTTCCACCGAGCTATCTCATACCAGCGCCCAAGATACCTTTCGAGATCAAGTGAGGGAACCGTAGCCAATGCTTTTCTTCCTGATTCCATAGACTATGGTCCTCACGGACCATAGGTCATTGTACTGCAAGCCTTTGTTTTCGGGTAGCCCTCAGCTGTTCAAGAGTTTCGTCAAGCACCTTTTGCAACAGGGCAAACCTAGCCCCCTGTTCATCCTTGTTGGAAGTAAGCAAACAGGATGCGATATGCTCAGGAATATTCAAGGCCTTCTCTTCCAATAGCTTCCCTTTCTTTGTCAATCGTACCTCAACAGTACGCTCATCTGAGGGAAGGCGCTTTCTCTCTACGAGCTTGGCACTCTCTAGGCGCTTCAGAAGCGGCGAGATTGTTCCTGTATCAAGACTGAGGGCAGAGCAGAGTTCACCTACGGTACCCTTCTCATGTTCCCACAGGTAGAGCATAGTTATGTACTGGGCATAGGTAAGTCCTACCTGGTCCAAAAGAGGACGGTATGCAGCCATGAGCTCACGCTCCAAGGCGTAGAATCGGAAGCAGAGCTGGTTGGAAAGCAGGAGCTGTGGATATGCCATCAGAGCACCCCCTCTATCGAAGTTTTCAACTCTTCGGGTTCAGTCTTTGAGGCAAAGCGTTGCACACTCTTGCCATCCTTACCCACCAGAAATTTGGTGAAGTTCCATTTGATCGAACCACCCAACACACCCGGAGCCTGTTTTTTCAGCCAGACGTACAGCGGATGGGCGCCCTTGCCGTTGACCTCAATCTTACTCATGAGGGGGAAAGTCACCCCATGGTTCAGTTTGCAGAACTCTGCGATCTCAGCATCACTGCCAGGCTCCTGATGGGCAAACTGGTCACAAGGAAAGGCAAGTATGGTGAAACCCCTATCCTTGTACTCCTGATAAAGAGCCTCAAGGCCAGTATACTGACCGGTAAAACTACATTTGCTTGCAGTGTTGACTATGAGGACGCTCGTATCACGAAGGGTGGCTAGAGAAAATTCTGATCCGTCGTTGCGTGTTACTGTAAAATCATATAGGGATGGTTCCATGATATGCTCCTATTTTATATTTAATTGTGTAAAATATAACAGAGAGCAACAATATTTGTCAAGGCAGTCATTCCGCTATAGCAAAGACAAGTGAGGAATATCTAGTGCAGAAAGTGAGAGTCTATTTGACGGTAATCACTAGATTCCACAAGCTCCATATGCACAAACACCTCGACAACTACAGGATCGAACTGCGTCCCGGAACATCTCTTCAGTTCTTCGATTGCAGCTTCCTTGCTCATTCCTTTCTTATAGCTTCTTTCACTGGTCATTGCATCGTATGAGTCTGCAACACGAATGATCCTTGCTTCAAGGGGTATCGCCTCCCCCTTGAGACCCTTTGGATATCCACTGCCATTCCAATTTTCATGGTGAGAAAGCACAAATCGCGCCAACTCAGAAAACTCAGCTGTAGAACTCAGGATCTTCCAACCAATCTCGGGATGTCGCTCAATATCCCTTCTTTCTTCGAGGGTAAGTCGTCCCTGCTTGTTCAGAATTTTCTCATCAACACCAATCTTGCCAATATCATGGATAAGACCAGCAATTCTCATTTGTTTTATTGCATCCTCGTTGAAATTCATCTTGGATGCGATGGATTGGCAAAGAGTGCTCACCCTATTTGAATGCAGCGCCTCCTGGTTACTTTTTTCAAACAGGGTATTCATGATAAGGTCTATCGTCTTGCTTCTAATACTCGAACGCTCATACAGCTTTTGCCTGTACATATGATTCTCAGCGTTTGCCACAATCTCAATTATTGATTGTCTATCATTCGTCTTGGTATCGATGCCAAAGGAAATCGACAACTCGAGATTGGAAACTTTCTCTTTCGAGGCCAATTCCTTTATGACATTTGTAATCAGCTCTGTCTCCTCTGCAGTGGTTTTTGGCAAGGCTACGACAAACTCATCCCCTCCAATTCTAGCAATCAGATCATGCTCTCGAGATACCCTCTTGATTATTTTGGCGGTCTCTTTTAGAAGAGCATCCCCCACATCATGCCCGAAGGAATCATTGACCAGTTTCAACCCGTTCACATCACACATGATGACCGAGAGGGGAAGATTTTTCTTCGTGTCCAACCTCTTCAATTGTTCTTCAAAAAATCTTCTGTTATACAATGCTGTAAGATGGTCATGGTTGCTCAGGTACAACAGGTCCTGTTCGGTTTTCTTTCGCTCGGTGATGTCCAGAGCTGCTCCCCAAAGACCCGTGATTTTGCCACTTGAATCCTTTACAGCCTCGCACCGTAGCCAAATCCATCCATGTTTTCCTCCTACAACCACAGTTTCAAGTTCCAACTCGTACGGGACTCCTGATTCTCTTGTATGCTTGAGAGCCTTAGACAATGCCTCCCAGCTTTCTGCTGCAAACAGCTTCTTCTGCTCTGGGAAGGGTGGGGGTGGAAGTGTGGGATCTAAGCCATATATTCTATACAATTCATCCGACCATATAACCTGATTGGTTTCTATATCCATCCGCCAGGTTCCCAAATGGGCAATTCTTTGGGACTCCAACAAATCATCCATATTCTGCCGGAGTTGCATCTCTACCCTCTTGTGTTCAGTAATATCGAGACCAATCCCCGTAAAGTATTTTTTGCCGTCCCAAACAAGAGGGACCCCGCTTGAGCGGATAAACATCTTTTCACCGCTTTTCAAGATGAGGTGAGCTTCCACTTCACCATATCCCTTTGCAAAAACATCATGCACCGCGGAGTTGACCCTTTGCCCATCCTCTTGGTCAAACCATTTTTCAAGAGTCATATGGGACAGTTCTTCTGCAGAATACCCAGTCATCGTCTCATGTTGCTTATTCCATCGAATAAGTGTTCCGTTTTCGTCATACACATACAAATATCCTGGTATGCTGTCAAAAATCGCTTCAATCAATGCCTTTTCCCTTTTCACAGCATCCAATAATTGCAACGTCTTCTTATTCGATTCAGACAGGGCTTTAGTTTTCTCTTCAACCAATGCGCTAAGGAATTCCTTTTCATCGCGCTTTCGGATATTGGCTGCTCTGATCTTGAGCATGGCACGAATCTGGGCTGTCAGCTCTATCTCATCGATAGGCTTGGCCAGAAATGCTTCGGCACCGCTTTCCAACGCCTTGATACGATGCTCCTTGTCGCCTTTGATGGCTGTGATAAAAACAACAGGTGTGTCACATAGCCTTGCATCTGCCTTCAGTTTTGTACACACCTCATATCCATCCATTCCAGGCATAAGGATATCGAGAAAAATCACATCAGGGTCCTCTGTTGCTGCAATCTCAAGACCTTGCCGACCACTTTGGGAGGTAAGGATTACAGCTTCTGCATACTCATCCTGTATCAGGGCTTTCAACGAGACCAGGTTGTCCCTATTGTCATCAATTGCCAAGATCCTTATCTTATTATTTTCCATTCAGCACCTCATCTAGCACCCTATAGAATTCATCAGCAATGATGGGTTTCCCAATAAATGCATCAAATCCATGGGAGAGTATGGTTTCGCGATCATGTTTCAGTACACTCGCTGTCAACGCAATGACAGGTATATGTTGTGTCTGGGGTAGGCTTCTCAGTTTCTTAAAAGCATCTATTCCGTTGAAGTCGGGCAAGGCAATATCCATAAGAATCAGATCCGGCACATGGGCTCTTGCCATTTTTATGCCTTCACTAGCTGTAAAGGCTTCCAATACAGTATGGTGATCTCTCAAAAGTGCTTGTACGGTGATCATATTGTCCCTATTGTCTTCAACCACTAAAACTACCGGTTTGCCAGCTAAGGCTCGTACCTTTGGCGACTTCTGATTTGCCTTGGTGTTTTTGGGATAGAGCATAGTGGCAACAGCCTGTTGGAGTTCCAGTCGTTTGACATCACCTCTTTGGATAAGTTGATGCACATTGTTACGCTTGAGGAACTTCAGCTCTTCTTTGGTGATATGTTTTACCGTAAGTACAAGAACTGGGATATTGGCTGTAGCCTCGGCATTACGAAGGAGTTCAAGCACTTTGAACCCATCGACATCGGGCATCATCAGATCAAGAATTATGGCATCAGGTACCCCTTGATCAATAATGGTGAATGCCTCAAGAGCGTCGGGGGCATAACGAACGTGACATCCAAGACCCTCCATAAGGTCCTTGATCTGAATGAGAGATGATTCATTATCATCAACCAGCAAAATTGTCCTGCCAGACAAATCCGGAACATCCTGGGGCAAGGATAGGCTTCCTTCCTTTTGATAGGGATCCGATGGTGCCTGCCCTTGTAACAGGAGTTTCGCATCATACCTCAGAGGAAGCGTCAGCGTAAATTCCGAACCCACCTTAGGGGTACTCTCTATTGTAATCGTCCCATTAAGCAGGGTTGCATATTTTTTTGCAATGGCCAGACCCAGTCCGGTTCCTCCAAATCTTCTGGAAGTACTTCCATCTGCTTGCCGGAACTCTTCGAAAATATGCGAAAGATGTTCCTCTGAAATACCTATTCCGGAATCTTTCACAGAGATTACGATGCTATCCCCGTTCTGCTCAGAGGCAATCTCTACGGTGCCCTTTTCAGTGAACTTCACCGCATTGCTGATCAGGTTCTGTAAGATGTGTCGAAACTTTTTAGCATCAGTCTCGATTGCTATCTCAGGATTCTTTGCGGTATGGAGAAGCTCGATGTTTTGGCTTTGCGCTTGGGGCTGAATCATTGCAACCACTTCACCAATTACAGTGTTGGAATTGAACTGCGTGATCTCAATGTCTTCACGACCAGCTTCTATACGTGAAATATCAAGGATATCGTTGATCATAGTCAGGAGATTTCTTCCATTGCGTTCAATTATCTCCAAATATCCGCTCTCTTCTTCCGGAATCTTGTTTGCAAGCCTGCGACCAAGGACTCCTGATAGGGCAATCACCGAATTGAGAGGGGTCCGAAGCTCGTGGCTCATGTTCGATAGGAAATTCGTCTTGAGACGGCTCGCTTCATCCAGCTGCTTTTTCTGCATCTCAAGCTCCGCATTTTGCTCAGTCAGTTCATTTGCCTGCATCTCCAATTCCCTGGCTTGTTGCTCAAGTTCCCTATTGCTTTGTTGCAGTTCTTGTGAAAATTCCATGGCTCGCTGCGCTGAAAGCACTGCACTAAGACTTGCTGTGATCTCATTCAGCAAACCATGAATCAGACGAACTGCATCCGTTGGGTATCTCTTGATACTCCCCAGCGAAATGACAGAAATGACCTCGTCTCCCTGGATGATTGGTATCGTTATGATTTCCTTAACCTTGAAATCTCCACTTACGGTAGGAAATAGAACCTGGACGTCTGAAGGAATATCCGTTACATGTTGCACTTTTTTTGATGCAAGGGCGGCTCCAAACTCGCCCTCTTTTGCTGCAACTGAAAAAGAACAAAGACTGTCATGTTTGAGACCAATGGACTCGTAACGCTCAAATTGGCTGTTCGTCTCATGCAAGAAATACAGTGCACAGATTTGTGAATCAGTCAAAACCTGAAGATTGTTCAACAATTCCTGACAAAATGGACGGAGGGTTCTATGTTTGAACATACTAGAGGAAATGCGGACGATATTGGTATTATAGATTGTTTCCCTTTGAATGGTGTCGGACATGGTGTCAAAGGCCCTTGCGAGTTCACCGAACTCGTTTGGTGATTCACTACCGATACGTGTATCCAGCTTGCCTTGCTTGATCATTTCAATGGCATCGGTCAGCTTTGCGATTGGAGGCAAGAAGCTTTTCCGAAGATACAGGCCTAAGGCTACCAGTAAAAACAGTACACCTATGCATAGGAATACCATCTGTTCTATGATTCGGGTTCTGTGCTCTTGAGCGTCCTCAAAGAGTTCATCAGTCTTGGCCAGTGCAAAATTTCTGAGTATATCTAGCTCAAGAATAATCTTATCTGCCTGCACCCCTCCCACCCCGGTGGCTTTAACTCGATTCTCCACCTCTTCAATCTGTGAGGCACGTAACAATCGAACCGTCTCGACCCGAATGGCTTTCCAATGGGTCAAGGCATCCGAAACCTCATCAACATCGCTTCGAGGACCCAAGTACCTCTCTTACAGAATAGGCAGTTGTTGACTGATATTGGCTTCATACATGCCAATATTGTTGATGAGATGCTCAATTACCTCTTGATTGTCCTCATAGGGCAATTGTCGCATATCCCTGTGTATCAAGAGGACATCTGCCCTGATCTCCCCTATTGCCCTGCGGACGGCCAAGGGATTGTTGAATATGCCGGATGTATCTTTCCAGAGGGCTTCTACAGAAAAAATGGAGGTTGCGATCAGAATTAAAACTATTACGACGACTCCACCTATATAGATACTTAGTTGTCTGGCTATCATACGCTCTTTCAATTTCATTTCATGCCACTCCTCAGTTTGTAGATGGGTGAGGGAGGGGCTACCTGATACAATTCACTGAATTTTTCCATAGTATGCCTTTCTGTCTCACCTGTTATCAGATACCCACCCTTGTCCAGAGAGTTTATCAGTTTCTTTACGATATCCATCTGACAGTTCGGTTTGTAGTAAAACAAAACATTACTGCAAACAACAAGATCGAAATCCCCGAAGATGCTCTCCTGCGGATAGGAGGAGAAGCTGTCCAGCAGGTCATAGGAGGAAAAGCTCACATGGCTCTTTACGCTATCACATACGGTATAGGTATCCCCTGTTTTGATGAAAAACTCCTTCAGGTCTTTCACCCTGATCCTCTGGATATCCTTTTCACTGTACTTGCCTCTGCTGCCCTGAAGTAACGCCGACTCGGAAATATCTGTTGCAATGATGCGATAACGCAGTTTTTTCGACTTTTTTGTTTGCATGTTTTCAACCAACATTGCAATTGAATAGGCTTCCTGACCTGTCGAACAGCCCGCAGACCAGATTCGTAACTCACTGCCCTCTGCTTCCCCCGCAAGGAGACTTGGGAGGATCCACTGCTCCAAGTGAGCGAAGGAGAGGGAATTCCTAAAAAATTCAGTATGGGTAATATTCAAAGATCGTACTAGCTTGGGAGCCTCAGCAGGAGTTTCTGATACAAATTGCACATACTCGGAAAGGGTACTGGTTCCTGTAACGGCAAATCTTTTTTCTGCTGATTGCCGTAAGAAGGAATCATCATAGTTTGAGATATCCAGGTCACCCACTATTTTGACAATTTCAATCAAGGCCTTGCTCATCTGAACTCCTAGGACAACAGTATATTGTATGGGTATCGAAAATATAAGGGAAATAGATTCAAAGAGAGAACAATTATACATTAGGTGTACGTATATCCAATCCTTTAATCGAATTACCTCAGAATATCCTTTTTTTGCATGAATACTGTACCAAACGATGATCTGGTTGGAAGAAGCCTGCTGAGATTTGTCCTAGATTCCTCTGGTTCTCGCTTTGTTGGGGAATGAAGGCCATGCCCTCTACCAGGGCATGGCCTTCATCAAATTGGACCTAACAACTATCTCAATAGGTGTGTTCGGTTACCATGTAGCAAGAGAATCCTATCCCTCGTTACTGGAGCGGGCCCAAAGGTTGATGTTGCCCTCCTGGGCATACTTGTCTATCTCCTTGAGCTCATCATCAGTGAAAATGAGGTGATCCAATGCTCCTACATTCTCGATAATCTGTTCAGGAGAGCTTGCTCCAATGAGCACTGAAGTCACTTCCTTACGCCTTAGGACCCAACTGAGTGCCATCTGTGCTAGGCTCTGATTGCGTTTTTTGGCTATCTCGTTGAGGGCTTTGATACGCCCTAAGTTCTCTGGTGTCAGCATCTTCGCAGAAAGGGCTGTGCCCTCCTTGCCGGCCCTGCTGTCCTTAGGAATTGCATTGAGGTACTTGTCAGTGAGCATCCCCTGCGCCAGAGGTGAGAAGCAGATGGTACCAATGCCCAGTTCTCCCAAGGTATCCAACAACTTGTCCTCCTCCACCCAGCGGTTGAGCATGGAGTAGGAGGGTTGGTGAATGAGGACAGGCACTCCACGTGCCTTAAGGATATCATGGGCTTCGCGGGTCTTCGCCGCTGAGTACGAGGAGAGGCCGACATACAGGGCCTTTCCTTGCCTGTAGGCGGTTTCCAAGGCACTCATGGTCTCTTCGAGTGGGGTATTGGGGTCGAATCTGTGCGAGTAGAATATATCAACGTACTCAAGGCCCATGCGCTGGAGGCTCTGATCGAGACTGGCCAGCAGGTATTTCCGACTCCCCCACTCGCCATAGGGTCCTGGCCACATGTCGTAGCCAGCCTTGGTGGAGATGATCAGCTCATCACGGTAGGAGCTAAGATCCTGGGCAAGGAGCTTGCCGAAGTTCAGTTCAGCCGATCCTGCAGGGGGCCCATAGTTATTGGCAAGGTCGAAGTGTGTTATCCCCAAATCAAATGCCGTATGAATCATTGCCCTTGCATTGGACAATGATGTCGCATCACCAAAATTATGCCAGAGGCCCAGTGAGACTGCTGGTAGCTTTAGCCCGCTCTTGCCACAGAAATTGTACAGCATTGAATCATAACGATTCTCTGAAGGTGTATACATAAATCCTCCTATTTTGCATTGTTGCGTACAAGAGACTAAATCTCTTGCTTGCACTTTACGACACAAGCATCACCCTTAGAGGAGGTTCCTGTCAACATCCACACACCCTCCCTCGCTACAAGTCAAGTTTTGCTTTGACAAGGCTTTGGGCTACGATTACACTACAACCGTGATCGACAAGGAGTTCCAATGAAAGGTATCAATACCCCAGGGCAAGCCCTGGACCTAGGAGGTGGGATGCCCTGCTGTATTTGACAATCTGCATCACATGACCAATCCTTCAAAGGAAGGCCTGACAGAACAACAGTGGATACAAGGCTATGCTACTACGTGGAAAGAAGAGGATGGAAAATATCTGAGTATTGCCTTCTATAGGCTTCTTGAAGGAATACTCTCATTGGAAGTTTCCCGTTCCCAGGCTGAGATCACAGCCAATACCCTAGCCGAGCAATGCATGCAGACACCTGCAGAAAAAAAGCGAATCACCTCAAGGATTGAGCAGTACAGGCAAGCTCAGATACCCCTGAAAAAACTCAAGCAATGATTATGAACCTGGCAAACAAACACGGGGTGTATGAGGTACTCACCTCATGCTACCCTATAGGGTAAGTCTTAAATATTAATATATTGTTATCACTATAACCTTAGTAAAAATAATTTTCCTTTTGGATTAGAAGAGATTATTAACCTAAAATCCCAAAATTTTATAACCATGGATTGGATTAATTTCTTACAAATAGTGCTTTTGGCATATGCAATAGGCTTTACTTCCTTCAATAATATGGTTACAACATGTAACCTAGAATCTGTAAATTTTTCGACCTGTGCGGTTGGAATAGGCACTAAGCAGCCCTGATAGAGGATATTACTCTTCCTTCCGATTTCAGTGACATGGAGAACTTGCCTTCGTGTAGCCACGAGTCCAGAGTGTTGTTCATTTTAAGTGTAGTCAGAAGGGCAAGAGCTCCACTGCCTTCAATATAGCTAAGAGTGAATCCTGTATAGGAAATGATAGTATCTTCTGAAGTATATAAAGGAATCTCTAAGCTTTGAGCAAATGATAGGGAACTGAAAGATAACAGGATTAGTAGAATGATTAAAAATTTCAGATATTTCATAAACCATATCATAGCAATTACACTAATATGAGTCACTACAACCTTTTGAACATTTTGATAAGTTTCAGAAATTTTAAAATTCCTCATTCAACCTCAATCACATACCTGGGAAGCTTCTCAATCGGCTTGCCATCACTTATCCGACTAATCCCTCCAAACCACTCTTCAGTGCATGCCATGATGAACTCAGAATCAGTAACAGGAAAACCAGAAGCGTCTCCTATAACGCAATCGATCAGACACATGGGACAAACGAGAGTTTTTCCTTTGGGGCTTTTCTCATCCATCCATTCAAGATCTTCTTCAGTTTTTGGATTGAACTGATATCCACAATAGAAGCAGGTGCAGACATTACTATCCATAATATCTTTTTCATTATAAATAGTAGCTTTGTGAGCTTTATCAATATAATTTTCCGAGAATTTCTTACTCATATAGACTCCTTTTTTTCAATATCAACTTCACCCGAGCCTGCTATTTGAGTACCTTCATAATATAAGTTCATCAAAGCGATAAATCCACTCTAATAATCAAAAATTATATAGGAGGTCCTTATGGAACAAACACTTCATCTATACAAGAATAATAATGTCTGGCTGTTTGATGAAAAAGATAAAAACATTTTTTCAGAACCCTTTGTTGAAGGTTCAAGTGAACTTATCACAGAGATTCAAAGGAAAGCACGCCTATCTGGAGATTCATTATCTATTACATTCTCTAATGAACCATTCCCTGAGGCCCACCAGGAGCTCCTCTGGCAAGCATCCAGAGAAGGTGGCACATGGAACCAATACTACTCAAAAGAGTTCGATATGAGTGGCTGGCTATGCCCTGTGTTGCTAGTATACTTTGAGAGGGCTCCAAGAACTTTGTATGTAAGAGTAGCAAAATATTAGTTAGAGTTGTAGTGTTTTCATATGTATTGATAAAGAGGAAGTCTTGAGAGTGTCAACAAACAAGGGGATTCTTTATCCTTTTTCCTTTTAGAGATCTTCTCAATTGCTCTCTCTCCATTAAACCATAGTTTTTATCTCATTGGAAATTTTCATTTGAGAAAAGAATGCAATAAATCATATTCGAGTTAGTAATCCCCTAGTCACGCATATCTATTTGTTGATATTGATAGCAATCATGTTATGCTCGTGGGGCATTATGATACTGATTCGAAGGAAGAAACAACTGACGGGCTTGGAATTCTCTTTTCTTTCTCTTTCCTCTTCATGGAAGGTGTAGCAAGTCAATGAGAATCACATGATTTTAGTAAAAGTAAAAATCGTCATAAAACTGCTCTCCATGTCAAAAGAGCCAAATAAAGAAATTTTATCCCCCACATCATGAGCCCTCAATTCTTGAGAGTTCTTATTTATGTCAAAATTGTAACTTGAGTAGGCATATATTTCACGACCTAAATCACTTAGTAGAAATAACACAGTACCATCAGCAGCCATTAACCGTTCACTGATTACACCTGATATCACCACTTTCTCACTACCAACAAATAGTTCATCATCAAAATATTGGTTCACTTCTATCTGGCGTATTCCAAGATTAGATTTTGGATATGGTGCTCTGTACTCACTGATATAAAAATCATTCGTAAGAATTTCCCCCTTAATAATCCCAGAATTTCCTGTAAGTATTACTGTTCCTACTAAGGCTATAGTTTTCCCAATAAATATTTCTTCGATATTAAAATTGTTGTAATCATCAAAAAATACACTTAGGGAGCGTCCCTTCTCTCCAACCGTTAATGTAAGATTTATTATTGTGTCGTCAAAAGGATTTTTTTCAACCTCAAAAGTAAGAACGGGTGCAGCAACTGTGACTTGTCCTTCTCTTTTCACACCATCAGTAAAAAGCTGTTCAACTGAAATGGCTTCTATGGAATTTGCTACCAAATTTCCGTTTAACAAAATAACTAACAATAGACATACAGCATAAATTACTTTTTTCATTTTCCCCTCCACAGTGAGATGTATTAATTAAACCATATGAGCCTCTAATAATTAAGGTTATATTACTCCTACAGTTTTAACTCATACCGATTCTAAAAGCAATTTTATTAGCTTCGTTTTTAGATGATAATAGAATTGTGAATATGACGTAAATATACCCAAAAACCCTTGCATCCTCATAAAATCTCATATACACTGTGTATGTGACGTAATAATCTGTATTTTTATGTCAATGGAGGTTTTTGATGGCAAAAAGAAAAGGAAGAAAACTACCAACAATTCTAGATGAAAATGAGATCAAATCGATACTAAAAGTTTTCAACAAGAGATATCTGAGCTCTTTCACGAATTATCTCATTCTTCGGTTGATGGCTGAAACTGGAATGAGAATTTCAGAAGTGATCAATCTTAAGCTAGAATTTGTGGATTTGAACACAGGAAAAATCTTTATCAAAGAGGGAAAAGGAAAAAAAGACAGGATTGTTTTTATAAATAATGGATTACTAAATTCTTTCATTACTTATCTTGAAAGAACTGAAAAAAGCAACACAGGATTGGTTTTTACTACCAGGACAGAGGGAAAGATAGACCAGAATAATGTCAACAGGATGATAGAGACCTATAGGATAAAAGCTGGAATAGAAAAGCATATTTCAGCTCATACGTTTCGTCATAGCTATGCCACCGCACTTTTGAGAGAAACTGGTAATCTATCTCTAGTTCAGAGAGTACTTGGTCATGAAGATATCTCTACTACTCAAATATATATTCACCTATGCGATAGGGATGTTGAAGAGCATATGACTAGACCGTTATTTGATTTGGAATAAAATTTTTATAGATGCCTGAATAGTCAAGATTCAATTTTTTTTATGTGGACTTTTACAGCTATGCGGTCTGGACCTGGTAAACACCTGCATCCCAGAACCTGCAGAGGATATGCGAGGCGAATACTATACCCCTGACCCCCATGAGAATCCTCCTGATGCCAGATTCTGTGAGCAGTGCGGGGCCCCACCATTCTGAAATTTCATAGATTCTGTTGCAAGCTATACCACTACTCGTTGCAAAAAGCGCTTAAAAATTTGGGAACTATTATTCCATGTCTTTAAGGTGCTCAACAAGTGAAAGTATTGCTGTTTTTTCCTCTTTTAATGATGTATCGGTAATATCAATAGCAGGCTGGAAAATACTCAAATTTCCTTCAAAATGATTGAACTCATTGATGAGGGTTTTTTTTGATGTAAGCTGCACACGCATTCTTTTGCTTTCATTTGTATCCCCCGAAAATGACTGATCAATTATCTGCCCCAATTGTGAGTATCTGGATGTATCAATACTGAACTTATTTACCAATGCGCGTTCAACAATTAGACGCAAAGACAAATATACGAACATATGTTTTAGTGTTTTATTAAGAAGCGGATACTTAGTTGTGTTAATAATATCATGCCCATCTACACTACGCTTGAGTATTTCCTCAACATTTGTAATATAACTATTATCAATAGAACAAGGTACTATTAGTCCATCGTTGTCTACTGTATCGAATAGATTATGATATATTGAAGCTATATCAACTGGTTCTGTCATATATCCATGCATGACCTTAGTAAGCTCTTTGAATACTGACTTGTTATTGCAGATATTAGCATATCCCCGCATGAATGGAATCATTGATATTAAGAACAACTCTTTATCTGTAATAAAACTAAGAATACCATTTCGAAAAGCATTAAGCAAATCTGAAAGGTTAATGAGCATTTTCTGTTCTGCGGTATTTAAGGGGATAAAACCATTAGTCTCATTTTCGGTATTATTTAATAAATATAACTTAAAGCTATTTTTATATTGAGCATCTAAGAGACGTATCATATCAATATTATGAGTAAGAATAATCCGTTTTTTATTCTCAAGTATTTTTGCTATTGCATATACAACTTTGTTTTTATATATCGAGTCGAAACTTGATATTGGATCATCAAGTACAACTATTGGCTGGGGATTATTTCTTGCCCTCATAAACTCAAATGTTAGGGATAAAAAGTTTTGTTCCCCAGAACTTAATTTTAACTCATCTCGCTCGCATCCTAAGAAATCATTATTATCAAGAAATATTCTTATATTTTTGTTTCCATCGCGATCGACTTTTAGTTCCTTTCGCATACTACCGCTAATTATTTCCTCAATGTAAAGAAAGTCTTCTTCTGTTATATCAGGTTCCTTTTCTATGAGTTTTTGATGTTCCTCAAAATCCACTCTTAATTTACTTTCTGCAAGCAACTCAATAAAGTATCTTTCTATATGTGCAGCAGCAATAGCGCCATATATCCTTATGTCTTCCTGCAAGCCAAAAATGTTATCTGTATTTCCACTGTCCAACGCAGCCATAAGTGTTTCTTTTATAAAAAATGGGTCATTGTCTTTAGCTAAGGCAATAACTTTTCCAATTAGTTTTTGAAGATCTTTGCTTAGCAATGCAATTACACGCTCCCGATTCCCTGTCTTCTCCTCAATTAAATGTTCGGGATCAATATCCTGCGTATCACAAACAACACACTGAGTTTTATGTTTAAACTGTTTAAGGATTCCAAGTGCAGCAGTATTTTCTTCAATTTCTCTTACTTTTGGAGTCTTTGTAATTTCGGGAATGATAATCCCTAAGACAGCCAACGTGATTGAATTTTTATCTGCAATATCGTTTAGAAAATACGTCAAAGTATTTTCTTCAAAATCAATTTCTCCTGTTGGTTTAATTGATTGTATTGCCTGTAAAAATTTCTCTATAGATATGGTTTTCCCTTTGTTTTTATTATTAGCAAGTGCCTTGATAACATCAGCCAATTCTTTGTTCTCAATATAATCTATTACCTTGTTTGTCGCTGACGTAATTGTAAACCTGTTTTTTAATTCAGCTATGGCTTCTCCACATAACTTAATATATTCATCAGCAATAGATATCTGTAGTTCATATTCTCGCTGAATATTTGCCCCAATAAGGAAATCTTTTGGTGATCCTTGGATTATGTTTCTATGATTCTGGTCGCTGATAATAGTAAATATATCAATCCCAGATGTATAAGTATTGTTACAATACTCAAATTCAATGTTAGTTTCATCTTTCCCAGACAATGCTCTAACAAAGCTGGTTTTGCCCGTCCCATTAGGCCCATAGATTATCGCCATACCTTTTCTTGAGAAAGTTATAGTATTTCTCTCACAAAATGAACGAAAGTCGCTTGTGAAGATATTACCATTTTCAATTTTTGAGAATTTAATCTTTGAGTTGTCTGTTTCAGTTGGCATTATAGCTATCTCCTCATATTTTGCCTAATTTTCTAGTCTAGTATAATCCCTCGATTCAATAAATCTACTTTTTAACTTCATATTTCCATCAGAAGATGAAACATCAGATACTAATCTGCTATTTAAAGTGTGCTGTATCCTTTGGATTCATGAATGGAACTGTTTCCACAAGCTGGGTGATTAGCAGGGAAATCCTTGAGCCCCCTCATGTCTTTAAGCGAAAGCCAGAAGAACCTGTCCCTCGTCACTAATTAATACCGTTCATTGCTCAGAGCATGAGAGCTAATGAAGAATATGAGGCCAAACTTGCCGAAAGGCAGTCCAGATCAGGAAGCAGCCATTCAGGCCGGCTACATACCGGTTGCGCCACCCATGCCCATGAAGGTGTGCGCCGCATATGGGGCAGACCAAAGGTTCTGCAGAAAGGTACTTTTCCCTTTCTGCCTGCGTTATCGCTATTGCCATGGATTCCTGTCCGAATACTTGCACAACAAGCAAGAATGTTGCAAACTCTAGAAGCATTATTATTTGCAGGGTGAAGACAACTTTTGAATGGGGAGTCTTCACCCTTTTTCCTTTGAAAGATAAGGAAAATGATACTCCATGGCATCCTCACTTTCTAGAGCAATTCGTAAATAACAACATCATTCAATACAAAATAAAGTGCAACTCAATAACAATCATCATAAGCGCCCAACGCTTGAGGTCTGTCCTCATGTCTTTCGGGTGACCATAATCGATGCTGATGCAGGTCGACTCCACGTCTCCCCCGTCGTATTCCCCGGCCACCGAAAAGTTGGTGGTATCGGCGTGCAGATGCGTCATATCAAGTTTCATCTGGCTCTTGAGGTGTTTCAGGAGGAAGAAGAGCTTGCTCCCTCCGAATTTCCTAATTGCATCCAGCGTCTCGCCCATCGCATACTCGTTCAAGTCTTCAGGCCTGACACTGGGGCCGAAAACCATCTCCACATCCAGATCCTCAACAAGGTTCCTGTACAGGTACAGGGGGGTGCGGGAGGTGAGGCAGTCACACACGAAGAGCAGCAGGCACTGGGCGTGGGAGACTTGGAAGTGGCGTTTCTTGGGGAGATGGAAGTCAAAGAACGCGAAGAGCCCGTATTGCTTGAAGAAGGCGGAGAGGATCGGGTAATGCTTGAAGGAGAGATGGGTGCTGTGAAGCGGCTGGATTATCTTTTTCACGGGAAGGAACCTCCAAAAATGGTTTATCTACTTACAGAATAAGCATATAAAGTCATTTTTGTCAAGCATCAAACCCTTTTCGTAGAACAAATTAAGCCATATTTAAGATAAATTTATAGCACTATTTTATCATGTTTTACAGCGGAAAACTTTCGTTCAAGGAACACGTGAAATCCCCCTGGAGCCAAGGGGAAACAAGAGTAAAAATCGGGTTTTAGGTTAATTCAGAAAAGTGGGATTCCTTACTGCCGAAAGTCAAAATATTTTTCATTTACAGCTCAAATTTTTCATTTACAGCTCAAAGCATGGTATACTTTTTAAAAAGGAGTTATTATATGAAAAAACTAATTCTATTATTTGTATTAGGGATTGTTTGTTTGAATCTTATAGTAGCAGGCCCATTTGGGATTGATATGGGACAGTCTCTGGAAACCCTTGAAAAGAATGGACTAAATCCAGTTCTTTTTAGCGAGAATAGTCCGGGGTATTACTCTGTTAGCCCGAAATATACACATTCAGAATTTGAGACATATTTGGTTAGAATAGATAGAGATGAAGGGGTTTTTTTTATTAAAGGAATTGGAAAAGATATTCAAGATTCTGGGTATGGGGTGAATACACAATCTCATTTTAATGATATTAGAAAAGCAATAGACGGAACTTATGGACACAGTAATTTAGAGAGTTATTTGTTTCCTAGCTCTATATGGGATGAACCGAGAGATTGGATGATGGCGATACGCCAAGACGAAAGGGTGCTTCTGGCGATATGGGAGAAATCTGATGGGTCTTTTTACCCTGGGGATATTGAAAGTATATATTTAGCTGCTGATGCAACATCTTCCTCTATAGGGTATTTAGCTATTGACTACTATGGGAAATTCTACGAAAGGTTATTAGAAAAATCTAAACAAGTAGCGGCGGAAGTGTTTTGATTTAACATCCTATGAATTAAGCTTGATAGGGTTTGTTTGATAACTGGATAAAGTGGCTAGTATTAACGATCATCACTATTGGGATTTATGCTTTCTGGCTAAACATTGCTCTTAAGAAATGGAAAGTAAAAAATACAGCTTTCCTAAGTTGACACTGAGCATACCTAGGACATCAAAGGCTACAGGGTTGCCCTGTAGTGATTGAATGTGACGAGGACGATTACAAACTTTAGGGACTCCTGAAACCAAGTAAACCCTCCCCATCTTTTTTGGACCAAATGAGAATCTTGACCATAATAGAGGTGGCTGATATGTTCGGTCTCGATTTATTGGGGTTGATCCAATTCATTGAAAATTGCCCAGAAGCTATCCCCACTCTGACCATTGGCGATTGGGTTGCTTTTGACCGAAATTCATTTACAAAATGGTATGTCGGGGAATCACTTTCAAGCTAATAGAAATCAATAGGGTGAGTCATATTGAGAATGGTTGTACCTTAGAAGGAACTAGCCATTTTGATAATTAGATCAATTTCCTTTTAAAGACTCTCCAAGTAGGCTGACTGGTAACTGAGTGTTTATGATGTTATTGGGCTCTTCATATTTCAATCAAGGGAATAAAACGGCTCAATCATAAACCTTGTGGGATTTTGTTAGTCTTAGGGTTCCTGACATAGGTTTTTCTGCTGGCATCAAAGAG
>JAEINL010000023.1 GCA_016342655.1 Sphaerochaeta sp. | reverse complement strand
GATCATGCGGACACCAGATGTCCGCATGGTCCATGTATAGAGAGGCGTTGGATTTCGTCAAGATTTTTAGACAAAGGAACCAGGAGGTTGGCAAGGTTGCAAGAAACTTTCAGACGAAGCTATAGTGAAGAGAACTGCCCACTCTTGAGGAATTATAGTGTTGATGGAACTCAAGTCACAAACATTTTGCAATTTTGCCAAACTACCGTTGCCCACATCAATGAGAAGGTTATAGGTTCCTTCACTAATCAGATACGCAGAACATGCGCCATTTACCTTTGGATACGTTCCATTATTTCCTAAGACAGTAAGTTTCATCGAGTTTGCTCCTAACCATTACAATTGCATATTCATTATAACAACATAATAACAAGAATAGCAATTTTTATTACTATTCTTTCAATCAAGTCTAGTGATGTCTAGATATACTGGTGACTATGGATTTGAGACAACAACTACACCAGCTGGAAGCTCAAATCTTATCAGTTGGGAAACAAGCCTTCTGAAGGCTCTCCCTGGTTTTTCAAGAAGGATGGCAAATCAGATACTGTATTTGAGGAATAATTGCATGGCAGAGGATCAGAAAAGAACCTCACTCTGAATATGTTTATATGCAAGAAGCTGCTCCAAAAGGCTTTTACCCTTTGAAACAGCTTCTTTACTAGCATAGGTATTGTTTTCTAGAAAGAATATGCAACTTTTGCCTGTACAAAACTATTGTTCCTGAAATCATAGAACTCACTGGAATTTTCTGAGGCATAGATGTACATACCAGAGAGGGACGCATCCAAGCCTTCTGTGACAGAATAGGTAATTTTAGGCATCACCATCAGATCACCATTCTCAACACCCCAGATTAGATTACACTCAGTGGAAAGTTTCTCATGCAAGAAGGAATCGGAAAGGGCAAACACTATTTTGTTGTTGCTCCACGTACCCTCTGCATTATAGTCCACATCATATACTGTAGAGATCTTGTCATTCTTCAATGTATATGAACCAATGTTCTGCACATTGAAACTAAGATTTCCAACAGGGAAGCCCACATCAAAGCCAAAGACCCATCCCACGCTGTTGTTGGATACCCAAGGATCATCACCATCAATATCATCTGTCAGGTTATAGGCAAATTCCCCTCTGAAATTTAACGGTCCGAAAACAGTCGCACCCTCCAGACCAAAGACCTGCAATCGATCATACGCAAGTGTTGGTAACTGCGAAGGAACAACAGAAGGATAAGTAACCTTGCTTAGATCCGCTGAAGGTTGTTTGTTGCAACCAAGGTAATACGAAGCACCCCAGTCAAAAGTATTTACCGTACCGGTAAAACGCACCCCATACTGTCCATATTCTACGGTATTGGTGTTGGGTTGCAAACCTTCCGGGGTGATACTGGCCAGATAAGCCACCACTAAGGCATAATTATCACTACTGAACAGCGCTTGTGCATTTGCCAATGCAATAGTGGTCACGCTCTCCTTCAATGTAGTATACGAACCTGGAACCCATAATCCCTCAGTAGCAAACCGGTCGGCTGTCATGAAGGGAGTGTACACGGCTTCAAAGCTCATCTGCTCCAATCCATTATATACAACCCTGACCATGGGAAGCGCAATCCTACGGTCAATATAGTCAGGAATCAGGAAATCAGTAAAATCTGTGGCATTGAAGTTATCAAGGACATGCAGCTTATCACCTTTGCCCCATACCACTTTCATTTTACCAGCTTCCACAACAAACTCACCAAGATAACTGCGCAAGGTCAGTTCTTCTAGCACATCCATAGGATAGTCGATAATAACCTCGTGACTGAGCTTGATCTTTGCGTCAAAATCAGTCTTATCGCCGGCATAAGTCAATCCAAGGGTCAATGTGGGATCACTTGCTACAGGGGTTGATTCAGCACTACTACCTGTGTCGGTGTAAAGCCGCACAAAAGAGTCGACCCTACCGCTCCAGCTCAGAGCAGAAGCAGAGGCGACGCCCTCGTCAAAGGATCCAAAAAAGCTATCACTTCTTTCAAAGCTATCACCGAAGGAACCAAATTCATCAAAAGCTTCATCTTCGGCCCATACAGAGCCAAAGACAAACAAAATACAAAGGACAGCTACAAAACATTTCTTATTCATTTTCATTCTCAATTCTCCTATATTCTACCCGTGTTAAGGAAATTCTGGGTAAACACTTTGCTTGGAATAGGTTTGTCCAATTCAATTTGGCCAATCACCAAGCGTGTTGCATGGCCACTCTGGACATTCTCAAGATGGTTAACAAGCGGAATATCATAGGGAGCGATCTTCTTGATCTCCTCAACTGTCAAAACCTTCAAAAGTGAGCCCTGCATGTCATACAACTCTTCACAAATAGGAATCATTGTCTGTTTGTCTACATAGACCATGCGATACAGATACTGACTTGAACTCTGGTCAACAGGTGTCGACTTCACCATATAGCACTGGTATCCATTCTTCTCTACACTCTCCTGTTGTAGTACATGCACGTCTTCCTCCACATCCCTTACAGTCATATCGTCATAGCTTGCATCACTGCCCATGAACGATTTAGAACCTTCAGAAGAGGCAATACGGCGAGTACTCCGCAAGGAGGGAAGATAGATCCACTTATTTGATATTCCATTTTCCTCAACCTGCAAAAAACGGGTATCTTTGACTGAAGCAGGACTCTTAAAGATGACGACTGCACCAGTCATACCATCTGTATCCTGACTCCATTCCTCAAGTATTCTCGACTGTGTGTTCCCGTTTTTCTCAATGAGGTCCATCCGGACTAATGAGTGGGTATATTCAGGTTTCTTCACGTCATGCGCCTGCTGCATGACAGTCGTTCCATCAATAGCAAACACAGGGAGGAGTACAAAGAAAACTCCCAAGACTGCACAAATCAATTTTTTTTGAAATCTCATAAAATTCTTCTCCTACACTAACTTTTTTTTATTTTTTTTGGTCTAATGAAAGCTGGATCAAAAACATGTAGAACCCCAGGAATGACAGTCATAGACAGCAAGGAACTGGTCAACATGACAAGAGCCACTAGGATGCCTATATATCTCAACACAATGAACTGCGAAAAACAAAGCACAAGGAACCCAAAACCAACTGCCATCGCATTCACTACGATGCCATGTCCGCTTTTGTGGAATGTCTCTCTTGTAACAAACTCCAAATCATCGGAAAGAGCCCGTTCAGCTTTGTATGTCTTCATAAAATGGATCGTATAATCTATTCCGACACCTATCGCAACCGATGCTATAATGCTGGTCACCAGATCGAGATGGATACCAGTAAGTCCCATGACCATGTAGTTCAGTAAAATTGAAAGCAGAAGCGGCAGGCTCCCCAAAAGCCCAGCCCAGAACGATTTGAACGAAATGGACAGAATAATCATTACACTCAGCAGAGAGAACAAGAGACTCGAAAGCTGGCTGGAAATCACCATTTCCGTCATACTGACTTCCAATTCTCCAGTGCCGGTCGCTTCCAAAGTGTATCCTGAAGGAAAGTTTGCAGATGCGTATGCTTTCGCATCTTCAATGATATCTTTGGTGATATTGGTGCTGTGCGTCTTCAGCTGCACCGCCATGCGGGTAACTTTTGGAGAAAGCGCATCATCATTGAATTCATCAAGAGAACCACTGAAGAGCAATAGATATTGTGATACCACAGAGGACAAATCCTCTCTTGTGGCAACAGGATATTTTGCTATGTCGTAAGGGATCTCATAATAAGCCATACCATCGAAATTGAGCTCCTTCTCAAGTTCCATCACAATCTGCTCAACGGTTGCCCTGCTACCTCCGGCCTCAACATACGAGTCATGAAGCAACGAAAGAGCATCTTCGGTAGTCATCTTTGTAGAGAGCTGTTTTGCATAAGCGATATTAGGATCAACATAATCGATCAACTCGTCTTCCACAGCAGAATCATCTCCAAAGCTTGAGAAGCTCTCATCTCCAAAGCTTGAGAAACTCTCGTCTCCAAAGCTTGAGAAACTCTCGTCTCCAAAGCTTGAGAAACTCTCGTCTCCAAAGCTTGAGAAACTCTCGTCTCCAAAGCTTGAGAAGCTCTCGTCTCCCGACTCTTCATATTCCTGTGAAACAAGCATTTCTGGTGAAGGGATATGCAATACCTGGTTCATGCGTTTCATAAAAGTTGGGAAAGAAACGATTTTTCCAATTGAAGGATAACTATCCTGCAAATAGGGAGCCAAGTCGTCAATTGCCTTCAAGATCTCAGGATTCGTAATTGCACTTTCCTTTTCACCTTCAATAGTGAAATAGACACTATTGGTACCTGCAAACTTGTTATCGGCATAATCAATATCTTTTCTTATCCCACTAGTTACGGGGAAATAACTCACAAATGAAGTATCGATGACCAGACGATTCAAACCGATGACGGACAACACAATAACAACCAGGAAAAAAACAAACAAACGTGCTTTTGTCCCTGCCACCCCGTTATAGACAGAATAGAGTACATTCCCCTGGTTCTTTATCTGCCTCATCTCAACATTCCTTGTAAAATGGTCATAGACTTTTGAACGTTGGCCGACCTTATTCAGAGGTTTTAGCAATAAGAGGGCAGGAATAAATGTGAGAGAAAGGATCAGTGCAAAACCAACACCAATAGCGGTAAAGATTGCAAAGCTATGTAATGGCTTGATGGGACTGGTCATCAACGAGATAAATCCCACAATGGTAGTGACCCCTGCAAGATTTACTGCACTCTTCACCTCCTCAAGACCTGAAAATACAAGCTCCTTGTACGACTCAGCAGTAATTGGCTTTGTATTACGGTCCAACGCAACATAGTAGTGTGTCAGCACATGTATTCCATAAGCCGAGCCAACTGCGATGAGCGCTACAGGGATGACAGAGGAGACGATGGAGAAGGACTGCTTGAAAACAGCCATCAAACCAACAGACCACATGGTGCTCATAAGGACTGTAAGCAGAGGAAGCACCGTACCATCAACGGTCCCGAAAGAAAACAACAGGGACAATAAGACAACAAGCACTACCAAAGGGATGAGATACCGTAAGTCTTTCAGCATGAATATCTTGGCTTGCTCGCTGATGACAGGATCTCCATACACCTTGGTAACCAGATTAACGCCAGCGGTCTCTTCATCCAAAATTTCATAGATGCTATCAAGCATATCTTGTTTTTGTTGTTCAGTAGCGCCCTTTATAAGCGTAATCTGGATTTGTACCGCTCGTTGGTCTTCCGAGATAATCACCCGGTCATAGAGCTCGCCCCAACTAGTCAGCTTCTTTTTGATGGAGGTAATGTCTTGTGCACTTCCCGTATACTCATTGCCAAGGAGAGTCCCTGCAACCAATGCCCCATCCACTCCTTCAATGTAGTCAATGTTGGTCAAAGATTTCACAGATTCCACACTCTCGATGCTTGTAAAACGTTTTGTCAGCCTATCAATTATGTCAATGTACTCCGGAGTCAGGATTGTTTTTCCTTTTGCTTCCAAAGCTACAGCAGTTGTAATCATACTTCCAAATTGTTCCTCAGTGTCCAACATCCTCAAATAGGAAGGATCCTTTTGGGGCATGAATTGTCTCACTGAGTTGTCCAACTCAAGATATTTAAGTTGAATCCCTAAAATAACCGTTATCAAAAGACATATTACAATAATAGTCTTTGGATATTTCAATAACTTTCGCATAAGCAAACATCTCCTATAAATTTATATATATTATATAATTAGTATCTGTAAAGTATTAAGATTCTTCTTGATAAGATTGGCAAAGTTTGTCAGCCACCGGTTTCAACTTGTCTGCAATCGGCTTACATTTTTGATAGAGTTGCTCAACAGATTCAGCAGAAAGGGGCTCCTGGGTACTTTTTGCTCCAGATTGGTTCACCATCTCCACCAGAATCTCTGGATTGTCGAACATGGGACAGGGGCGGAACATATCGGTGTTGCAAGGTTGATGGTCATGGTAAGCCTTGATCATTGGATTTTTGAGGGCTTCCAGAAGGGGTTTATCATGAATATTCTCACAGGCATACTGAATGAACGCACAAGGTTCCCTATCTCCATGTGCATTGATGTGGAAATAACGTCTTCCCCCAGCAATGCATCCATCCACATAGTTGCCATCATTCCAGAAATCTAGGACAAAAAGTGGTCTCTGAGCACGTATCTCCCTTACTCGTTTAAGCATGTACGAACGCTGGGCAGGAGAGGCAACTAAACTGAGAGGTGCATCTTTACCAACAGGAATGTAGGTAAAATACCACCCAAATAGCGCACCTTTTGAGATCATTAACTGTATGAATTCATCTGAACCTACATATTCAGTGTTGTTTGCATGATAACAGGTCGAAAAACCAAACGGCAATCTTCACTCCCGTAGGATGTCCATGGCTTGGATACACTGTTTCCACACTCCGTCTCCTCTCCTTGTGTCGGTCATCTCTTCTGTACCCTCAATACTGAGGATAGGGATGAAGTTCTTTACCTTCAATAAGTCTTCTGCAAAGGAAGAATCGATTAAAGTTGCATTGATGAATGCAACAAAAATGGCATCGTGGTGTTTGTGGGCAAGCTGAATCAGGTCCTGTTTTCGATTCAAGGGCTCCCCACTAGAAATGAGATATGCATAGGTCCCCAGCGCTTTCCCTTCAGTAATAATGCGATCGAGTGTCTCTAAGGAAAGCTCATCGGATTTCTTGTATTCGGCTGCCCAGCCCCCAGTGCAAGAGAAATTACAAGCTGAACTGGAATCCATCAGGATTGCCCAAGGGATATTGATATCCATCTCAGCCCCCTTTTGATTCAAACGCTCCGTTCCAAACCAAGCGGCATTAAAGACGAAGTTCATGACAATCCTTTCAACCACACTCTGATCAATCTGGTTGAGAATCCGCATGATCAATCCATACCCCCCAGAGGATGGATCTTGGATGAGGCGCTTGATAGCTTCCATTTGACTTTCTTGTACTCTCCCGGAAGCAGCAGCAATGGGCTCAGCCCAATTGACCAACTTTGGAAGATTCTTTTCAGGGTCTGCATACACCAAACGCAATCCAGCTCTCAACACTGTAGCAGGAATCGTTTTCATGGTATCATCCTATTGTATGAGGAAGCTGATAACTCAGCTCCCTCTCTTTCGGTTCATGGTAAGTTCTGGCAACTATCACTCAATCGTTTTTATCGTTTTTGTTGACAAGAAAATCATGATTATAGACACAATACGAAGGTTCCATGCCGACCATCCTGTGATTCCAGAAATCCAAGGAACGATAAACAACAACGCGCTCGCTGCGATAAGAATCCATTGTATTGGTTTTGAATTAGGCATAGCCAATGCAATTATTGCACAGATTATGATAGCAATCGCAACGACAACACTAAAGCCAGCCCCTCCGGAATAGAAGAAGAAGAGAGGTGAAAGGGCTGCATACAATCCCAGTACTGCAATCCCCCAATCTTGAACTCTTTTAAATTTGACCATTTGTACCTCCAATAACAAAAATTCATTTGATGGCTTGAATATATCAATAGAATGCATTGTAGCGGTACTGTACGTAGGTACAGTGAAGGTACAGTCCTCGTTCCTTGCCCTAATACTGATTATTGACTACACTTCAATCCATATCTTGTCTTCAACACTTCTATACCCCTAAAAAAGGCCTTTCGCTGTTTTGAGTGGGTAGCATCATAAACTCTGTCATCGGATTGATAAAACGCAAGGCTAGAGGCTTCAAGAACATGGACAATTTCATGGCTATGATCTATTTCGTTTGTGGTGAATTGGAACTTCCAAAAGCTACCATCATGTAGCCTTACCCACACGATTCAGCGAATAGCCCTAAAAAAGCACCTAACTACTTTACATATAGCTAGATGCTCCCAATATATTTATACAGAAATCCGTGTTACATTATCATCCCTTATATTTTTTAGTTTCTGCCAAAATCCCTCGTATATCCCCTGTGGTCAAGTACTTCCTGCTGAAATCTATGTTGATGCTCTTGCCAATATCTTCTAGGACTTTTGTGTAATGATCAAAGATAAAGAGGTTCTGCTCCAGCCTGGACCCACAGGCCTGGGCAAGGTTCTCCTGGATCTCCGTAGCCGAATATTTCCAGTCAAGCCTGAACTCCAACAGCCTGAACAGCACCAGCGATACGAAGCAGATGAGAAAATGGGCCCTGATATGGTCCTGGGTCCAGACAAAGACGGGCCTTGCGCTCATATTGGTCTTTGTCACCTTGAATGTCTCCTCAATCTTCCACAAGCCACGGTACATTTCGATGATGTCCATGTCCGTGACCGTCTTGTTCAGCTGCAGGAACCCGTCCATCGTGTACCTGCACTTCTTCCTGAAGGGCCGTTCCCCCTTCTTCAGGCCGATGACATTGGTGCAGATGATGTAGTATCCGTCCATCTCCTCATCCTCGGAAAGCTTGTCCTCATCAAAGGTGACCAGATAGGAAGAGTCTGTAATCAGCTCCCCATCCTTCTTGTCGAAGGGTGTCTTATTCAGATATTTCGCCGCCCCGTAGTGGCTGTCACTGCCGAAGTTGGAGGTCGTACCCTCCTTTCCCTTGGCCTTTTCAATGGCAAGGGCCCTGTCTTTCTTTGCCCTCCGCGCATATTTCTCGCTGTAGAAGACAATCTGACGCTCGTTGATGGTTTCCTTTACCTTCTTGTCCTCAACATTGGTGACATTGATCACCTTGGGGTGAAGCCTGCTCTTGTATTTGAAGGTAAGGTTCCCATCTTTGTCATATTCGCAGGTGTACCCCTTCTGGTCCAGCACATATTTGCGGAAGGGCTTGGCCACCCTGCGTACCGACTCGCTGATGACGTACCCGTCATGCCTGAGCCTGATGGCAGCCACGTTGTCCCCCGTCATCATCGCCTTGTCGGCGATTTCAATCTTATGTTTGTTTTCCAGCTGCAACGCCTCCTCGGTGCTGTCCAGGCAGTCGGTGAAGGTCACACAGTCACTTTTGTTCCCCTTGTAGAGCTCATAGGAGACGGGAAGGCCGTTCTCATCCATAAAAAGTCCCATCTGCACTATTGAATTGGGCTTGTGCTCCTTGGAGACACCCCTTTTTCTCAGCCCGTAGCGAGCAGGATCGTCCTCAGGCTTGGTAGTATCGTCAGGGTCGTTGTAGTCGGTCTCAAAGTAATAGTTGGTCACATCATAGTAGAAAAGGAAGGAATCCCTGCCGTATTCCTTGCATATCATAGCGTGTATCTGTCTCAGCAATGCTGATCGGTACTTGAGGAAGAAGTCGAGCGAGCGGTAGACATCAGGTAAGGAGAAGTCGCAATCCTCGAAGAAAAGCCCCCTCCTTTCCCAGGCCCCGAGCTTGGAGTCGGGGAAAAGGGGCCTGTTGTACACCAGGACCTTGAAGACGGTGTTCAGGTTGTATTCTGCCTTCGTATACCGCCTCCTATTGTTCATGAACTCATGCAGCTCCAGCTGGTGATAGATTTTGGAGAGCGCGGCGTAGCCTATGTTCTTTCTGTTGGAATCATGATCCTTTGCAGGGTCTCTCTTTTCAAGCACTGTATCCATGATGATCTCAATGCGGATGGGGGTATCCGATGAATTCTTGTCCTCGGTCATCTTGCGGGCAAGCTCACGGGCATAGGCCTCGGGGTCCTTATGGACCTTCTCCAGCTGATCTAGATATCCCAGGTTCAGGATCTGCTTTTGCCTGGGTTTCTTGTTCTCATCCCTGTAGGACTCTGCAATGGTATAGGCAATCCTGCCTGTGCCCCGGTTCTTAATGGGTTTAAAAAACATTCCTTGCCTCCAACAAAACCCTACCACAGAATATGGTATCTGTCAATGGAATACGATCTAATACTCAACAATGTTGTAAATAAATCATAAAAAAAGGGAACTATGCCATTTCAGGCAAGGAAATATTCTCTTTGAAAAAATGAGGGAAGTGTTGAAGTGTGGAATGCATTGTAGCGGTACTGTACGTAGGTACAGTGAAGGTACAGTCCTCGTTCCTTGCCCTAATACTGATTATTGACTACACTTCAATCCATATGAAAGAATATGTCGCTACCATGGGAAAAACGCCTTCGTTTTCGTCTAGCAATTTAATAGAAAGAAAACAAATAATCGAAAAACTTAGTCTCTCAATTCACCATAGAACCACCATTATTCAAGCCCCTCATGGGTACGGAAAGTCGATAGCCGTTGGCCAATTCTTCGCCAGCCATCCGCTTGCACATGCATATATGCAGCTTTCTACAGAATATAACCACCCCAAAGCTTTTTTAACCTGCCTAAACAGCATGCTTCTACTCCTTCTGGATGATACAATCGAGCAGGAAGGACCTCCAGATGAGCAAATCAGCAACCATATACATCTGCTTTCAAAAAGTGATGAGGAACGTTTTTTAATTTTTGACAATATTGAGGTCTTGCATCATAAACACATAGCCGCTTGGTTTGCATTTCTTACTGAATATCTTCCCAAATCAGTACACATGATACTTATTGGAACCGAAGTTTCTGTGTTTCCTAAAACCCCTAAGAACAGTGAAGTAGTCTTGAAAATCTCTAGAGAAGTACTAGCTCTCTCAAAGGAAGAAGGCAAACAGTTGGCAGAACGCAATGCTGTTGAAATCGATGAAGATACATTGTCTTTCCTCCTTGATCAGACATGGGGTTCTCCGTTGCTGGTCGACACTTGTTTCTCCCAGGCATCAACATTGAATTGCAAACAAGTTACGACCCAACTTGTGGAACTGGAAACTCGCTTTGTCACCATTTGGGAAGAGATCCCGAAAAAGATAGAATCAGCAGTATATTATATTGCGCTTCTTGGGGAATTTGCTTCATCGAACGACTTTCCTTCTTCCAAGTCTAGAATTATACCAGCTGCAAAACTACTGGAGGAAAAATCCCTTTTTGTTGAGATTGATGAAAGAGGAGTGGCTATCATGCACCCACTTTTCCGCTCCTATGTGATCAAGTGGTTGAAATCAGCAAAGAATGTACATACAGTAAGAGTGATTAACCAAGCTATCTCCTCTCTCCTTGAAGTAAAATCCTATCGAGAAGCAATCACGATGGTATTAGAAATTGAGGACTATGCCTTGGCAACAATCCTTCTAGATGAATATAGCTCAGAACTCATAGTAGATGGCTATGTTGATTTCATCCTTAAGGTGATAAAACAAGTACCACAGCAATATATTGAACGGTATGCATCCTTGTTACTTTTGGAAATCATAAGCGGAATCCGGAAGGGATGGACTGCACAAAAGGTGACGGAAAGGATAGCTAGGATAAAATCCTCTCGTCTGAGAAAAAAAATAGAAGAGATCGACCTTCTTTCCATCCTTGATGAAATCGACCTTATTTTCAAGGGGAATTTCTATCGTGCTGATAAATTGATCAACAAGCTTCCTGGTGAGTTGTCCTACCTTCGGCCACTTTTAAGCGAATTTATCTCCTCTCTGTCGTTTGGTCCTGAAGAAGATCTTGAAGAAGTTTATCACCACTTGCAGGAGACACTGAGAACCATAGGCATCAAACAAAATGATGCACTCTCAATAATACTTCTTGGGCAAATTGGTATGGTTCAACTAGATCTCTTGTTATTTGAACAAGCTAGGCAATCATTCAATGAAGCCCTGAGGCTGGGGTATGATGAAAAGACTGGGTATGCGACTTTTTGCAGCCTTGCTTGGATTGGCAAGGGGATGCTTAGTTTATACTCAGGAAAGAAAGACGAGGCTGAGTCTCATCTGCTTCAGGGACTGGAGTTGTGTAAAGGATACTCTTTATACCTTTACCTCTATGCTCAATTAACTCTTGCTGAATACTATATTATTACAGGTCGCCATGAAGAAGCGGTACGGTTGCTCCGTGATGCAGGAAAGCAAGCCAAAGACTATGATGTCACATCTGTTGATGATCGCATTATCGAGGCGATGTATACCTGGACCCTGCGACGAGTTGAGGACCTTCCTGCTCTGGAAATGTGGGTGAATAAGCAACTGCAGCTAGAAAAGATACAGTACACCCCGTTCTTTATATATGAACTGGAACAGAAGCATGTGCTGAGGTATTACCAGATGACAGGACAAACAGAAAAAGCAGATGCACTTTACGCCTCCTTGCAAGGTTTGTTACAGAAACAGCATAGGTTGTTGCATTCACTCATGCTCGATATTGAGTACGGAGTATTCGATCCCAAGCAGGCAGCACTTTCTAATACCCAAATTAGTGAGTATCACATTTCCACCTTGGTTGAGCTCTATGGCCATCAGCCCGTTCCTAAAGAACACACGTTAACCAAACGGGAACTTGAGGTCTTGCAGCTCATTGGAAAAGGGTTTTTAAATAAGGAGATCGCCCAAATGATGAACATCACCGAGCGAACTGTAAAGTGGCATGCTTCCCAAGTCTATGAAAAGTTGCAAGTGAGCTCCAGAGTGGAAGCCGTCTCTGAAGCTCGAAAGATGGGCATCCTTACATGAAGAAGAAGCCAGTCTTTAGGTATCCTTAACCATAGCATTTTCTTAATGCCGGCAACTTGGAGCCGAGTGTAAAGGACAGGGTTGTGATATATATGTGCTTAGGATGGACTACCTCACTAAGTCTGTGACGTAGCCCTCTGTATAGTATTATGCAATATGTTTAGATGTATCGAGTTATTCTTCTTTCTCCAATCAGCCCCACTGTCTCTGTCTCATCCGTTTCCAGTTCAGGAATCCATAGATATCATTGAGAAGAAACATGGTAAAACAGGCTATCATTGGCAAGTACGAGAGATCTTCTATGGTAGCTAATACCCACAGTACGATTAGCACAATGTCGTTTGCGGCAAAGGCGAGCGCATAGCCGGAACTGCGAAACAGCATCAGATATGAGGCAAGGAAGCTGGTTGCGATCGAGATTGTGCTTATATATAGGTTTGTCGTACCAAAGGCTGCAAGAATAAAGTAAAAGAGCGTAGTAACTGCCACGGTGGATACGACCATCCATACGCGCTGCGTTCTCGTTATCTGATGGACCTGAACCTCTGTTGTTCCTGCATACGGGTTGCGCATCCATGAGACTACCGATAAAAGGGCAATCGGTGCTGTCATGCCTAAAGAGGTAATCATCTCACCAAAATATCGGAATTTCAGTGATATCCCTGCGTAAAGCAGGCTGAAGAGCACGGTGAGTATCTGTCCCCATACATCACCTTTAGCAACAAATATCAAAGCTGTTACTCCAAGGAGCGAGGCAACGAGGGTGAGTAGGGAGAAACTCCCTGCAATAAGAGAGGAACCTCCCACCACAATCATAGAGCATATCCAAAGAAACCATTCGAACCTAACGAAGGTTTTGAATGGGTTACGAACTATCATACTACGGCCTCCAAAAATTAAAAAAAATAGCACTCCTTCACACATCTTCTCAGACCTAACGATGTGTAAATGAATGCTGTTCGCATAACACTACCCGGTGGCAGTGTCAGCAATCTACTCGAGACTGAAAAAAGTTACAAGCTCAAAAACAATGTAAAGATTTGAAAACCCGGACACCCAGCGGCAATTTGGAGCCTAGTGTGGAGGATAGGGTTGTTACTCGTCGCTTACGACAAGCAGAGGATATCATAGGCATCAAGGTACTCGACCATCTGGTATTCAGTGTGGATATGTGGATCTCTAAAAGGATTAAAGTAGACTGGTCCAAGGAATTATGGTATAGATAAGAGTTATCTATATTTGGAATAAGGTAAGATTTATCATGGAATCATACATTCTCAGTAAAGAGCAACTGAAAGACTTATGGACCAATATCTATAATACTGAAGGCAAACCTGACTGGTCCCACATCTTGCCCTATTATGCCGATGACATATATTTTTGTGACAGCGTTCAGAAGATACACGGTATAAGCGACTTCAAATCCATGACCGAAAGACTGATAACACGTTCCAACAACCTAAAAATGGATGTAAAAAACACTGCCCAGAATGGTAATATCATATTCCTTGAATGGGAAATGAGCCTAAGCTTTAAGAAATACCCCAACTCCTCCATATACGGATCAAGTAGGATAACCTTGGACGCCAGCGGAAAAATAATCGAACAACGCGATTACTATGACCTTTGGGGTGACATATTCGATAATATCCCTCACTTTAACAAAGCCTACAGGAAGTTCATGCATAAAAAATTTGGTTGAGGTGAGGTAACAGATGAATCCATACCTAAAAGAATACAAATGGTCAAATATCGGAGCCATGCTTAAGAATAACAAAGCCAGCCCCAAGGAAGAACCTAAAGACTTCCACGGACATCTAGTCGTTATTACCGGCGCCACCTCGGGTATAGGCTATGAAACCGCAAGGCTCTATGCCTCCCATGGTGCTGAACTTCTGTTGATCAACCGGAACCTAGAAAAGTCAGAACAGGTACAGAAAGAGATTCAACAGGACTTCAACGTTCCATGCAACTTTTTCATAGCTGACTTTACTCATCTTGACCAGGTACACGCTGCAGCAAACATGCTAGCCGACATCGACCGGGACATAGAGGTACTCATCCATAACGCCGGTGTCTATAACACAAAAAAAAAGGTTCACCCCTGACGATATCAAAGAAGTCTTTCAAGTCAACTATCTAGCATCCTTCATCATAAACCATCGACTGAAAGAAAAACTGAAGCAACAAAAAAATACCAGGATCATCTTGGTGAACTCCGAAGGCCACCGGTTCGCAATTGCCGGATTGAAAACGGATGACCTGTGCTGGAAACGACAGCACTATACCGGCCTGAAAGGATACGGCTCGGCCAAAACTGCACAACTGCTCTCCATGTTCAAGTTCTCCCTGTATTTCCAAAATAGCGGGACAACCATCAATGCCATGCACCCAGGTGATGTTAAGACAGGAATGGGAGAAAACAATGGTCGAATATATAAGTTTTTTAAGCATCTGCTGATAAACCCCACCGCCAAAACACCTTTAGTATCTGCCCAGGCCCTCTATTATCTTGGAGTCTCGGAAGATGTCAAAGGAATCAGCGGGAAGTTCTTCAATTTCACCACTGAGGAAATCCCGGCTCCCCACGCACTGGACCAAATAGCAGCTGAAAAACTCTGGCAAAAAAGCCTTGAAATGGGAGGACTGCAATGAAAAACAAACATTATGAATATGTAATTGTAGGGGCCGGCCTATCTGGCTTGACCGCAGCAGCATATTTGACAAAAGCAGGCTACTCGGTTCTGGTTTTGGAAAAGACCCCTACCTACGGTGGGTTGCTGAATTCTTTCTCGCGTGAAGGCTATGTGTTTGACGCTGGAGCTCGTGCAATTGAGAACTCGGGAATTATCAGGCCCATGCTGAAGGACCTAGGCATAGAAATGGAACTTTTGAGCAGCCCTGTGTCCATTGGGGTCGAATCACAAGTCATCAGCATAGTCTCTAAAGAGAGTATCGACCTCTATAGGCAGGCGCTGCAAACATTGTATCCCGATAATGTTGACGATGTACGTAAAATTTTCCGGAAAATTGAAAAAGTCTATAAGGAAATGCATGTTATCTATGGATTTGAAAACCCAGTCTTCAAGAATTTCAGACAAGACAAAAGATATCTCTTCAAGGAGCTGCTTCCGTGGCTGGGCAGGTTCCTTCTAGCCGTCTCCCGCATGGAACGGATGAATGAACCTGTGGAGACCTATCTAAAAAAAGTATCTACTAATCAGTCTCTCATCGACATCATCGACCAGCATTTCTTCAAACGGACCCCGACATTTTTTGCGTTGGGCTATTTCTATGTCTATCTCGACTATCTCTATCCAAAAGGGGGAACAGGTAAGCTCCCTGAAAAACTGGTACAGAAAATGCTTGAAAATGGAGGTGAGCTCCAAGTCAATACCGAAGTAAAGACGATAAGCCTGGCCAAGAAGCTCGTTCAGGATGGCAATGGCCAAAGCTATTCCTATGATAAACTGTTGTGGTGTGCAGACCTTAAGTCCTTGTACCGTAATCTGGACACCTCTGGGTTAGGTGCAGATGTGGTTGGATCGATTACCACCGAGTCAGAGAAAATCCTTGCAAGCAGAGGTGGAGATTCGGTTTTTTCTCTGTTTATAGGAGTGGATCAACCTCCTCAGGCGTTCGCCAGCATTACCAATGGGCACGTGTTTTATACTCCTTCACGGAAGGGTTTGGGCGAAACACACTTGTCTGAACTGAAGAATCTGCTTGCCAAAGGCAAGGATGCCTGCAAGAAAGAGGAAATTCGTGCTTGGGTGACTACATATTGTGCTTTGACTACCTATGAAATTTCCATTCCATCGCTTCGCGATGCAAGCTTGTCCCCGGAAGGAAAAACAGGTCTGGTGGTGAGCTTCCTGCTGGAGTACGATCTTGTGCGGCTTGTGAATGATGCCGGATGGTATGATGAATTCAAGCTATGGGTCGAGGATGGGATGATCAAGACACTGAACCAATCACTATTTCCCGGTTTGTTTGATACAATTGAACTTCGGTTCTCAGCCTCTCCGTTGAGTATTGAAAAGAAATTCGGCAATAGCGAGGGAGGTATTACAGGATGGACATTCGAACTACCGTCTCCTGTGGTCAATATGCTCCAGAAAATCCCTGATTCGGTAAAGACCCCACTGCCCGACGTCCTTCAATGCGGACAGTGGGCATATAGTCCCGCTGGTATTCCTACCGCAATACTGACTGGCTGGTATGCCGCTGATAGTATTTGTACCAGTCGAGAATCTGACAGGAAAAAGGCAAAAAAAATAAGGCTTAGGAACGAATATAAGAGAACGTACCCGGTATAGGTAGAGACTATTGTCTGTGAGGAATTGATGGAGACTGAGGTGTCGTACTCCCTCGACAAAGTCTTGGTAATGGGAACCCATAGTCACTAAACAAGTTTTGGATAGGAATCCCAAATTACCAGCAGTGAAACGAATTCTTTGTTCAAGGTCTTTTCATGTTCCAGCCTGTAAAACAAAGTTCTTAGGGGTATACACCTAAAGAAAATCCTCTCAGCCAGCTTTGTACATGTATAGAGTGTAACCTACCTAGAGTCTACATGTCTTATATTATGAATGGTTACCGAGTGTTTCCTATGCTTCAGACTCAAAGAAAACAATCAATGAGGGAATGTAGTCCAATAAAAAGGGAAGTGAAGAGATGGCCAATATTGTTACTGTAGCTAAGTATTTACTCACATTGGCAGAAATCAGTAACACCAAAGTCAATCCTTTGAAACTGCAAAAGCTCTTATATTATTGTGAAGGCTGGACGCTAGCCATCACCGACAAGGAGCTTTTCCCTAAGGAAAACTTTCAGGCTTGGCTTCATGGTCCTGTAAATGTAACGGTATATCATGAATTCAACTCTGCATATGGGATGTTTGATCCTATTGACGCCCCCAAGGCAACACCCTTGGGCTCTAGTGTGACAGTAGAGCAGAGGGCCATAGTGGAAAGGGTTTTTGAAGTCTATAACCAGTACTCTGCCAGTCAGTTGGAAATGATGACACATGCAGAAAAACCCTGGATTGAAACTAGGGGTACTTTGACTTCAAATATGCATTCAGACAAGATCATCGACAAAGATACTATGAGGACAGAGTTTTCACAGATAAGTTAGACATTTTGCATTGGCAAGTCTGAAAAATGCTTTACTCTCATGCATAGAAGAAACAAATAAGGAATGATCAAGAAAACAGGCTATGACAATGCCTCCCGGAAAAGGGAGGCATAGTTCTGTTCAGGCAATAGCTCATGTTAGGGTTTGCAGTACAAAGCGTATCCTACCTGCTATGCCTACCCTTCAGCACCTCGATGACCTCACTGAGAGGAACGTTCTTCACAGCAAGCAAAACCAAGAAGTGGTACATAAGGTCTGCTGCCTCACCTAAGAAAAGGCTCTTGTTGTCATCCTTGCTCTCAATGATGAGCTCAACGGCCTCTTCTCCTACCTTCTGGGCGATCTTGTTCAGACCACGGCTGAATAGATGGTTGGTATAGGAACCTTCCTGGGGATATTCACGGCGGTCATTGATGACTTCCTCAAGGTAGAAAAGGAACTCACTGGAAGTCACTTCTGATGGGTCATTGACCTCGCTGAAGCAGGTATCACTTCCTGTATGGCAGACAGGGCCTGAAGGAAGAGCCTTGATAAGCAAGGTATCATGGTCACAATCCTCGATGATCTCGCGCACCGTCAGATAGTTGCCGCTGGTCTCTCCCTTGGTCCAAAGCTTCTGACGGCTTCTTGACCAGAAGGTAACCAAACCCCTATCTCGTGTAAGCTTAAGCGATTCCTCATTCATATAGCCAAGCATCAGAACCCTTCGGGTTACTGCATCTTGGACGATCGCGGGAATGAGTCCATCCATTTTTGTAAAATCAAGTGCCATGCGAAGTCTCCTTACTGCCCTTTACGCATAGGTATACCATGTTGTGAAAGAAAAATCTTTAGCTCAGGTATATCTATTTCATGAAAATGAAAAATTGAGGCGGCCAATGCGGCATCGGCCTTAGCTTCGGTAAACACCTCTACAAAGTGTTCCATGGTCCCTGCCCCCCCACTGGCAATGACAGGAATGCCTACAGCCTCACCCACCCGTCTGGTTATATCCAGGGCGAAACCCTGCTTCACCCCATCATGCTCCATGGAAGTCAGCAAGATCTCCCCACAGCCACGGCTATATGCTTCCTTGGCCCAGGAGACCACTTCCAGGCCAGTAGGGGTCCTACCGCCATGTACATAGACTTCCCATCCCTGTTCTGTCGGGGTATCAAAAAGGGGATTGCGCCTTGCGTCAATGGCACAGACCACACACTGCGATCCGTACTGCATTGCCAGGGTGTCTATCACCGAAGGGTCCTTTACAGCCTGGCTGTTGATGGAAATCTTATCAGCTCCACTATCGAGAAGCACCCCGACATCCTGTGCATTGCGGATGCCCCCACCTACGGTAAAGGGAATCCCTATGTGGTCAGCTATGCGCCTTACCAGGGCATTGAAGGTGGAGCGGTTCTCCACAGTGGCCGTGATATCAAGGAAGGTAAGCTCGTCGGCCCCCTGTTTGCTGTAGAGCTGGGCAAGCTCGACGGCATCCCCCGCATCACGAAGGTTGATGAAGTTGACCCCTTTTACCGTCCTTCCATCCCGTACATCAAGACACGGTATGATTCGTTTAGCTAGCATCGGTCTCCTCCTTGAAAAGCATGAGGTCCTTAAGTGTTATGGCCCCTTCGTAGAGGGCCTTTCCAATAATTGCCCCATCCAAGCCAGCCTTATGCAAGGCATGGACGTCTTCCATGGAGGATATCCCTCCAGATGCTATCAAATGCAGGGAAGGCCTACAAGCAAGCAATTCGTCATACAGGGCAAAAGAAGGACCACTGAGCATCCCATCGAGGGCAATATCGGTACAGATGACCCTATAGAACCCTTTTGCCAGGTAGGAGTCAATAAAGGGGCCTACCTCCAGGGATGAAGTCTCCAACCACCCATGGGTTGCTATCATGCCGCTTTTGGCATCGGCACCTAGGATGAGTCTGTCAGGTCCGTAGAGTGCGAGCCAGCTCTCAACCAGAAGGGGGTCACTTGCCGCTATCGAGCCGCAGGTAACCATGCTTGCCCCTGCATTGAAAGCGTCACGCAAGTCAGTGCTACTCTTGATACCACCACCAAAGTCAATGATGAGGCTGGTATGGCTGGCAATGCGTTCCAAGCTCTTCAGATTGACAATGGTTCCCCCTTTTGCCCCCTCCAGGTCCACAAGATGCAACCTCTTCACACCATGAGCCTCAAAACTCCTTGCCATTTCCAACGGGTCAGAGGCGTACTCCTTCTTCGAGCCATAATCACCTTGGCTCAGGCGTACGCAGGCGCCTCCTATGATGTCGATTGCAGGAATAATATCCATCAGACTTCCTCCAGAAAATTCTTCAGCATCCGCTCGCCCATGCTACCACTCTTCTCCGGGTGGAATTGACACCCCCAAAAATTATCCTTTCGCAGGGATGCGGTAAACTTTACAGAGGCGTACTCTGTGGAAGCAATCGTATCGCTAGAGAAAGGCACATAGTAACTGTGGACAAAATAACACCAAATCTCACCTGAAAGACCCCTGAAGAGAGGATCATCCTTAGTCTTTAGGGTATTCCATCCCATGTGTGGTATCTTCTCCCCCTTGTAGGGGATGAACTTTTTGACCGTCTCAGGAAACATGCCCAGGCATTGGGTATCATGCTCTTCACTGAAACTGCACATAAGCTGCATACCGAGGCAGATGCCCAAAAAGGGTTGCGTCAGGGTAGGCAGGAAGGTATCCAAACCACACCCTCGGAGGTAGGCCATTGCAGTCGATGCTTCCCCTACACCGGGGAAGATTACCCTATCGGCCTTTCTAAGCTCTTGATGGTCATCTGTTACTGTCGCCTCATAGCCAAGGCGCTTGAGTGCACACAACACCGAGCGGGTATTGCCTGCGTTGTATTTGACAATTGCTATGGTCATAGGACCCCCTTGGTTGAAGGCAGTGCATCACTGTGTGGATACTTGTGCACAGCCTTTTTCAAGGCACGGGAGAAGGCCTTGAAAAGAGCTTCCACCTGGTGATGCACATTCCCCTCAGATACCTTCAGGGCCAGATTACATTGGGAGGCGTCACTGAAAGACTTAAAGAAGTGCTGGACCATCTCAGTAGGAAAGGTGCCCACATATTCCCGGCTGAAAGACACATCCCACAGCAGGGAGGGACGACCGGAGAAGTCCAAGGCTACCTCTGCGAGCACATCATCCATGGTAAGCAGCTCAAAGCCATACCGACTAATACCACGTTTCTCACCCAAGGCCTCACGCACCGCCTGCCCGAGTGAGAGGGCCACATCCTCAACTGTATGGTGTTCATCCACCACCAGGTCTCCCTGCGCATGCAGCTTGATATCAAAGCCACTATGCCTGAGTACCTGATCAAGCATATGATCGAAGAAGGGAATGTGGGTATGAACCGAGCCCTCACCTGTCCCGTCAAGGTTTACGGTAAGGGAAATCTCAGTCTCCCTGGTATTTCTGATAACCTCAGAGGTACGGAGTTTGGTCTTGGTTTCATCAAGCAGAAAGGAAGCTATGGCATTCCAGTTGTCGCTGACGAAGATGCAGGTATCCTTGAGGTCATCTTCCAGCTCATCTTTTTGCGACGGTGGGACAAACCAGATAGCTTTGCATCCGAGGTTATAGGCAAGACGCACATCAGTCTGACGGTCCCCGATTACCACTGAGTTGGCAAGGTCATACTCGCCACTGCGATACTTGTCCAGCATCCCTATCCCAGGCTTGCGACCCGGACAGTTGTCTGAGGGGAGGGAAAAGTCAATATGCAAGTCATCGAAGGTGATCCCCTCCCCTTGTAGGGTCGCCAGGATTCTTTCCTGTGGCTTGTCAAAATCCTCCTGGGGGAAGGAGGGGGTGCCCACCCCGTCCTGGTTACTTACCATGGCAAAGTGGAAAGAGCCTTCCTTGCGTATCCTAGAAAGGGCACCGAACACCCCAGGGATGTATATGATCCTCTCAAAGGTGTCAATCTGGTCCTCTATTACAATAATCCCGTCACGGTCAAGAAACAGGACCGCCTTATGCATCTTCTTGTCCATCATGCTTCCTCATACGCTGCAAGGGCTGCCAAAAGCCTGTCGTTCTCGCTCTTGCTTCCAATGGTTATCCTCAAGCAGTTCTCACAGTACAGTTCCCGGCTTCGGTTTCGTACAATGATACCTTTTTGGGCAAGATAGTGGTAGAGCTCATCTGCGTTGCCTACCCTGACTAGCAAAAAGTTCGCATCACTGCGAAAGATCTTCACCACACAAGAGAGGGAGGCAAGCGCCTCTTCCATCCTACTCTTCTCTCCAAGCGTTAGAGAGCGCACCTGTTGGACCTTATCAGCCTGCGCTAACCCCTTGAGGGCGAGTTCCTGAGAAGGTCCCCCCACATTGTAGGGATATTTCATGCTGGTTAGTACCTTGCAGATGGCTTCACTCGCTACTGCAATCCCTACCCTTGCATTGGCTAGGGACCAGCACTTGGAGAGGGTGCGCAACACCACCAGACGGGGAAACCTTGGAAGTAGCGTAACCGCACTTCCCAAGGAAGAGAAGTCATAATAGGCCTCATCGACAACAGTGATACCCTCAAAGAGGGTACATACCCTCTCGATCTCTTCTAGGGGAAAGGCATTGCCCGTCGGGTTGTTAGGGGAGCAGATAAAGAGCAGCTTGCTCCTACCGTCCTCCTTCCCACCTTCCCTCCGCTTCTTCTCTTGTCCAAGGAAACCTTCCAAAGCATCAAAGTCGATGGCAAAGTCAGAAGTAAGGGGAATCTGTTCGACCAATACATCGTTGATATCGGCAAAGACACGGTACGCCCCATAGGTAGGGCTCATGATGATGACCTTATCCACCCCAGGATTACAAAAGCAACGGAACAGATTGTCAATGATCTCATCACTGCCATTACCTATCACCGTATGTGCAAAAGGAAGACCCAAGACCTCATCAAGGGCCTTTCGCACCTGGGTGCAAAGGGGGTCGGGATAGCGGTTCCTTCCCTGGTCGCCGACAAAATCCCTCCAGTTCTCATTGGCATCAAGGTAGACCTCTGCCTCCCCGACAAAATCATTGCGTGCACAGCTGTACGGAACAAGATTTGCTATGTTCTTACGAAGCAACTCCCTCATATCTCTCCTCCCAATCGTATAAGTACGGCATTGCGGTGGGCTGTAAGCCTCTCTGCCTCTGATAAGCTCACCAGTGTCTCACTCAGGTCTGATAGCCCCTGCTTGCTAAGCTTCTGCACCGTAATCTTCTTTAAGAAGGAGTCGGTGCTTACCCCACTAGTGGAATGTGCCCACCCGGCGGTAGGTAGGGTGTGGTTGGTACCGCTGGCATAGTCGCCTGCACTCTCACAGGAATAGGGCCCAAGGAAGATGGAACCTGCATTGACTACCAACGCCTCCAACTCCGAGGGGTCAGTTGTGTTGATGATTAGGTGTTCAGGTGCGTAGGCATTCACCACCTTGGCCCCCTGCTCCAGGGTCGGACAGACAATCGCATGCGAATGGGCAAGGGAAGAGAGAAGGAACGTCTGGCGGTCGAGAGCCTTAAGCTGAAGTGACAGCTGCTCTTCCACCCTATCCAGAAAAGCAAAGCCCCCTTCCTTATCGCCCACTATGACCAGCATGGACTGGCTGTCCAGGCCATGTTCGGCCTGGCTGAGCAGGTCACTGGCGACAAAACCAGGGTCGGCATCCAAGGTGGCGACAACCATGACCTCACTGGGACCTGCTGGCATATCTATGGAACAGCAGGAGGCGCTTACCTGTTTCTTGGCTTCGGTGACATATTGGTTCCCCGGTCCGAAGATCTTGTCCACCTTGGGCACACTCTCACTGCCATAGGCCATCGCCCCAATTGCCTGAGCTCCCCCAAGCTTGAATACCTTGGTAATGGAACACATCGAGGCTGCATAGAGAATGGCCGGATGGACCTTGCCAGAAGCATCGGATGGAGTACAGAGCACCACATCCTTACACCCGGCAACTTGGGCAGGGATACCCAACATCAGGGTGGTGGAGATCAGGGGGGCGGTCCCACCCGGTACATAAAGGCCCACCCTCTGGATAGGCACTATCTTGCGTGACAGCTCAATGCCCGTGGCAACGGTGAGCCTCTCACCCTGGGGAAGTTGGGCCTCATGGAAAAAACGGATATTGGAAGCAGCTTCTCTCAAGGCTTTTTTCAAGGAAGCTGAAACCAAGGCCTCAGCTTCAAGAAATTCCTCTTCAGAGACAGACAGAGAGGCAAGCTTAGCCTTGGTGAACTGTTCTTCCAATGCGAACAAGGCAGCATCCCCTTCAGTTGCCACGCGGTTAAGGATTTGAGCCACCTGGTCCTGGACCGTAGCGTTGGTATCGCTTGAGCGTCTTAAGAGACGATCAAGCTCTCTTCCTTCTGGGGAAAAATTTCTACTCAGATACGCCATGGGAATCTCCTACTCAGTCATCTTCTCGATGGGGGTAACCAGGATACCCTGGGCTCCAAGGGCCTTGAGCTGTTCGAACACATCCCAGAACAGGTCTTCGGCAACAACGGTCTGAACCGAAATCCACCCCTTCTCCATAAGACGGGTCACTGTCGGGCTCTTCATGCCACCGACGATACCAGCGACCTGGTCAAGATGCTCTTCAGGAAGGTTGAAAATGACATACTTGTAGGAGGCGGCCCTCATCACAGCATCGATGCGAAGCAGGAGGCGATCTAGGATGGCACTCTTTGCATCGCTCCCCATCTTCTTACGGCCGATCATAACCGCAGTAGAGGTATAGATCTTCTCCACCTCCCGAAGGCCGTTCATCGCAAGGGTCGCCCCTGTACTTACCAGGTCACAGATAACATCAGCTATCCCTACTGCAGGAGTCACCTCAACGGATCCTGAGACCTGTACGAAAGAGGCACTGATGCCTTTTTCAGATAGGATTCCTTCGAGGATGTGTGGATAGCTTGTTGCAATACGCTTTCCTTCCAACGAAGAGAGGCCTTGGTAATTGAAGTCGTTGGGGACAGCGATGCTGAGCCGACACTTGGCAAACCCAAGGTCGCGAATCACTTCAAGGTCGATGGCCTGCTCGTCATACTCGTTGCGTCCCACGATGCCAATATCGGCGACCCCATCACGAACGTACGAAGGGATATCATCATCACGGACATAGAGGAACTCCAAGGGAAAATTCGTCGACTGTTCCTTCAGCACCCGTGAATCCGAACCAAACTTGATCCCACATCCCTTGATGATCTCCAAGGACTTCTCACTCAGACGTCCACTCTTCTGAATCGCTATGCGTAACACCTGCTCCATTTTTTCCTCCAACGTAGTAATAAGGTTCCTAGAAAAAAGCAAAAGAAAAACCCCCGCGACATGCGGAGGTCTGTATATAGGTAACAGCGCCCACCTGTCTAAGGTCGGATAATCATGCCATGATGATGGATGCTGTACTGGTTCTTGTTCATAGGTGAACCATAATGCCAGAAGAGGGAATAAGTCAAGACCTATTCAACAACACTGCATACTTATTCATTGGATATGCATGATGGTCGTAGTGAAAGTGCGGTCATCATGTTGTGAATTTTCTTCCCTTTCTTCTATTTTTTTCTACTCTCTTTCTTCTTTCTCTTTTCCTTAACCCTCTTTGGGGAGTCCTACACAATCTTCTTGTTGCCCTTCGAAAGGTTTGCAACAGCAAAAATGGAGGTTCCAAGGATAAGCAGGAAGGAGATTGCATTGATGACCGGGGTCGATCCGTCACGTACCTGCATATACATGTTAATGGGCAGGGTTGCCTGTGACCCTACCAAGAAGATGGTGGTATTGAAGTTCTCAAAGGACATCAGGAAGGCCATTGCTGCCCCGCCTATGATCGAAGGCCTCAGGTACTTGAGGGTAATGAACCAGAGTACCTCCGCCCTATTGGCGCCCAGGTTGTAGGCAGCCTCCTCCAGGGAGTGGTCGAACTTCTTCAGCCTTGCTGAGACAACCAGGGCGACTATAGTAGAGATGAAGGAAGACTGACCGAGAACAACAAGGGGGAATCCCGGACCAAGGAACTTGACGTAGATATCCAGATGATTCTCGATGAAGAGCCCAACGGTATTGGAGAACATCAGGATCGAGATGCCCAAGATAACCCCAGGAATGACTAGGGGTGCTATCATCAGGAAGTAGAGCGCACCCTTGAATCGGAAGTTCTCCTGCTCGAAAAGAAATGCAGCACAGGTACCTAGGAAGGTGGAGACTACCATGACGGACATAGCTACCTTGAACGAGGTAGCGAGGCTCCGCAAATTTGTCTGGTCATGGAAAATACCATACGTATCTGGCCCGTTGCCAAAGAACCAGTCCAGGGTGAACCCCTGCCACGGAAGAGATGGATACAGGGAGTCGTTGAAGGCGAGTACCATGGTCACCACCAACGGGGCAAACAAGAAGATAAAATACAGGATGATGAAAAGTCTGAACCCATGACGATAGCGCTTTGAGGAAGGTAGGCTCCTGATCATTTTACCACCTCCTTCAGGTTTTGTCTGGTCAGCTTGAGGATGACCCAGATGATCAGCGAGGAGAGAGCCAACAGCAGGAAGCCAAAGGCCGCGCCTTGATTCCAGTTGAAGTAGAGGATTATCTGGTTGTATATCTGTTCAGTGAACCAGAGGGAGTTCTTTCCTCCCATCAGAGTCGGGGTAAGATAGCTTCCGAGCACCAGCATGAATACGATGATACCTCCATTAACGAGCCCAGATGCGCAGTGTGGGATGATGATGGTCCTCCAAATGGCAATCTTCGATGCCCCAAGGTCATAGGCTGCTTCGATAAGGGCATTGTCAAGGTCATCCATAACGCCGATGACAGGAACCACCATGAAGAGCATGCTGGTATAAACGAGGCCCATTATCATGGTGATGTCATTGTAGAGCATCTCCACAGGCTCCTTGAACAGGCCTATGGAAACAAGGAAGTGGTTTAGGACCCCACTCTCCCTAAGCAAGATCATCCACCCATAGACACGGACAAGCTCACTTACCCAGAACGGGACCAGAATGAGGATCATCAGGACCCCGGTCATCCTCTCCTTCACTATCTTGGAGATATAGAAGGAGACAGGAAGGGATATGACCATCACCAAGAAAGTTACCAAGATAGAGTATCCTGCTGTACGGACGAAGGTGAGCCAGTAGATGGGCTCTTTGAAAAAGGCAAGGTAGTTTTCAAAGGTGAACTTGCCAGTATTTGCCTTAGCAAAGGAGAGTCTCAAAAGCTCCAGGTGGGGCAGGACGATCAGAAGAAAAAGCCATAAGGCCACAGGGAGGAAAAAGAAGAAAAATCCCCATTTGATATGCTGTCTATTCTTCATCATATAACTTCCAATCACTGCGTTTGAAGCAGATGGTCTTTTTCATGTCCCAACCGACCTGTATGCGGTCCTTTGCCTTGATGTAGTCATACTCCCTTGTCTGGGGAAGGGCTACCACCAGCTCATCCTGAGTTCCAAGAGGCTTTACCAACAACCTGCTGTTTCCCCCATCAAAGAGGATCGAGGTGACATCAACAGGAAGGATATTGAAATTCTCTCGTCCATCGCCAGGATTGATTATGACGGCTTCTGGTCGTATGAAGAGGTCATACTCCTCCTGTTCGTTTGAAACCTCAAGTCTCTGGGAAAGCTGGAAGTCAAAGGCATCAGCATACCGGGCCAGGGTGTTTCCACTTGTATCTGAGTGCAACTTCACATGCAACTTATTGTTGTTCCCCACAAACTGGGCAACAAACGAGGACTTGGGATCGTGGTAGAGCTCCTGAGGAGTGCCTATCTGCTCAAAATGCCCATTGTTCATCACCGCAACCTTATCACTCATGACCATGGCTTCGCTCTGGTCGTGGGTGATATAGACAAAGGTGGTTCCCACCAGGGACTGCAAGCTTTTCAGCTCCACCTTCATATGTTCACGTAACTTGGCATCGAGAGCTCCCAAGGGCTCATCGAGCAAGAGTACGGTAGGTTCCATGATAAGGCATCGTGCAATGGCGATGCGCTGTTTCTGTCCGCCTGAGAGTTGGCTGATCTGTTTCTTTCCTGATTCTGGCAGGCCTACCCTTTCCAGCAGCTCCCTGACCTTCTTATCGACACCAGGGCCTCTCTCTCCTCTACGGCGCAACCCAAAGGCGATGTTCTCATGCACGTTCATCATGGGAAAGAGGGCAAGGTTCTGAAACACCAGGTTGACAGGGCGTTTGTTTGGGGCAACCCCATCCATGTTCTTCCCATTGAATAGGAGCACCCCGCCATCAGGTTTGTAGAACCCTGCGATCATGCGTAGGAGGGTTGTCTTGCCACAGCCTGATGGGCCTAGAATCGAGAAGAACTTGCCGTCCTCCACTTCGAATGATACCTCGTCGACTGCGGTGAACTCACCAAAACGCTTGGTGAGCTTCTGTACTGAGAGTGCGCTATCCATAGTGTTGTTTACCTTGAAGGGATGCCAATAGCTGTTCAGAACAGCTATTGGCTATGATTTAGTCTTGTCTGCTACCGAGCAGCCTTTACCTTGTCCAGGGTCTTTCCTTCCATCGCCTCAATTCCTGCGGGGACGGTAGGATACCAGTTGATATTTGCCAGTACCGCTGGGGGCAGGCCACGGGTAAAGTTGGCCTTGATCTCGTCATCAAGATAGTTCACTGCATCCTTGGATGCTGTTCCATAGGTCTCACGATTGGTGAAGAACGCGGCGTTCTTGGGTTCCAGCATGAAGTTGATGTACGCATAGGCTGCATCGAGGTTCTCACTCTTTGCAGGGATTGCAAAGGTGTCGACCCAGGCAAGGGCTCCACTGGTTGGTGCAAGATAGTCAATATTTGGATTCTCTGAATGAAGCTTCCATCCTGCCTGCTCCCATGCAGAGGCTGCCCAGACCTCTTCAGAACGAAGGGACTGCAGCAGTTGATCCCCATTGTCCCAATAGGTCTTTACCGAAGGTTTTCCAGCGATGAGGACTTTCTCCATCTCATCAAGGAATTTCTGGTAGGCTACAGGATCGGAGTAGAGGGAGAACGGATCGTATCCGAGGGAGAAGCCCATACCGATAAGGGTAGGTCTCTTAAGACGGTAGGACACCCTTCCAGCATACTTGGGATCGAGTAGGTCCTTGAAGTCCTTTATACCAGGTGCTTTGGCCTTGTTGACCACCAAGCCTTCAGTTCCATAGACGTGTGGCACTGCATAGGACTTACCGTCGACCAGTGTGTTCATCTTCACCGCCTCAAGCAATGATGCATCAATCTGTGCAGTATTGAGTCTTGCATAATCGATGGGCTGGTAGATGCCATATTCCGAAACGACTGAGGAGATGCGGTCCTGTGAGGGCTGGGCAAGGTCAAAGCCACCACCACGGGTTGCCCTGAGCTTACTGATCATCTCTTCATTGTTACTAAGGGTAACCTCAACCTTGAAGCCGGTTTCAGCGGTGAACTTATCCAGCAACTCCTGCGGAGCATACCCTGACCAGGTTATGATGCGTAGCACGGGATTCTTGGTCTCTCCTGTTGCCTGAGCAAAGAGAGAACCTCCCAAAATGAGCAGGACCATTAGAAACAGAACGACTTTCTTCATACCGAATTCCTCCTTTAGGAATTTGAGGTACTCACTTTCTCTCACGCCAATATGGCAATCCAATTCTTTTTTTCAGCCAGCACCTCTTGCATATGGTAGGCCATAGTCAGGCTAAAGTCAATTCCAAACAAGGAATCATAAAAATGTATTAGAGAATTTCACAGGACAACGTGCTCCTCCCAGTACGGGCAAAAGTTCCCTCTCTGTATTTTTTTTATGTGTAAGGTGGGTAAAAAAGAAGAGGGAGCTGCAAGCAGCTCCCCATCCAATCTTTCTTGTTTTATACGTATTCTTAATCGCAATTTGATCATTTCCCTGCAATCATAGCTCTGTTTTTACTCAGTAGCCATCACCAGGTCAAGGTCGATCTCACAGGCGACCGTAGGCATACCACAACCCCAGTTTTCCAGAACCTTAGGATGGATCTCCCCAAAGACCCCAACCTTAGTCTCACCCAGCATGACTGCGGCACATCGGCCTTCTATGAAACGGGTATCGCCATCAAGGGAAGCAAGAGTAAACTCCTTACCAAGGAAATACATCAGGGTATTGACCAGCGAAGAGACCTCATTGAAGCCCATGACACTGTCAGAACTCAAGAATCCCAGATTGTTTCTGGTTGTGGTTCCACTGTTGTCCGTAGCATCCAGGAAGGCTACCTTACCCACTTCAAAGATCTTATGGGGATACGGAGCATGGCCGGAGACACTCTCACTCTCCATCATGGAGGGGATGATCGAAGGGCGGACCATCTCGTAGTTCTCACTCATCGGGTTGGCTATGGCGATGTACTGTTTCCCATCGACTTCCATATTGGTCGCATACTCCCGTCTTGAACCCAGGTAGTTGTACACCATTTCCTGGAAGCCAAGGCCTACCATGATGTCCTTTACCTTCCGACCCATCTCTTCAGCGGCAGTAAGGCGCCCGACAGTGAAGTCCTGAGGCATCTCAGGCTCAAAGTTACCAAGCCCGTATCCGATCATGATATCCTCTACCAGATCTGCCGGATGGAGGAAGTCATTGCGGAATTCAGGCACTGTTGCATAGATGGTCTCATCGGAGTAGAAGGCATAGATGCCCATCCTCTTCAGGGAGGCCACGGCCTCTTCCCCTGTCATCTTCTCACCCAAGGTCTTGTGGACCAGAGCGAGGGAGCAGGAAATGGGCTCCTGGAAATAGTAGGGAACGGTGATTTCCTTGCCGAACTCTGTCTCTTCAGGGAAGATTACCTTGACAGGAAGGATGTCAAAGCCCAAGTCGCTCATATCACAGGCCATAATGGAGGCGGCAAGCAACATATCAGGCAGGTCAGTTCCGCTAAGCTCAAGGAAGAGCTCATCATCACCTACCTCAACAGCACCAATTCTTGCACTGTTGATGACGGGGGGGAACGAAAGCGTTTCGCCATTGTTATCGGTGATATAGGGAAATACAGGACTGTCCGAAACGATGGGACCGAACTCCTTGCCTTTAGGATGTTGGCTGCAGATTTCCCTGAGGGTAAGCTTCTCAGTCATCCCCAAGGGTACGAAACTGGTCGTATCAGGGTCGACTCCCCTGTAGTGCACAGGGTACTTGATCAGGGAGGACCGGTAGATACCCATCGCTATGGTCTTGCGCTTGCGTCCAAAGTTTGAGCACAGCTTCTCCTGGCTCTGGATAAGTGCCTCAAGGTCATGCTCATCGATGGCATGGCCTTTTGCTGCAAAGGCAATGCCATAGGGTCTGACAGATGAGACAGAACTATGGACGTGCAGTTCCCTGCCTTCAGTGTCAAAGGTCTCTTCTGTTGTCGAACAGAAGTCATAGACAGGGGCCTCAACACCCCAGTACGCCTTCAAGAGACGCGCAACACCAGCAGCTGACCAGAGGTCCGGGCGGTTGGTGTCATTGAGCTCAATCTTGAGAATGTCACCCTCATGGCCATCAAGTTCGGCCTTGGCAACAGGAAGTATCTCTTCGAGCTGACTATCGGTGAGGGTTCTTCCGAGCAAGCCGTAGAACAGCTTCTCTGTAGTTTCAATCTTAGGCATTAGTTTCCCCTCCTGGTACGAACTGACTCGATGTTCGGGGTAAAGAGTTCACGCAGGTCATTCAGGCCGAGGTGCATCAGGGCCATACGGTCAATTCCCAGACCCCAGGCAAGGACCGGAACATCGATTCCCAGAGCCTTTGTAACCTCAGGACGGAAGATTCCAGCTCCACCAAGCTCGAACCACCCAAGGACTGGGTGCTTGATATGCACCTCGATGGAGGGTTCGGTGAAGGGGAAGTAGCCAGGGACATACTTGACCTCTTCAGCTCCCGCAATTTCTTCGGCAAACATCTTCAACAGGCCCAAGAGGGTCTTCAGATTCACCTCATCACCGAGGACGATGCCCTCGGTCTGATAGAAGTCCGCACCATGGGTTGCATCAACCTGGTCATACCGGAAACAACGGGCTACACCGAAGTACTTTCCGGGGACCTTTGCATAAGGAAGTTGCTTTGCAGAAAGGACGGTACCCTGACTCCTGAGAACCTGACGACGGGTAAACTCGTGGTCAAAGGAATAGCGCCAGCCACGGCTTCCGGTATTCCAACCATCTTCATGGGTCTGGGCAACCTGGCTGAGCCATGGTTCCTCGATCTTCTTGCAGTGTTGGGGCTCTTTGACATAGTAGACATCATGGATATCACGGGCACTGTGGAACTGAGGCATAAAGAGCGCATCACCATTCCAGAACTCGTTCTCTACCAAGGGACCGTCGAACTCCTCAAAACCGAGGGCGCAAAGCTTGTCCTTGACCCACTGCAGATAGTTGCCATAGGGGTTGTGACGACCAGGGATGAGACGCGAGGTCGGGGCATTAAGCCCATATGGGCGGAAGGTCCCTGTCTTCCAGCTGCCACTTGAGAGCATCTCAGAGGTGACGGAGCCCAGTTCCTCACCGGTGATGTTTTTCTCAAAGATAGCCTTTCGGGCTAGCTCACCGTCATCAGTAAGTTGGAAGACAAGGTCTTCACGCTCTATCATCTTGAAGGGGGAGTTTGCAGCACCCCGTTTCTTGGAAATCTTCTGCATTGCCTGTTTTTCTTCAGCAGAAAGCGATGATTCGGCAATCTCGCCATCAAGCCCTTTGGTAAGCAAGGAGGCGGCAACCTCTATCTCCAAGGGAAGGAAATCATTTTTTCGGGTAGCCTTGTTCTCTTCGTTCATACAGACAACGTCAGATTTTGAGAGCTGTCCAAAAGCACTGCCTATCTCGCTTTTCTCCAGGTTGAGCTCTTGTGCAATCTCAGGAAGGGACTTAGGCCCATTGGCAAGCAGTCCAAAAATGCGCTGGGCAGGAGTGCCCTTCGCCTGTTGTTCCTTTCCAAAATCTGTAAGTTCATAGAACACACCTTTGGTGCGGCTTGTTTCGATCAGGTACCCCTTGGCACTCAACCAGCTGAAAGCCTGGTTGCACTGCCCTACTTTGTAGCCAAGCTCCTCAACAATGCCGTTCCCTGTGATGTTCTGACCAAGGGAAACGTGTCGGAGGAGGCGGACTTCCAGGGGATGTAAGTTCTTTACATCGATATCCATGCTGTTTTTACTCCTGTAAGCCAACGCCGCAATGATTGCGGCGAAGTTGCCACCATTCTAGCGGCTACAGGGAAAAATGAAAAGGCTCTACAGGGCGGAAAAGGCGGCGAACCTCAGTTACTACCTCTTCTTTTGTAGGAACAACCTGTTTTTCCAGCTCGGGAGAGAACGGAACCGGGCTCTCCTTTCCACAGAGCCGTACAGGAGGTGCGACCAGGGAGGTGAAGCTCAGCTCATCGGAGGTGACCAGGGAGACTACCTCCGCCCCATATCCACCTGCCTCGGGACTGTCATGCACAACTAGCAACCGGCCGGTCTTCTGCACCGAGCGAAAGATAGTCTCCCTGTCCATGGGTTTGATGGTTGCCAGGTCTATGACCTCAACCTCTATCTCATCCTGGGAACTAAGTATGGTGGCGGCATCAAGGCAGGTCATCACGGCATGGCTATAAGAGACAATGGTCACATGGGTACCCCGCTTCTTCACCACAGCCTTACCCAAGGGCATGACATAGTGCTCATCCCCAACAGGGCCGAGATTGTTATACAGGTGCTTGTTCTCAAAATAGAGCACAGGGTTGTTGCTGCGGATGGCACCCTTGAGCAAGGCCTTTGCATCACCAGGGCAAGAGGGTGCGACTATGATAAGGCCAGGCACATTACCGAACATAGCCTCAAGACTCTGGGTATGTTGCGCCCCATGGCCGGTTCCACTACCAATGGGGGAACGAAGCACCATCGGGCAGGAAAGCTGGCCTGCACTCATGAAACGGGTCTTTGCAGCATGATTGATGATGGGGTCACTGGCAAGGGTGGAGAAGTCCCCGTACATGATCTCTACTATAGGACGCATGCCAAGCATGGCAGCACCTACGGAAAGGCCCGTGAAGGCCTCCTCACTGACGGGGGTCTCGTGCAGTTGGGTAGGATGTTTCTCATAGAGGGAGCCTGTGACCTTGAAGCATCCGCCATACTGGCCTATGTCCTCCCCGATGAGGTGGACTGCGCTGTCGCGGGTCATCTCCTCATCCAAGGCTTCGCGGATAGCTTCGCGATAACTTGTCCTGCGGGTCATCTTTCCGTTTGGGATATACGAATCGGGAGTATCCTCAGGGGCGAAGAGATACCCCATCGCCTGCTCCAGGGTAAGCACAGAAGAACGAAGAGCCAAGGAGGCCTTGGCTGCTTCGTCTACCTTTGTCCTTGCATCAAGGATAATCGTAGCGACATCCTCTTCGGTGAAGAGGGAGCTAGCCACCATTTCCTTGCAGAAGAGTGTGATGGGATCTCTCTGTAGCCAGAGGGACTCCTCTTCACGACTCCTGTAGACACAGGAGTCACTCTTTGAGTGACCACATTGGCGGTAGGTCTTCAACTCAAGGAAATAGGGACGGCTAGTCTTTCTCATATAATCGACGGCCTTCTTTGACGCCTTGTAGACAGCCTCAACATCATTGCCGTCTACGACAGCATACTCGATATTGTAGCCTTCAGAGCGTTTTGCGATGGAATCTGTACTGACCATCCGATCACTTGCAGCACTCATACCATAGCCGTTGTTCTCACAGAAAAAGAGCACAGGCAACGCCCACACTGATGCGAGGTTCATACACTCATGGACGGCCCCTCGGCTGGTTGCCCCATCACCAAAGATGGCTACGCTTATCGCTTGGCTCTTCTGGTGTTTGAGTGCGAAGGCAAGGCCTGTAGCAAGGTTGACCCCGCTTCCCACCACCGCAGACGATCCTGCATTGAAGTGCTGCACATCGGTCATGTGCATGGAGCCGCCAAGGCCCTTGCATAACCCGTCTGAAGAGCCGAACATTTCGCTGAACATTTTCCGCTCGTCAGCACCACGCGTAATCGTGTGACCATGACAGCGATGGGTCGGAACTATCCAGTCCCCCTGGTCCAAGGCAAGGGAAAGGCCAGCTTGTGTGGCCTCCTGTCCTATGGAGAGGTGTGTGGTACCATGCATTTCCTTGTGTTTGAAAAAGATATCTATCCGTTCTTCGAAATGACGCGAACAGACCATCATCGATAGCGCTTGGTGCGCCTGTTCTTGTGAAAAAAGCATCGTTTGCTCCTTGGCGGGATGTGTAGTCCCGTCCTTTCAAGCCCCTTAGGACCCGAAGCTATGGTATGTACGTACCAATCAGACTATTGCTTGGCGAGGACCTTGTCAATGAAGCCGATGTATACGCTGTGGAAATCACCATCTTTATGGCGATTTTTAAGTTCGGTAAGGACAAACTGGGACGCGTCCACCTGCATGACTGAGGCTTTCGTACAAGATAAAACCAACGATGCCTGCTTGAAGGTTACACGCTCAGCACCCGTTTGTGCAGGTATAAACTCCGGGATTAGGCCTGTGGCAGCAACCTTGTCATTGTCCCTTCCACTGTGCTGACCGCACCACAGAAGCGTATCCTTCAATTCAGGTTCCAGAAATGAGCAGGTAAAGCCTTCTGACTCCTCAAGGAACTTGTGTGTATGCCTACTTGCCTTCACATAGAGCGTTACAATGTTCCTTCCCCACAACACCCCCAGGGAACCCCAAGAAGCGGTCATGATATTGAAATTGTCAGGACTCCCTGCAGTGATGAGAAACCCATCCTTACCTATAGCAGTAAAGGGATTCATCTCTAGAATGTCGGCAGTCACTTCAACAAACATAGCTGGCCTCCTTCCTTGTAGCACTGTCAGTGTAACTTCTGCCCATACCCCGGTCAAGTGAGCATAGGACAAACACCATTCTCCTAGGCCCTCTTAGCCCTACCCAACATTGACACTCCCCTCTTTTTCGAGTATTCCTTACCATATACAGACATGGTACAAACAGGAAGACCTGTTTCGTTGAGGAGGCCCAATGCATGATTCCCTCGCGATCCCTGCTTTGACAGAGGATCTTGCTCGTGTTCTTATTGATGCAGATACAATCGACCGCAGAGTCGACGAACTTGCAAGGAAAATCAGTTCTGATTACGCTGATAAAGAGGGAACGCTCCTGTTGGTCGGAGTTCTCAAGGGCTCCTTCATTTTCACCGCGGACCTTGCCCGCAAGCTATCGGTCAACCACGTGGTGGACTTCATTGCCCTCTCTTCCTATCAGGGAGACCAGAGCGGGAACGTCCGCCTGTTGATGGATACCCGAGAAAACATGAACAACAGGCATGTGCTCATCATTGAGGACATCCTGGATAGCGGTAACACCCTCGACTACCTGATCCGCAGTTTCAAGACCCGTAACCCCGCCTCGGTAAAGACAGCAGTCCTTCTGGACAAGCCAGAGCGGCACTGTGTCCCCATCACCATCGACTATCTGGGCTTCACTATCCCCGATGTCTGGGTCGTTGGCTACGGGCTCGACTATAACGAACAGTATAGGACCCTTCCCTATATAGCAGAGATGTATCCACAAGCCTAAACGCCAAGGAGCGCACAGAGATGGACAGTAAGAAGTTCTACGTAAGTTACAATTCGGTTCACAAGTTGGTGAAAGATCTAAGCGAACAGCTTATTGCCACCGGTTTTGACCCCGATGTGATCGTCGCAATCGGAAGTGGAGGGTTCATACCCGCCAGGATCATGAAGACCTTTATCAATCGCCCAATATATGCAGTGGGAATATCCTACTATGGCCTTGATAACAAGCATAAGGACCACCCCACCAAAATACAATGGATTGACGAGGTACAGTCACAGCTTGTTGGCAAGAAGGTACTGCTCATCGACGAGGTTGACGATACGCGCGCCACACTGGCATATTGCGTAGGAGAGCTATTGAAGTTCAAGCCTGAGGAAATCGCAGTCTTGGTTCTTCACAACAAGCAGAAGGACAAGGATGTCGAGTTCCCTGTTGAGATCAAGCGATACTTCGCCGGCTTGGACTTGGGCAATGTCTGGATCAAGTACCCTTGGGATGCAGATGACATTGAAGAGCACACAAACAACGAAAGGATCATGCTTGAAGAAAGAACCAAGGAGCGCACCTAATGAGCAACATCACATCAATCGTAGGGGCACAGTGGGGAGACGAGGGGAAAGGTCGTATTGTTGACTACCTGGCCGTCAATTCCGATATCGTAATCCGATACCAAGGCGGGGACAATGCCGGGCATACCGTCATCAACGAATATGGCAAGTTTGCCCTGCACATCATCCCCAGCGGCGTCTTCAACCCTGCAACCACCAATATCGTGGGGGCAGGGACAGTTGTAAACTTCGATACCATGGCAACAGAACTGGCTTCCATCGCTACAAAGGGCGTTGAGATACACAACCTCTTTATTGACGTACGAGCCCACCTCATCATGCCCTACCACTGCATGCTCGACGGTGCACAGGAACAGTCCAAAAGTCAGAAGATGCAGATCGGTACCACAAAGAGGGGCATAGGCCCTTGCTATAGCGACAAGGCGACACGTTCGGGAATACGGGCAGCTGACCTGCTTGACTTCGATCGACTGAGAAACCGCTTGGAAATGGCGCTTCCCCAGAAGAATCGCGAACTAGCCTATTTCGGACTGCCTGAAGTGACAGTCGAAGAGATGCTCACGCTCTGCTCCAAATGGAAAGACCAGTTCGGTGATAAGATTATCGACAGTGTTCCCTTGGTACGCCAGGCGTATGAAGACAAGAAAAAGATCCTGCTTGAAGGCCAGCTAGGCATCATGCGCGACCTTGACTGGGGCATCTACCCCTATACCACCAGCAGCAACCCCACCTCAGGTGGCGCTACCAGCGGAGCAGGCATTGCCCCCAGCAGGATCAGCGAAGTCATCGGAGTGGCAAAGGTCTACTCCACCAGTGTTGGTGGCGGACCCTTCATGACCGAACTCTTGGATGAGACGGGAAAGAAACTGCAGGATATCGGCAAGGAGTTTGGTGCAACCACAGGAAGACCCCGCCGTTGTGGTTGGTTCGATGCTGTAGCGGCTGACTTCTCCTGCTGGATTAACGGCTTTACCAGCATTGCCCTTACCAAGCTTGATGTGTTGGATACCTTTGAGAAGCTGAAGATCTGCGTTGCCTACAGGGTAAACGGGGAGATCATCAAACACCTTCCGGAAACCGCCGGGCAGGAAGTCGCCGAGCCCATCTACGAAGAGTATGACGGGTGGATGAGCGACACCACAAAGGCTCGCAAGTGGGAAGACCTTCCCAAGAACGCCCAGATTTACTGCAAGCGTCTCTCCGCTCTGGTAGGAGCACCGATCAAGTATGTATCAGTCGGTCCTGAACGAGACCAGATTATCATCATGTAGATAAAGCTAAAACATCTGAGCGGTCTGCCTTTTGGCAGGCCGCTTTTGTTTGTCCATTACCGAGCGAGTGCTGGGAAAGCAAGGTGAGATACCCCACTCCTTGGCTCGGTAAAGAAGGCAACGCCTCCTCTTTGCAGGGCTTGTCCTGGGGTATTGAGACCTTTCATCTGCTCACAAATCAAGGTATGGCATCAGAGTGTATTCTCTTCAAAAAGAACGATTCCAAATATAGTAACTTACTATCATGAAAAGGAATAGGATTGAATTGGAAAGAAAGAAATTCAGAATGTGTACTGGTTTGTACAACGTATGATACATCTGAGCTTTTCTTTTCTTAGGGTTACGAATCTTGGGAAAATGTAAAATAAAGAGTATCACCCTTGGAATTCACGTGCAAATCTTTCACGAGAATGTCATATGTCTACTTTGTAAAAGCATTATTAAATTAATTATTAGCATATATTTACATACATATTAAATCTACTTATGCCTTTGTAATGGGTATTTCTCCCCTTAAGCTGACATAGGTAGTGAGAACCTATGGTTCTACAAGTCACACAAGAATTCCTACGTGCAGTTGACATTGACCTCTGATGAAAGGTTTTTCTCCAAAAATCCAGACATTATCCTCCTATGTTATTGACATATGCCGGTAATACTTTTACTATGGGGATGTAATTGACATATGTCTATAACAGGTCATACAGAGAACTGCAGGACCTTAATAAGGAGCAAATGTGCCTAGACCAAGAAAATGGAGAAATGTCTGTAGCCTTCCTGAATACAACAGGTTTGGTCCCCTTGGCGTAGGGGCAGGTAAGCGGGAAGCCATCACCATGACTGTCGATGAATATGAGACAATCCGTCTCATAGACAGTGAAGGCTTCAACCAGGAGATGTGCGCCAAGCAGATGAATGTAGCAAGAACTACCGTCCAGGGAATATATGAGGTTGCAAGGAAAAAGATTGCCGAATGCCTGATATATGGCAAGGTGTTGCTCATCGAAGGGGGAGAGTACCTCCTGTGTGACCAGGACCATCCCAGCTGTTTCAACGAACGGGGGTGTAGACACCGCCGAGGACAGAATAGAACCTAACATTTTTTGTATTTCACCTATCACTACGAACCTATTTGGAGGAATTTAATGATCATAGCAATCCCCTCTGACAAAGAGAGCCTTGATTCTGCAGTATGCGTCTCTTTCGGACGCTCACCTTTTTACTGTCTCTATAACACAGAGACCAAACAAAGCACGTTCCTTGTGAACAGTGCTGCTGACAGCCCAGGAGGAGCCGGTATCAAGGCTGCTCAAATCCTTGTGGACAACAAGGCAAACATCCTGATAACTATCCGTTGCGGCGAGAATGCGGCAAGGGTGTTACAACCGGCCAATGTTGAGCTTTTCAAAGCCCTAAACTTGAGTGTCGCCGACAATATCTCGGCACACGAACAGAACAAGCTTGCGCCTTTGAAGGAGGTTCATGCGGGGTATCACAATGGCCATTGAACCGACTCTGGCGATTCTCAGTGGCAAGGGAGGTACGGGAAAAACTCTCGTATCAGTGAACCTTGCCTCAGTAGCCAAAAAAGCAACGTATATAGACTGTGATGTCGAGGAACCCAACGGAAATCTCTTCTTCAATCCTACCAAAGAATTTGGAAAACTGGTCACTGTTAAGAAACCTGTGGTTGATGACGCCCTGTGCGACGGATGCCACATATGTGTGGATTTCTGCGCTTTCAATGCGTTGGCCCTCATCGGCAATCGCCTGATGATCTTTGATGATATCTGCCACAGCTGTGGCGGATGCCTTCATGTCTGTCCACAGAAGGCCCTTTCCGAACAGGACCGCGCTGTAGGAGAGATGAGCATCGGACAATCGGGTACGGTACGCAGCATTTCGGGCTCCATGAACATTGGAGAAAGCTCCGGGGTCCCTATCATCGCTGAACTGCTTAAGCACAAGGATGATGGGCTGACCATCATAGATGCTCCCCCTGGAAGCAGTTGTCTCGTCACCGAAAGCGTTCGCCTTGCTGATTTTTGTATCCTGATAGCTGAACCCACCATATTCGGATCTCATAATCTTGCAATGGTCCACTCCCTGGTAAGCCTACTGGGCAAACCCTGTGCTGTGGTCCTAAACAAGACACTGGAAGGGGAAAACCCTTCTGAGGAGTTTTGTATCAAGAACAATATACCCATCATCGGAAGGATTCCCTTTGACAAGAAGTTAGGAAGCCTCAACTCCGTTGGGAAGATAGTTGCCCGAGAAGACAAGCACTACCATGAGGTCTTCTCTTCCATCCTAAAGAAAGCCCTTGAGGAGGTACGCTCATGAAACAACTGCTAATCCTCAGTGGCAAGGGTGGAACAGGAAAGACCACCATCGCAAGTGCCTTTATCAAACTTGCACAGGCCAAAGCCTTTGCCGACTGTGATGTCGACGCTCCTAACCTCCACTTGGTTATGGAAAAGTTTCCTGAAGAGAAAATCAGTGATTACTACGGCCTTGACAAGGCTGTGATCGATCCTTCACGCTGTGCCAACTGTGGAATCTGTCTTGATGCTTGCCGCTTTCATGCCATCGAGCTAAAGGGCGGGCAACACATTGTAGATCCCATCGCCTGTGAGGGTTGTACGCTCTGCGCTTACCTTTGTCCGGAAAAAGCCATTACCATGGTGAAGGCAAAGGCAGGCGAACTGAAGCTGTATAGCAACAAGGATGCGCACTTCTCCACAGCCACCCTTTCCATGGGAAGCGGTACCACAGGATTGTTGGTTACCCAAGTGAAGGACCAGCTCAAGGGAGTTTCCCATGAGACGGAGTTTGCCATCATCGACGGTTCACCTGGTATCGGGTGTCCTGTCATAGCCTCCCTAACCGGAGCAGACCTCGCCCTCATTGTAGCAGAGCCCTCCATCTCAGGTTTCAGCGACATGAAAAGAATCATTCTGACAGCTGCAAAGCTAGGGGTAACCATCGCCGTATGTGTCAACAAGAGCGACACCAACGAAGAGCTCTCTGCCAAGATTGAGGCTTTTTGCTGGAAAGAAGGCCTTTTCTTTGCAGGCTTGATTCCCTTTGACCCTATAGCAGTCAAAGCTGTCAATGAGGGGAAGACCGTGATTGACTATTCCAGCCCTAGTGGAACGGCCGTTAGGGCCCTGTATACCAAAACCCTACAGATGCTTAAGGAGACAATACGAAAATGAAGATTACCGCCCTTGTAGAAAACACCTCTTGCAAAGAAGGGATCAAAGCTGAACATGGCCTCTCCCTCCTCATTGAGACAAAAGAGAAGACAATCCTCTTTGACACCGGTGCCTCAGATTTGTTTGCACAGAACGCAAAAATGCTTGCTATCGACCTTGCAAAAGTCGACTTTGCAGTCCTCTCTCATGGTCACTATGACCATAGTGGGGGACTGAAAACCTTTTTGGAACTCAACAGCAAAGCACCCATATACCTAAGGAAGGCTGCCTTTGGCCCCTACTACGCAGAACGAGAGAGTGGTGAGAATGAGTTCATCGGTGTCGACCAAAGCCTTATGACCAACAACAGAGTCATCATTACAGGAAAGGATACTCCGCTGGGAAAAGGCCTTTCGCTTTTCTCCAACGTAAAGGGCGAGCGCTTCTTCCCTACCGGGAACAAAAGCCTGCTTAAGAAAACAGAGAATGGATATGAAAAGGACGACTTTTCTCATGAACAGAACCTTGTCATAGAGGAGGATGGCGTAAGCCTCCTAGTAAGTGGATGCTCCCATAGGGGAATAGTAAACATCGTTGACCACTTTCATACACTCTTTGGACACTACCCTACCCATGTTATCGGGGGATTCCACCTCTATAACCACAGGACAGGAAAGCCCGAAAGTACTGAGACGTTGCACCAGATAGCGGATGCTCTACTTGTAAGCGAGGCAACCTACTATACCTGCCACTGTACAGGAGAAGAAAACTACAGGGTATTACGCACCTTCATGGGTGAAAAGGTGGAATATCTCTCTGGTGGAAAAACCCTAGACTTGGGGGCAGCTGAATGAGCGAGGAAAAAGAGACAACTGACTTTCGCTCACAACCTCACAAGCTGAGCACAATCAAGCACATCATAGCGGTGGTAAGTGGCAAGGGCGGGGTCGGCAAGTCCTTGGTGACCTCCATGCTTGCCACTACCATGCAGAAGAAGGGCTACAAGTGTGCCATCCTTGATGCAGACATCACAGGGCCTTCCATCCCCAAGGCCTTCGGCCTTACCAAGAAGGCAACAGGAGAGGAAGGATCCATCAACCCTGAAAGCACAGAAAGTGGCATCAAGGTGATGTCCATCAACATGTTGCTCGAAGAGGCTAGCCAAGCGGTTATCTGGAGAGGCCCCCTGATCGCCAATGCAGTCAAGATGTTCTACACCGATGTCATCTGGGGAGAATTGGACTACCTGTTTGTCGACATGCCCCCAGGGACAGGAGACGTCCCCCTGACAGTTTTCCAGTCCCTTCCTGTGGACGGTATTGTTATGGTGACCTCCCCTCAGGAGCTGGTCTCCATGATAGTATCAAAAGCTGTGAATATGGCAGAACTGATGAATATCCCCATCATAGGGTTGGTGGAGAACCTCTCCTACTTTCTCTGTCCTGACAACAACAAGAGATATCAGGTGTTCGGAGAGAGCCACATCGACTCTATTGCTGAGATTCATCACCTCAAGGTATTGGCTAAAATGCCTATTGATCCTAAAATCAGTGAGGCTTGTGATGCAGGCCTGATCGAAAAATATGACGTCCCCCATTTGGAGAACGTCGCAAAAATACTAGAGAATTTGGAGTAACCTATGTTGAAAATTGCAGTTGCGAGCGATAATAAGAGTGTATCAGGCCACTTTGGCCATTGTCAGACCTTTGAGATCTTCGAAACCGATAAGGGTAAGATTCTCAGTGAAGCTTCCGTAGGTAATCCTGGACACAAGCCTGGATTCCTTCCTAACTTCCTCCATGATATGGGTGTGAACGTCATCATCAGCGGTGGCATGGGTGGTGGAGCCGTTGAGATCTTCAACGAGCACAACATCGAGGTCATCGTAGGTGCTCAGGGTACAGCCAAGGATATGGCTACCGCCTATCTGAACGGCGAGCTTAAGAGCACCGGTAGCGTCTGTCACGAACATCAGCATGCTGATGAGTGTGGCGAATAGCAGGAAAGTCCGCCATACCCCGATTCATGGGTCCTTTGCAGGTAGAGATACCAAGTAAGAACAAAAATGCTTGAAGCCTCAAAAGAGTACTCAAGAATAATCGGTAGTGACATAGCACTGAAAAGAGGCTGTTCCCTTAGACTGGGACAGCCTCTTTTACATTGCATCTTTTTTGAAAAAGCTGGATACGCACTCAATTCAAGCCTTCCACCGGTAGGTTGGGATAATATGCCTGTAGCTCTTCAGAGAGTGTATGCGTTGTGGAAAATTGCAGGGAGTGCATCCCTGCTGACTGTGCACCGGCTACATTGTGGCTCAGGTCATCGAGGAAAAGGATTTCAGCAGCATCTAGGTGCATGCGTTCAATTGCATATTTGAATATTCTATGGTCGGGTTTGTTACTGCCAATGATTCCAGAAATGACGATAACGTCGAAATGGCGCATCCATGGTTGGTGAACGATCAGAGCCTGGTAGGTAGGCTCTGACATGTTAGAGATGATGGCAGTACCAAAGCCATGCTTTTTCAATGTATCAGCCCAACAGATCATACTCTGATTCATCCTTGAGAAGCCCTTGAGGTCCATCTCCACCAGAGTCTCTATGATGGACTGGCGAGGCACCTCAGAATTGCAGTAATCGAGGACAGCTGTCCAGTAGCAGATAGTATCGCATTCACCCGAATCAAGCTCCTGACGGAATTTCCACATGCCGGATTCGAAGGTGTTGCAATCGACGTGGGCCACATCTGCCATCTCCCTGATGCTCTTCTTGTCGATAAAATAGGATAAGACCCCACCATAATCAAATGCGACCGCTCGAATCTCCGGATACTTCTTTTCCATAACCAAGGCTCTCCTCTCCAAAAAAAATCCATACAGGGGAACAACAGGACAGCTTCCTATCCTAGGTAAGGCTCCTCTTGTCCTCGATGGTACTCTATTCAAACAAAGAGAAAAAGTGTTCGAAGGCAGTACATGATAAAGGAATACAAGGTTCTCCAGTTGATATGTTTTCAAGACCTAGCAACTAAGGAAGGGCTACCCTTTTGCCCTCAAGACCAGGATGTGCTCCACCAATAAGGGAAAGCTTCGCACCAGAGCTCTTTGCTTGGTCCTTCTCAACTTGGAAGGAGGAATAGGTAATGCCACACTCCTGGGCAAACAGGAGGCAGCGAGACATGCTGTCATTCACATGTGATGGTTTATGGGCATCGCTGTTGCAGATTACCTTGACTGGATACTGGGATGCTAGCTTCCAGAACTCATGGTGGGGATACGCGTACCTTGTACCATAGGAGGTCTTTACAAGCCCCTTGCGCATCCCATTACCGTTGATTTCCAAAGCCACATCATTGGCGAGGGCACACTCTAGGATGGCTTTCGAACAGGCAATGGCCTCTTCGTCCCAAGCTCGATAGGAGTGGCAGAACACATCAGGATGGGCTCCAAACAGGAACAGACCGCTTTCAAGGCCTTCCACATAGAACTTGGTGTAGGTTATGAGATCATCCTTGGTTAGGGGATTCCAGAACATGGAGTACTCACTTCCGATATCCAGGGAAAGGTCATGCACGCCAAAGAAGAGGTAGTCACATGCGCCCTGCAGCTCTGCAAAATAGGACTGGTACTGCCGCAGATAGTCGCATTCATACCCACGCAACACCTCAAGCTTGCCATCAAACTCATCTTTGGTAGCAAGACAATCCTTGGTGTAGGAGTCCAGCATCGAGTAGGACATGCGACTCGATCCCCAACGGTTGTCGGGAACAGGACAGTGTTCGCTCATCCCAAGCAGTTTCAGACCCTGCTTCAGACCTTCTTGGGCATATTCGGCCACTTCGCCAAATCCGTGACCACAATAGTAGCTATGTGTATGGAGGTTTACCACCTCCTGGGTGTAGGTTTGCATATTCATAATGTACAGGAACATAGTATCGGACATTGGCAAGATTTATTCAACAAGGGGTGAAGAGGATATCATTCTGCAATGCCCTTACAAAAGGCTGAGAGTCAGAACAAGTTAGAATGAGTACCGGTCCTGGTCAACACCAGAACCAGAAAATCTTGTTCTATATGGTAAACTAGCAACCAATCGGGCTGGATATGGCATTCACGATGACCGGTCCAATTACCTGATAAAGCATGATCTTTGCAGGATTCTGGCAGAGGAATACCATCAGCAAGGAGACTGACTACCTGAGTAAGCCTCTGTATATCAAAACCCCGTTTCTGCATGAGTTTGATATCTTTTCGGAATCTAGTTGTTGGTTTGATCTCGTATCTAGTCATGTAAGAGTTCATCAAACAGGGAATCTACATTGTAATATCCCTTAGCCATTGGCTCTCTAGCAAGAGATTCAGCTTCCCGCATTGCATTCAGTGTTTCTTTGTTAGGTACATCCAGAGAAATTTCGAAAGGTATACGACCTTGGCGTACGACTTGACGAGCAAATATATTTACTGCTGTGGAGACATTCAAGCCCAGGGAAGAAACAATTTCTTCCAACTGGGATTTGAGTTTTTTGTCCATACGGATATTCAAGTTAGAAGTTTCTTTCATATATTTTTCCTCTTTCATAAAAAATATACCACAATATTAGTACAATAACAACACTAAGTCATTACAATTATACTACAAAGTCATTATAAAACCAAAAGAAGAATCATGAAGTTCAATGAAAGGTATCAATACCCCAGGGCAAGCCCTGGACCCAGGAGGCGTTGCCTCCTTTTCCGCCCCAAGGGGCGGGGTATCTCACCTTGCTTTCCCGGCACTCGCTCGGTAATGGAAGCATGCTTCCGCTACTCTCGCTTCGTTGGGGAATGAAGCCTGAGGGACAAGAAGTGGGAGAACTAGGAACTTAAGGCAACCTCATAAATCTCAATATTTGATAATCCCACGAGATTTTTCCTAAGAATCTTTTGTTCTTCTCCCTGTATTGTAGTGGTAGCAAGGCTACGTATTCAAGCCTCACCACGATCCCAGTAAAAAATCAGTGATATGCTGGTGTACTATCCCGCTACGGTTTCTTAGGATGGGATCCATACTAAGCACATACTTTGGGTAGTTGTCTTGTATTGATTCGAGAACGCCGAACTCCCGCTCTTCTGTTTCAGGAGAGGCAAGTAGATAAGAGACCAGTACATAGATTTTTTTCTCTTGCTTAATTCCTACAAAGTCGACTTCCTTGGTTTTCTGTTTCCCTACCCTTACGGTAAATCCACGCCTGAGCAACTCCTGGCAGACAATATTCTCCAAGGTTTGGTTTATGGCAGTACGAGCTGAGCCAAACAGTGCTTCTCTGAACCCATGATCGGCAAGATATATCTTCTCCTGGAATTTCAGCAGTCCCTTTCCTTCGATGTCATAGCGAGGGATGCTATGGATGAGAAAGGCTCGCTTTCCGTACTCGATATAGTTGTACAGGGTTTCCATGGATAATGTGCGATTCTCACTTTTCAGATACGCTACAATACTTTGGGCTGAGAAGGTATTTCCCATATTGGCCATGAGAAAAAGAATGATTCGACGTAGCAGCTTAATATCACGGATATTTTCGCGTCGTGCAATATCCTTGATAATGATGGAATCAAAGATATCCTCAAGGTACTTTGCACTAGACTCTTCATTCATTGCCACCTGATACAGAAAGGGCATGCCTCCACGCTTTAGATAGGTCTGGAACGCTTCCTGCTTGGTCCCCTGCAAAGTCGGTAATACTTCCTTGAAGGAGAGAGGGAAAATGGTGAATTCAACATACCTGCCTCCCAGGTAGGTTGCAAGCTCTCCTGACAGCAGATTGGCGTTGGAGCCTGTGATGTAGATATCGCAAGCAAAATCTATCATACAAGAATTTACCAGTTTTTCCCAACCTTCCAATTCCTGAATCTCATCAAAGAACAGATAGACCTTCTTCCCCTGTTCCTTAACAAATCCCTTGATATGGGCATACGTTTCTTTCAGGTTTGTTACAAACGGTTCTTTCATGGACTCAAAGTTAATCAAGAGCATGGAGGAACGGGGAAGGCCTTCCTGCACTAGCTCCTCTTGGATGAGGTTGAGCATCACCGATTTCCCACAGCGCCTGATACCGGTAAGCACTTTCACGACATCCCTATGAAAGAAAGGTTTGAAATGTTGCATATACTCGGTACGTTCAATATACATGGGAGACTCCTCGTTTCCTTATAGCATCGGATAAGACCTGGACCTAGTAGGGCATTACAGGGTTTCCGATACTTCAAGTTGATTCCCCAACGAAGCGAGAGTAGCGGAAGCATTACCATGGTTCCATTACCGAGCGAGTGCCGGGAAAGCAAGGTGAGATAAAGCGCCCCTTGGCTCGGTAAAGGAGGCAACGCCTCCTCTTTCCAGCTCTTGCCCTGGGGTATTGATACCTTTCATTACTCTATATAGTAAACCATAATCGCTTGCTTGCATAGATTACTCTATACCGTAACCTGTAAGCTACTGCACAGCGTATCTCTGCTGTAATTTCTCTCATTTCTCTTTCGATGTATGACTGCCAAGAATTTGGTAACTAGTACAACGTTCTTTAAATAGTTATACATAAATTCACTTTTTATGCTCTATCACACTATTTCTTGGCACCATGG
>JAEINL010000022.1 GCA_016342655.1 Sphaerochaeta sp. | reverse complement strand
CCATTTCCTATCCTCCGTAGACCCATGCTAGGGGATAGTCGAGAATTTTGTTATGGTGTATTTGGTTTGATGCTCACGTCAATAAACCCTATCACGATAATGCAGGGGTGTTTTGGGTAAAAAGTGGCGCTGATAAGAGAAGGGCAACTGCCCGCGAAGAAATACAGAGATTATTCCAATTTTCAGGCTTGATTCATGCCGACGAAACCATAACTCCTACCATGACGATATCTGACTTGGATTTTGACTATTTTAAGCAGTTTTTTGAAAAACGGTATGGTGATTCACTCATGGATGCTTCTTTGCCTTTGGATTCGATAATCGCCAACATGAATCTGGGAAAAAATGGCATGTTGAATTTGGCCGGTGCCTTATTGTTTGGCGGCAATCCTTCGATTAAGTATCCAGAGTTCACCGTGAAAGCAGGGAGTTTTCCTGGAACCTCCCTAACTTCTCAGACCTATCTGGATAGCCGTGATATCACAGGAAAGATAGGTGACATATATCAGCAGACAATAAGTTTTATTTTGAGTAATATCAAACATATACAAGAGGATATGGGTGTCAATAGCCTGGGTAATCCCGAGATCCCTAGGATTGTCCTAGAAGAGTTGGTTGCAAATGCTCTCGTGCATCGCGATTATTTACTATCTTCTCCGATAAAAGTATTTGTTTTTTCCAATCGTGTTGAAATTATCAGCCCGGGGTCGCTGCCAAATCGATTGACAGTTGAAAATATCAAAGCAGGAAATTCAAATGCCAGAAACCCTGTCTTAGCTTCATTCGCCAATCATATTCTCCCGTATCGAGGATATGGCTCCGGGATAATGCGTGCTCTTGAAGCATATCCTGATATTGAGTTTACAGATGACAAACAAGGAAACAAATTTGTTGCTACCATTTGGCGAAAATGAGTATTTGAGTGTATGACTTCCAAGGCTGTAAACACACAACCTGAAATTGAAGATTCCAGTAAGCAAAGAAGCAAAGAGAAAGGACGCCTGAGCGTCCTTTCTCCCTCAATAGTATTACTATATACATTGGAAACTATACAGCATGGTTTTCTATGTTCTCGTAGTGTCCCTTACCGGGGCAGAGCAAGAATATCTTTCAATTCAGGATCCTTCTGCATGTTCAGGACAAGATCACGTTCCCTGCTCAAATTCTTATAATCCTTATTCTCGAATGTGTAGTGGAAGTTGGTATGGATGTCGTAGGTACCTTCCATCAGGGCGAAGGCATCCTCGGTCATGACCAGCTCCTCATCGGTGGGGATGACAAAGATCTTTACAGCAGAGTCGTCAGTGCTAATCTCAAACTCGCCGTTGCGGCAGAAACTGACCTCATTCTTGTGTTGGTCTAGCTTTGCTCCGATGACTTCAAGACCCTTGCAGGCGCCCTTACGGATGTGGGGAGCCATCTCACCGACTCCTGCAGTAAAGACAATCGCATCTATACGACCTTCAAGCAAGGTGGCATAGCTACCGATGTACTTGGCGAGGCGACGGCACTCCATATCAATGCTCAGCTGGGCTTTCTGGTCGCCTTCATGGGCTGCCTTGCGCACATCACGGCGGTCACTTCTGCCACAAATGCCGATGAGTCCGCTTTTCTTGTTGAGCGTGCTATCCATCTCTTGGGCTGACATACCGGTATTGTTCATCATATAGGGTATGATGGCAGGGTCTAAGTCACCAGAACGGGAACCCATGATGAGACCTTCCAGAGGGGTAAGACCCATGGAGGTATCGACGCAGACGCCATTCTTTACAGCACAGATTGAAGCACCGTTACCAATGTGACAGATGATTACGTTGGTATCCTTGTTTTCCTTGCCCAAGAGAACTGCTGCACGCTTTGCGCAGTAGAGGTGACTGGTTCCGTGGAAGCCGTAGCGACGCACGTTGTAGTCGGTGTACCATTCATAAGGGACCGCATACATAAAGGCTTCTGGTGGCATGGTCTGGTGCCAAGCGGTGTCGAGGACTATTGCCTGAGGAACATTGGGCATCGCCTTGCGGGCAGCCTCAATTCCCATGATGTTTGCAGGCATGTGCAAAGGACCGAGTGCGATGACGGATTTCAGCTTCTCGACGACATCATCGGTTATCAGAGCAGACTGCTTGAACACCTCACCACCATGGAGGACCCGGTGACCAACTGCCCCGATTTCAGAAAGGCTCTTGATGACTCCGTAGTCAGAATCAAGAAGCATCCTGATGATAAGCTCTATAGCTTCCTTATGGGTGGGAGATGAGAACTTGGTACGGTACTCACCGTTACCAGTTGCTTTGTGTTCGATGGTCGAATACTCCAAGCCAATGCGCTCTACCACACCGACAGCCAGAATATCCTTGTTTTCCCAGTCATACACTTGGTACTTGGCAGACGAACTGCCACAGTTCAAGGTTAGAATTACCATGAAAGACTCCTATATTGTTTAAAAATTATGCTCTTTATAAGAAATAAGTCCCACGACAGTAAACCACTTACCCAAGGATTAATCAACTGAAGCAAAAGGCTAGGCCCCATTTCTTTATGCATATGAGGAAACTTCTGTTCGTGTATCTCCTAGCGTTACTGTGCTCTCTCCCTGCTACAAGCAATCTTGCTCTTGCAATGTTCCCTCAGGAAAAGCACTATGCACTTTCCTTTGATCAACACGGGCAGACAAGTTTTTTCTCCGGCCAACTGAGCTTCTCAGGCTCTGACGAACAACTCATAATGCTCCCGCCACGTTTCAAGATTGTCTTTGGTGGCTCTTCTGTAAGTTTGGGATATGCAGGATTTTGGCAGGGGTATGCCTTGTTACCCTTATTCTTGCGTGAACAGGGCTTGCTGTACCAAATAAAAGAGCAAGCCTTCGCCTTGGTCCTTGGGAAAAATGAAAAGTGGGCAATAGGGTATGAACATACCCTAAAAAGAGGAAAACTATCCGCCCTGGCTTGGATACAGAGGGGACAGGAGGCCTCTTCTTTCCAGACAGAGTGGGGGGCACAACACTCTAGGTGGGCTGTTGCAGGTAAGGTCTTTCTGGAATCTTCCACCCTCGCCCTGCGATCAGAGTTGCTCTTTACCCCTGTGAAAGGACTGGAGGTGTTTTTCTCTTCCTCCTGCACGTATGGATCATCAAAAGTGAGCTTTGCCTATGGGGAGGATTCTTATCCCTCTAGATATTCAATCTTTCTTAATCTTCAGAGCAAAACAGTGCAAGCCTCCTTTGTGATGGAGGATTGGTTTGGTCCCAAACCAACCTATGGGGGATTCTCTACCATGCGCAAGAGAAAGCAAAGCTCTGAGGTGAAGATTTTTCTGAGAACAGGATACCTGGGCTTTTTCTTCTCCGATACCTATGAGTTCAAGTCCAGGGGCACAGAAGTGGGGTCTGTAATATTGCAGGCAACGTGGAAAGGCTCTTTTTTCCAAATGTCAGCTCGGTACGGGGTGATTCGGGATTCTTTGATTGATATGAAAGGGCTTTACACCTTCTCGATGGTCCTGTACAAGGCAACCTTATCCTATACTGAGGCGGGCTATGAGATAACCCTGAGCGATTCGGTTGCTATGGGCAAAGGGATAGGTACATGGAGCCTGAAGAAGAGTGAGGGCAAGGGAGTCTCCCTTTCCCTGTTGTATGCCCTCACCAGCGGCCAATGAGCTGGATTTCTGGACGAAGCTGAACACCAGTTTTTTGGAACACTTCTTTTTGCATGAGACTGAGCAAGGCATGGACATCATGCGAAGTTGCTTTGCCATTGCTGTTGATGATGAAGTTGCAATGCCTGTTGCTTACCATAGCTCCACCGACGCTCTTGCCTCTGAGGGAGCAGCTTTCGAGAAGCTTGCCGGCATAATTGCCTGGGGGGTTTGCAAATATGCTTCCTAAGCTTGGATTTTCGTAATACCCCTTCTCTTTGCGTTTGTGCTTTACCTCATCCTTTATCTTTCTGGCTTCAGAGGTGTGTAGGGTAGGATTCAGCCTAAAGCCCGCCTCATAGATGATGATGTCCTTGAGACCTGTAAAGGGAGAACAGCGATAGGAAAACTCATCATTGTGGGTCTGTTTCCTGTGGAGCTTGCCATCGAAGGTCATGTAGTCGACATAGTAGAGCAAGTCCCCGATTGCCATGCCATTTGCTCCGGCGTTGCCATAGATGGCACCTCCCACACTACCAGGAATGCCTCCGAGTAACTCCAGACCTGAAAGGCCTGCCTCCAAGGCAAAGTCGATGGTACGATCGAGGGAAAGCCCTGTTCGTACGCAGAACATCTCGCCTTGCACATGTCTGCGAGCCAGGTGTGTGGTCAGGATGGTAAGGCCTTCTATTCCCTGGTCGCTGATCAAGGAATTGGTCATACCCCCGAGCACAGTAATTGGCAAACCTTGACTATTTGCATAGGCGAGCAGAGCCCGTAATTCTTCAAAATCAGTTGGATAGGCCGCCAAATCCGCTTTTCCTCCTGTGTTGATCGAGGAATAAGGGGAAAGGGAAAGGTTCTGAACCAGCAGTTCTTCAAGGTTGATTTTTTCATGGCTATTGCGTACATTGATAGGCATAGAGATATCTTACCCCCTTTTTCTGGGGTGGGCAACCTAAAGGAGCTCTCAATGCCAGTTTCCCTATACAATACAATGAGTCGCAATATAGAAAAATTTGAACCTATCGACGAAAAGGAAGTTGGATTATATACATGCGGACCGACTGTTTACAACTATGCACATATCGGGAATCTCAGGACGTTTCTTTTTGAAGACCTTTTGAAGCGGACCCTTCTTTTTGCAGGATATTCCGTCAGACACGTCATGAACATAACAGATGTCGGACACCTTACCGATGATGGTGATGAAGGTGAGGACAAGCTAGAGAAGATGGCCCACAAGACCAAGAAGACAGTCTGGGATATTGCTGAATACTACACCAAGGCTTTCTTCAGTGACTTTGACCAGCTGGGGATGATACACCCTGCGGTTACCTGTAAGGCGACTGAGCACATCCCCCAGATGATCGCCCTCATCGAGCGCCTGGAGAAACGTGGGCATACCTATGTTAGCGGTGGCAATGTCTACTTCAGCATCGATTCCATCGATGACTACGGCAAGCTTGCAAAGCTTGACCTTGAAAGTTTACGCACTGCAGTTCGGGATGATGTTGATCAGGACAGCAATAAGAGGAACAACAAGGACTTCGTCCTCTGGTTTACTAAAAGCAAGTTTGGGGCACAGTCAATGATGTGGGATTCTCCCTGGGGAAAAGGCTTCCCCGGCTGGCACATAGAGTGCTCGGCGATGAGCATGCACTATCTTGGCGAGCAATTTGACATCCACTGCGGCGGTATCGATGCCATTCCGGTCCACCATACCAATGAGATAGCCCAGAGTGAGGCTGCCAGTGGGAAGAAACCCTGGGTGAAATATTGGTTGCATGGGGAGTTCCTGCTTGATGAGACCGGCAAGATGAGCAAGAGCAAAGGGGAGTTCCTTACTCTTGAGTTTCTGAAGAAAAAGGGATATGACCCGATGGACTACCGGTTTTTCTGCCTTGGAGGGCACTACCGTAGCCAGCTGAAGTTCTCCTTTGACTCCATGGTTACTGCCAAGACTGCTAGGAAAAATGTGTGTGACCGCATCATCGCCCTCAAGAGGGAAGGTGCTCATTTGGTTGTACTGGAGAGCCAAAAGGCTCTCGATTACCAGGAGGCCTTCACTACTCATATTCAGAATGACCTCAACACCCCACGATGCCTTGCAGACCTGTGGGGCGTTCTCAAGGATGATGGGCTGTCCTTTGATGAGAAATACTCCTTGGTCCTAAGCTTTGATCAGGTCTTCGGCCTTGGGTTTGCAACCTTGCAAGTCCCCCCCGTTGAGGTCATTGATGATCCTGTGGTGCTAGAGCTCCTAAAGAAGCGAACGGAAGCCAAACTGGCAAAAGACTGGACCCTTTCAGATAGGATTAGGGAAGAGTTGGATGCGTTGGGCTACCTTGTCAAAGATACAGCCTCTGGGCCCTCTTTGGAAAAAAAGATGTAACTTGGTTACCAGTGAGTTGTTAAAGATATGGAAATACAGAGCAACGATGAGCAGGCGTTCAAGCAAGTTTATGAGCAGGTTTTCCCGGTTTTGATGCGTGTAGTATACCACGTCACCAATAATCAGGATCTTGCTGAAGAGATTTGCCAAGAAGCTTTTATCAGGTTTTTTGACAAGGGCATGGCTTTTCCCTCCCTTAATGATGCCAAGTATTGGCTCATTAGGGTATCGAAGAATTTGGCCATCAATCAGGTGAAGCGAAAATCGCGTGAGATGATGATGGTTGACAAGCTGAAGAAGTATCCTTCTTCCCACTCCAATCCAAATGGAGGCGAACAGGTCCTTATTGAAAAAGAGACCCGTAAGCAGGTTCAGGATGCGATAGACCAGCTTCCAGAGAAGTTTCGCCTTGTCATAGTGATGAAGGAGTATACGGATATGGACTACAAACAGATTGCCCAGGTTTTGCACATTTCCGAAAGTAATGTGAAGGTGAGAGTGTATAGGGCACGAAAGATGCTTGAGTCACTGCTTACCCAGGAGTAGCCTATGTGTGTAGATGATGAATTGCTGAATACCTATCTTGATGGTGAGCTTGATGAGCCATGGAGAACACAGGTTGAGGAACATCTAGGATATTGCAATGCGTGCAGACAGCGTCTGGACCAGCTGAGACAGCTGCAACAGCGTATAGCTTCTGCTATCCTTTCTGATGAGGATATCAGTCTGAGGCAGGAAAGGGTTCTTGCCTTTTTTGAAAAAAGCAGGTTTCCCATGAAAGACAAGAAGATGCATATTTTTCGTAAGAAAGTTCAAGTCAGACTTGTTCCTGCTCTGATGACAACTGCTGCTGCTTTTGTTGTGGTGTTCATTGGGTCTTTTGTCCTTTTCGGCACCAATGCAAGCCAAGCCCAGGATATCCTTCCTGGCATAGCTACCCCTATGGACAGTGCTAATGTCCGTCAGGTTTCGGACACACAGAGTGTCACCCTAGATTCTTTTTCCTTGGAGCAGATAGTGCAGCATCTTGATGCAATGGGGTATGCAGTTACGCTGGAAGTAAAGGCGGTTACGCCTTTAGAATAGTGCTTTGCCTCCTTGTTTCCCCTCGCTGAAGGCTCTACATTGACTTGTAGAGCCTTCTCAATTCTGGTACTATACACGCAATATTTTCTCGCTGTAGGAGGCCCATTGTGAAGGCAGTAGAATTGCCGAAGGCTTACGATCCCAAGGATTTTGAAGACCGTATCTATGAAGATTGGATGAAGAACGGGATGTTCAAACCTGTAAAGGGAGAAGCTTCTCCCTTTACTGTCGTTATGCCTCCTCCCAATGTTACCGGGATTTTGCATATGGGCCACGCCCTGAACAACTCCTTACAGGATATCCTTACCCGCTATTACCGTATGAATGGGAGACCCACCCTTTGGGTGCCTGGAACTGACCATGCTGGCATTGCCACCCAGCATGTGGTGGAACGCCAGCTTGCAAAGGAAGGTCTGCGTCGTCAGGACATCGGGCGCGAGAAGTTCCTCGAGCGTACCTGGGAAGTAAAGGACAAGCACCATGCAACCATCAAGAGCCAGCTGGAGAAGATCGGTTGCAGCTGTGACTGGAGCCATGAGCGCTTCACCATGGATGAGGGTCTCAGCAAGGCTGTACGGGAAAGCTTTGTCCTTCTCTATGAACGGGATTTGATCTACAAGGGCGAATATCTGGTCAACTACTGCCCCAAGTGTGGTACAGCCCTTGCAGATGACGAGGTGGAACACCATGAGCTTGTAGGTAACCTCTGGGACATTCGCTATCCCTTTAGCGATGAAGACGGCTATATCACTGTAGCAACCACCCGCCCTGAGACAATGTTCGGCGACGTTGCTGTTGCTGTGCACCCTGATGATGAGCGCTATACCTCTCTTGTGGGCAAGCTGCTTAGCCTCCCGCTGACCGACAGAAAGATTCCTGTCATAGCCGACAGCTTTGTAGACATGAGTTTTGGAACAGGGATGGTGAAGATTACCCCAGCCCACGACCCTAATGACTGGCAGTGTGGCAAGCGTCAGGGACTTGAAGCCATTAATGTTCTCAATGGCGACGGTACCCTCAACGAGAACTGTCCTGAAAAATATCGCAACCTCTCTGCAACCGATGCCAGAAAGCTTGTGGTCGAAGACCTCAAGGCCCTCGGGGTCCTGGTCAATGAGAAGGTGCATACCCATGAGGTGGGGCACTGCTATCGTTGTCACTCGGTCATCGAACCCTATCTTTCGAACCAGTGGTTCGTCAGGATGGAGGGGATGGCCAAGAAGGCCCTAGAGGCGTGGAAAAACGACGAGGTGAAGTTCTTTCCCAAACATTGGGAGAATACCTATGTCCACTGGCTTGAGAATATCCATGACTGGTGTATCAGCCGTCAGCTCTGGTGGGGACATAGGATCCCTGTCTGGGTGTGCCAGGAGTGTGGTGAGGTAATTGTAGCGAAAGAGGATCCCACGCATTGTCCTAAATGCAACTCGGAACACCTTGAGCAGGAAACTGATGTCCTCGATACTTGGTTCAGCTCTTGGCTCTGGCCTTTCAGCACCCTTGGCTGGCCAGAAAAGAGTCAGGACATGAAAGATTACTTCCCCACCAGCACGCTGGTGACAGGCTATGACATCATCTTCTTCTGGGTTTCCCGCATGATAATGGCCTCCCTGGAGTTTCTTGGGGAAGTCCCCTTCAAGGACATCTACATCACTGGCCTGGTTCGCGACAAGCAGGGCCGCAAGATGTCCAAGAGCCTGGGCAATGGCCTCGATCCCTTGGAAGTGGTAGACCGTTATGGCGCAGATGCCATGAAGTTTACCCTCAGTTATATGGCGACCCAAGGCCAGGATATCCTCATTGATATGGAGTCCTTCAAGATGGGCTCGCGTTTTGCCAACAAGATATGGAATGCCGCACGCTTTCTCCTGATGAACCTAGAGGGGGCAACCCTGCTGGATATGGCATCCATCGAACTTTCCACCATGGACAAATGGATTTACAACCAGCTGAATCTAGCTGCTCTGAAGGTCAAAACTGCCATGGAAAACTACAAGTTCAACGATGGGGCCCAAGCAGTCTATGACTTCTTCTGGAATGATTTCTGTGACTGGTATGTAGAGAGTGCCAAACGGGGGCTCTATGCAGAGGAACAAGAGAAGAAGGATAGGGTAGTCACCTTGCTGCTTGACCTGCTCGCATCCTCTATGCGTCTGATGCACCCTTTTGTCAGTTTCATAACAGAGGAAATCTATCAGAAGCTTCCTAACGTCAGTGACTCCCTCATCCTTAGTGCCTATCCTGTCTATCAGGAGGACAGAGCCTTTGCTGAGGACGCTCAGCTTGTTTCCAGGTTGCAGGAGGCTGTGACCCTGTTGCGCTCCGTACGGAGCGAACTGGGCATCCCTGTGGACAAGAAGATTCGCTTCGCCATCAAGGTGGATAAGGATTTCATAGCAAGTGATTTCTTTGTGGCAGAGAAGGACCTCATAGCCTCCTTTGTTGGCGCTTCTGATCTCATTATCGACACAGATGACTCCCTCGATGTGACCGGGGCCTTCCCGGTGGCAGGTACCGGCTATGAGGGCTTTGTCTTTGTCAGGGAGGCTATCGACTTGGAGAAGGAAATCGCCCGTCTCGAGAAGGATATGCAGAAGAACGAGAGTAGCCTTGAGGGTGTGCTGAAGAAGCTTTTCAATGAGAAGTTTCTTGCAAATGCCAAGGAAGAGGCCATCGAGAAGGAACAGGGCAAGAAGGCTGAGTTTGACGAGAAGCTTGAGAAGGGCTCAAAACATATTGCCCTGTTGAAGTCTTTTTTGTAGAAATCAGAGGTCCAGGGGTGTATAAACCCCTCTGGAAGAAATTTTCATGAATAACTCGTTCTAGAAAAATTAACAGTAATGTATACACAAACTAGGCGTATCCCAAGGGAAACGCCTGGTTTGTGTAGTTGCAAGAAATACTTTCTCTTAAAGATTCATCTGATTGTTTGTATTATATGATAAATATACTAATAAATATACTAATAAATAAATATCGAATATTGACAGTACTGTCTCTATACTTGTAGACTACGAGTAAGGGGATACATCATGATGACCAAATCGCTACAAGGGACAAAAGAGTTTTTGAATGATATTGTATCAATCTCTGACTTTAACCGCGGGAAGGCTGCCCAAATTTTCAAAACTTTGGAAGAATCCCATCGGAAAATTATTGTTCGTAATAACCACCCTATAGGGATCCTCTTAAGCATAGAGGCATTTACTGAGTTAACTGAGGAAGCTGAGAACAATGCTTTGCTCGCAGAAGCTGTACAGCGAATAATGCATAATAAACCCACCTATAGCATGCAAGAGGTAATGGATACCCTTGGAATTTCTGCAAAAGAACTTGAAGAAACCCAGGCAGATGAATTTGTATGAGCAGATGGAAGGTTGAGTACACTGAAGACGCCCAAAACGACTTACGATCATTTGACCACTCAGTACAAGTGATAATCTTAAAGAATATAGCAAAAGTTGCTCAGAATCCTTTACCCAATACAGAAGGTGGATATGGGAAACCATTGGGAAATACTGGAAATACTCACCTTTCAGGTTTGTTGAATAGTAAACTGCGCTCTAATGGGATTCGTATCGTCTATCAACTGGTCCGTACAGAAGCGTCCATGAAAGTTATTGTTATTGCACTACGTGATGATAATCAGGTCTATAAGATAGCCCATACCAGGCAGACGTCTTGTTGACAATTTCATCAATAGATGAGTTCTCCGGGGTACACTGCGCTAAAATAGTGGTGACCAATACTTGATTGGGCAGGAGGGATACCCTTGGGGATTTCTGCAAAAGAACTTGAAGAAACCCAGGCAGATGGATTTGTATGAGCAGATGGGAGGTTGAGTTTGACGAGAAGATTGAGCAAGGCTCAAAGCACATTACCCGGTTGAAGCCTTCTGAAAGAACCTTTGATGATTTTCTTATTCTAGTAAAAGTACCAGCAATGCACATGTAAACCAGGCGTATCCCAAGGGAAACGCCTGGTTTGTGTAGTTGCAAGAAATACTTTCTCTTAAAGATTCATCGTGATTATATTTATTCCCCAACGAAGCGAGAGTAGCACAAGCATTACCATGGGTCCATTACCGAGCGAGTGGCGGGAAAGCAAGGTGAGATACGTGAGCCCCTTGGCTCGGGAAAGTAGGCAACGCCTCCTCTTTCCAGGGCTTGCCCTGGGGTATTGATACCTTTCATTGATGAGCTGTCCACGGCTAGTATTGATCAGAAACGCGGTCTTCTTCATCATTGAGAGTAAGCCCATGTTCACAAAGCCTACATTCTCTGTAGTCAGCGGACAATGAAGACTTATCACATCAGCGTGAGAAAAAAGATCTTGTAATAAAACAAGTGTAAGAATTCCCCAATACATAGACCTCCCAAATTGATTTCTGCCCAAGTATAGAAACTAAGGTACGGCGCAACAATCATGTTTGGATGAGATGCGTTTTATCTGGATAAGATGCATACATTTGAAAGCGAATCTCTAGGGGTTCGCGATTTTTACTCTTTCTTAAAGGGCCAAAATAAGGGGTCCTCTTTCAAGGACACCTCATTTTGAGCAAAAAGAGAAACTATTCTGCTTTTTCTGCCTGAATCTCTTTTCTGCGTTCTTTGCTAAGCTTAGCGATTTCGGCCAAAGCTTTACGGGCTCTAGCTGCCGATACTTTTACGCCTTTCTCAGTGAACTTCTGGTTCTCTGCAAGATAGGTCTCATACTGTGCTACGATTTGCTCGTGAATTGTCATGGACTCCTCCATTGGTCTAGGTTACCTTATTCTATCATGCTTTCACTTACTTGCAAGAGGAAAAACAGTAAACAAACGCCTTAATCGTAGTATTTTTAGGAAATAGTGCGTCCTTTCCACATAAAACCCTTGCCACTGACCTTTCTGTAGTAGCCATGGAGATACATTGCAACTACAAATACAAAGGCAATTGGCCCTTGTATAGCTACTTTTAGGGGAAACCCATGGTACAGACCGGTAGCGGTCCATGAGCCAAAAAGCAGGAGAGTACCTCCTGCCATGAGTAAGAAAGGAAGCTCTGATAGTGCAGGATCAATCAATACGGCTATAAGCATAGCTACTGTAGCAAGGGGGGCCACCGCACAGGCGAGCAGGACTGAGGCCACAAGCACCATCAGGGGAACCATGTATGCCTTGAATGTTAGTACGCCGGTGATGCTTCTTTCCAATCCTTCAAATCCCCCTTTGAAAGTAGAGAACATCTGGCAAGAGAGGGCATCCTTCATATCAGCAAAAACATACTTGTGAGCGGTTCTTGTGCAGGTTCTGGCCAGTATAACATCATCACAGATGACATTGGGTAGTGAGGTGAACCCGTCAATATCTTCCAAGAATGTCCTTTTGAGAAAAAGGTACTGCCCGATAGCCATGGAGAAAGTGGCAAGTTGCATTTTTTGCTGGAGCCACAATGGTACATACAGCACGGTGTTGAAGAGCATGGCACTTACCAGTGTCTGTACCCAGAGGTGCTTTCCCTTCTGTTTGGGATAGCCGCTTACCATTGATGCATGTTCATTGATGATGATGCCTAGACCATATTCCACGCTGTTGGGGTTATGAACAGTGTCCGCATCAGTGAAGAGAATGTACTCACCTTTGCTATTCTCATACAGTTGTTGCATCGCGTAGAGCTTGCCTCTCCACCCTTGCTTGAGGGCCTTTCCCCTGATGACCCGAACCCGGGGGTCTCGGTCTTGCAACTTGTGAACTTCGCTTGCTGTGTTGTCTGTGGAGTTGTCATCCAGAATCAGAATTTCTATATTCCCATAGGTCTGTTCGATAAGAGATGATACACACGCTTCGATACAATGCTCTTCGTTTCGTACGGGAATTGCGACGGAGACAAGGCTCTTCTCAGTGAGAGGGACATTCTTTTTCAGCTTCTCCATTACCTTCCGATTGGAAATGGAGAGTAGGGTAGCCCACAGGCCTACAACCAGAATTAATGAGGCATACAGTAGAATCACAACGCTTTCTCCACTTGTGCAATATAGTCATCCAAAACAGCATCAAAGGGGTAGATTGCCTTGGCTGCAACAAGGTACCCCCTTGCATTCTGGTAGTCTTTCAACTTAAAGCAGGCGATGCCGATCCCACTATAGAGCGACGATCGGTCCGATACAGAAAGCAATGCATCGGCATCCTTCAGGAGGCCAAGAAACATGTTCAATGCCCCTTTGATATCACCCCCTGCAAAAGAGGGTGCATAGAGCATGCTATTTGCTTTCAACAGACGTGAAGAGACTTCCTGAGGAAATTCCTTGAAAGCCTTGTTGATCTTTCTGGAACTGGAAATCCCCTTGCCTAGGTTCCTAGGATTATGCAGGTACCAGATTCCGTCAATTTCAGATCCAAGGATTAAGGTATAGAAGCCTTGTTTGTCCCCCAAGAGCTCAAGTTTTTTTTCAGCTTCCTGGAGCAGTTCTTCAACCCGTCCAGTATCTTTTTTGGTTTCTACATAGAGACGTGCTAGGCTTGTGTCGGTGCGTATCCTCTTGATAGTTGACTCAGGCTCCTCCTCGTTTTGGGCATATATCCTAAGACGAAGGTTTTCTGCCTTTTTCACATTTCCTTCGCTCCTTACTGCAGACATGAACTCCATAAAAAGTGGGTTCCTCTCTAAAAAAGAGAACCCGTCAGTAAGGTCTGTACCCGCAACTCCCTGGAGGGTAAGAAGACATATACAGAGAATTGTAGCGGTGCGCCTAAACATACCCTTTATTTAATCATAGAAAGTCGACGAATGATATACCCTTTGGACAGAGGTTTGTCAGTTACCAGATATTGAGTCTTCCCATGGTCGGCCTGCTCGACCTTCTCGAAGTGTTCATCCAACAAGGAGAACGTGGAATCTTCAAGAAAGAGGATATCATTGCCAATATATTCCAATGTCTGGGTCTCTCTGATCTGGTTGCGTAGTTCAAGAGCGTACACACCTTCCTTGACTTGATCCCCTATGAAGCCACAGAAGAGATACTGCTGGTGGTAGCCCTCTTCTGTGCTCTTGTCAATGGACGTGCCTTTTGTTGGGTCTATCGGGCCCCGTCCAAAGAAGAAACCTGTGGAGTACTCACGATGACTGATGTTCATCAGATCATCGCGATAAGCCTTCCATGATGTATCATCGGTATAGGCTGCATCGATGGCCTTGCGATAGGCACGGGTGACGACCGCAACGTAGTAGCTACTTTTCATCCTTCCTTCGATCTTCAGCGAGTCAATGCCAGCATCGAGAAGCTCTTGGATATGGTCTATCATGCAGAGGTCCTTGGAGGATAGGATGGTGGTGTACCCATCCTCTTCAGCGATGGGGTAGTAGACCCCTTCACGTTGTTCCTCTTCCAAGGCAAGTTCTCCGCTAGCAAGTTTCTCTGTCAGGCGGTAGTTCCACCTGCAGGTATGGGAGCAGTCACCCTGGTTTGCACTACGCCCTGTCAGATGGCTGGAAAGCAGGCATCGTCCTGAGTAGGCCATGCACATGGCTCCATGGATAAAAGTCTCCAACTGAAGGGTAGGAACTGTTTTTTTAATCTTCCTGATATCAGAGAGGGAGGTCTCCCTGCCTAGGATGACCCTGGAAAATCCCATCTGGTGGTACATGGCTGCACTGCTGCTGTTGATGCAGCTAGCTTGTGTGGAGAGATGGAGTTCCACGTGGTTCCCAAAGGCTTCTTTGAGAATGGGGACAAGCCCTATGTCACTGATGATGAAGGCATCGAAAGGCCACCCCTTGATTGTTTCCAGTTGTTCCTTCAGTTCCTCGAGTTCGCTCTCACCAAAGAGGATGTTCATGGTGCAGTAGATTTTTTTCCCACTCTGCTGTTTTAAAAGCTGAACTTCAGCAAGATCACTCTCGCTGAAGTTCTGTGCATTGGCACGAAGGGAAAAATCAGTGAATCCCATATAGGCTGCGTCGGCTCCATAGGCGAACGCCACCCTCAGTTTCTCCATATTGCCCGCTGGGCTCAATAACTCAACGCTCACGCATAGCCTCTCTAACAGCCTGAGCAACCGCCACTGAAATCGCCACCACTTCTGAGGTATCTCTTGGAGGTGTTTTGGGGACGATAGGTAGCATAGCCTTTCGCTTCTCGTCATCAGGGAACGCATGGGCCAAAACCTCCTCCATGGTCGAAACCAGGTGGAACTTTATACCCTTGGTCACTGTCTCATCGAGCTTATCGAGATCACGCTTGTTGAAGGAAGGGATGAGGATCGTATCGATCTTATTCCTCCTTGCCGCAAGCACCTTCTCCTTCAAGCCTCCGATAGGCATTACCTTACCCTTGAGGGACGTCTCACCTGTCATCGCCAAGTTCTTCTTGATTATCTGGCCAGTGACCAGTGAGAAGAGGGCGACAGTCAAGGTGATACCAGCTGACGGACCATCCTTGGGTGTAGCCCCTTCCGGGACATGAAGGTGGATCGCATTGTTCTCAAACCAGCTCATGTCAATCTTGTGCTCGATGGCATGGGCCTTAAGCCAGGTGTAGGCAATGTTGGCAGACTCCTGCATCACATCCCCAAGCTGACCGGTGAGTTTGATCTCACCCTTACCAGGGGTGTTCTGGGCTTCGATGATGAGGGTGTCCCCTCCCATGCTGGTCCAGGCGAGTCCGATTGCCATACCAGGCTTGTCCGCTACATGAATATCATCTTCAACAAATATGGGCTGTCCCAGAAGTTCAATGAGCTTTGCCTCATCAATTTTGACAGGCAACTCGGTCTCTGGGTTCTCTTCCAAGAGGAGGGCTATCTTGCGGTTGATCTTATGCAGGGACTTCTCGAAGTTACGTACTCCAGCTTCCCTTGCGTACTGTTCAGCAATCTTAAGCAGGATGGCAGGGGAATAGCGGATTTCGCTCTTGGAAAGTCCATGTTTCTCCAAGGATTTGGGAACAAGGTATTTCTTGCCAATGGCGAGCTTCTCCTCGCTGGTATAGCCCGAGAGGTTGATGATCTCCATGCGGTCCAGCAAGGGCCGTGGAATGGTATCCAAGGTGTTTGCTGTACAGATGAAGAGAATCTCCGAAGCATCGAAGGGAATATCAAGGTAGGTATCCCTGAACGTGGTATTCTGCTCAGGGTCCAGAACCTCAAGCAGGGCACTGGCAGGGTCGCCCTGGTAAGAGACACCCATCTTGTCGATCTCGTCGATGAGGAAAACAGGATTTTTTGTTTTGGTGATCCTTAGGCCTTGGATGATCTTTCCGGGCATTGCTCCGATATAGGTCCTTCTGTGGCCCTTGATTTCACTCTCATCATTCATTCCACCGACGGAGAAACGGAAATACTGCTTCTTCAGCGCGTGGGCGATGGATATGCCGACACTGGTCTTTCCGACTCCAGGAGGGCCGACAAGACAGATGATCGAGCCTTTTGTATCCTTTTTCTTTCTTCGCACTGCAAGGAACTCAAGGATTCTATCCTTGACATCCTTGAGCCCATAGTGGTCCCTCTCAAGAATCTTCCGTGCACTTTCGATGCTGAAGCTCTCGCTCTTGGGCTCCTTCCAGGGAAGGTCGCTCACAATCTCGAGGTACGTGCGGGTAATGGTGTATTCAGGACTGCTGGGGTCGATAGCCTCAAGGCGCGACATCTCACGATCCACTGTCTCCTTCGCTTCGGAAGAGAGAGGCAGGTCCTTAAATTTCTTCTTCAGGCGGTTGATAAGTTCAACTTTGGGGTTGGTCGTCATGCCAAGTTCCTGCTGGATGGACTTGAGCTCTTCACGCAAGAAGTAATCGCGTTGGTTCTTCTCGAGCTTCTGATTGACCCTGGCCTGGATCTTGGCCTGGACCTGGGCAATGTTCTGCTCGTTCTTGATGAATACCAGCACCTTTTCGATACGTTTGCGCACCACAAGAGTCTCAAGGATTGCCTGCTGTTCCTTGCGGTCGACATTGAGGATGCTTGCGATGAAGTCGGCAAGCTTTCCCGGATGATCGATATTGACCATATTCAGACGCATCTCTTCACTGAAGAGCTGGTTATTCTTTGTAAGAGTCTTCATTTCTGTAAGCAAGAGCCTGGTCCAAGCACGCAACTCCTCTGGCTCATCCTCGATATCCTCGAGGTAAGATACCTCGGCTACCAGGTACGGGCCACTCGGGTAATATTGCTTGGTTTCAAAACGCTTGAGCGTAGAGATGAAGATACTGACTCCCCCGTCGGGGAGCTTTATTTTTTTTACAATCTTTGCAACGGTTCCAACAGTGAATAGGTTATCCTTGGAGTACTCTTCCTGGTCCAGGTCTTCCTTGACCAGCAAGAGTCCGAGAAAACCCCCGTGCTTGATGGCCTGGTTGACAATTTCGACATCTTGGCTGTCGGTTATCATCAAAGGAGTGAACAATCCAGGGAAGACGGGATTACCCGTTACTGGAAGGATAAACAAATTATTGGGAAGCAGTTGCTCAATTGGCATCAGTTCGTTGTCAGACATAGAGCCTCCATATATACAAATACTTGGGGCAGGATTTCACACTGCCCAATCTTAAGGTAATCAAACATTCAGAAGAAGGAAAGTGACTAATCCTTTTTGGAAAGCCATTTCACTCCTAAATAACACAGTGGTGTATCGATCAGGGCAAAAAGCACCTTGAATATCCAGTAGGGGATAATTAGGGCAAATACATATGAGACGGTAAATTTCGGGGTAAGCTGGTAAAAGGCGAGGAACATGAAGATCACCGTATCGACAAACTGGCTGGTCATGGTGCTGATGTTGTTGCGAATCCAGAGGTGCTTTCCCCGACTTATCTTCTTGAAAAGCATAAATACCTTAATGTCGATATTCTGGCTTACTGCGAAGCTTGCCAAGGAGGCCAAGCTCATGCGCATGCTCATGCCGAATACCTGTTGGTATTGGCTCTGTAAATCCCAGGTGGGATGGGGTGGCAGCTTTACACTGAGGCCGGTCATGATGAACAGGATAGCAAGCATGAAGATGGACATTCGGACAAAGAGGGATGCATCCTTATGTCCTTTCACCTCACCTACGATATCGGTGACCAAGAAGAGAACAGGCATGAAGAAGATACCTACAGATACCCTCACGCCGAAGAGCGTGATAATCTTTGATCCTATGGTATTTACCAGGACCATGCTAGTAATGTAAAGCGCAAATAGGAACATCTCTTTTCTATCTAGATTCGCTGTATCTTGCATTGTCACCTCGTTGAACCGGAGTTTAGCAGAAAGGGGGGAGGAGGGTCAAACGTTGAAAAAGAACTGGCTCATCCGTATTTCTGTTGGTCAATAGGGGGTATTATCAGTGCTAGGTACAACCCCGATATTTTCCACAAAAACCGATAAAATAGGGCATTCAGAACGTGATTTGATGATTCGAGGTACTAGGCAGGATTTTCATTGCCCGACCAAGAGATCCACTTCCAAGCCGTTGCTGTTCCTGAAAAAGTACAGTTGGTCGCTCTTACCTGCATTATAGCGCACTTTCACCGCCTCCATAACAAGCATATTCTCAAAAAGATTATAGTGAGACCTAATGTCAATACAAATCTTTCATGGATTTAAGGTTAATAATTACTGGGAGTCAATTTTACTGATAAATATTGTATGAGTGTAGTTGTTGTCCATTGCTTCCCCAACTCCCATTGTCTATACTATAAGCGATAATTGACTAGAGGAGGCAACCATGAAGCAGCATACGCTTCCAATTAGCATCACTGAAGGAGAAGTTAGTCTATTCAGCAAAGTTTCCTTTTCATCAGATGAGTACAACGAGGATTGGATTCAGAATATCTGTTTCAATCATCCTGAGATGCTGCCTATTGCAGAGATTGAACAAACCTTCAATGACATGGTTCCCATTTGTAGGGAGCTTTCATGTCCATCAGGAAGCATGGACTTGGTGTATGTCAATGAATATGGGTTCATTGCAATTGGGGAATGCAAACTGTGGAGAAATCCTGAGGCTCGAAGAAAAGTCATTGGGCAGATACTCGAATACGCAAAGGATATGAGCAATTGGGGCTATGATCAGTTTGAGAAAGCTTGTCTGAAAGCAAGGAAAGACCCATATAAGAATAGTCTTTACGATATCGTAAGAGAAAACAGCAATACTGAATTGGACGAGGCTTCCTTTGTGGATGCTGTCCAAAGAAACCTCCAACGTGGGAGATTCGTACTCCTGGTCATTGGGGATGGCATTCGTGAGAGCATGGAAGGACTTTCTGATTTCATCCAACGGTATGGAAATATGAATTTCACACTATCTCTGGTTGAGCTGCCGATTTATAAGATTCCATCCACTGGACAGCTTATCATCACTCCAAGGATAATCGCAAAAACAAAGGAAATTGAACGAATCATCTATCAAATCTCTGATGGTACCACTGGTGAGAAGAGAGGAGTAGTTGAGGATTCAGAAAGCAAGACTATCACTGAAAAAGTTTTCTTTGAACGGTTGGAAAAGAATATTGGGAAACAATCATCTGATAGGGTCCACCGCTTCATCAAGAGGCTTGGGGAGGAGTTGGATGTATACCCTGTGGTTGGAAGAGGGAAGAAGCTTTCTTTGAACCTGAAGACCAATGATGAGACGTATAATTTTGCCTCTCTTCAAGAAACAGGAGAGGTCATGTTCTTCGGGATAGTAAACAAAGCAAGCGAATTGGGACACCCTGAGATTGGAAGAGAGTACCTAGAGAAACTGGCTGTTATTGTAGGAGGCTATCTCGATGATACTGTCACAACCTTCAGTTGGGGAGTGAGACAGAGAAGCAGAAAATATTTCAGTATCGACAACTACCTTGAACATGTGGATGAGTGGATTGCCTTGATTAGAGAGACTATTGATAGATTGAGGGATGTTGAGGAAGACTAGCATATAAGGGTGAGGGCAAGAAGAAGTAGATGTTTTAGATGTGCATCCTTGATTACGCTCAGAACTATCATACCAAAGAACGCTAGAAAAAAATATATGGAGGACAAGGGAAAATGGAGACAGTGAATGTTACTATCAATCAAGACTCGAGTGGCAAGTCTTATTTTGATGGAGGGTTGTTGTCATTAATCGGATGGAACCTTCTTGGGTTGTTTATTACGGTTATTACACTTGGAATTTGTTATCCATGGGCACTTTGCATGGTTTATGGTTGGGAGACTAACCATACAGTAATTAATGGGCATCGATTGAAGTTTACTGGCACGGCAGTTGGTTTGTTTGGTAACTGGATTAAGTGGCTAGTATTAACGATCATCACTATTGGGATTTATGCTTTCTGGCTAAATATTGCCCTTAAGAAATGGAAGGTGAAAAATACAGCTTTCCTAAGGTAACACTGAACACAGGCAGGATTGAAAAGGCTATAAGGGCAATCCCATATTCATTTGATATGATGAGGACGATTGGAAGGCATACCCTTTTTAAGGACGTTGTTAACAACTTTGTATTTACCAGCAGAACGGGCAGTAAATATGTTGCAATTTGTTGCAATCGTGGTATGATGCAAGAACAGGAATGAGATTATTTGTACAAGGAAGGAGAGCTAAATGGATAGTAAACTGATAGTCATCGCCATAGGCGGTAACTCACTCATTGAAGATGCAAAACATGTAACGGTAACTGCCCAGTATGAGGCTGCCCGCAAGACAGCGGCTCATATTGTAAAGCTTGTTGAAGCAGGTCACAGGGTGGTTATAGCCCATGGAAACGGACCGCAGGTTGGCTTTATTCTGCTTCGTGCAGAGTTTTCCCGTTCCATTCTCCACACTGTTCCCTTGGACAGTTGCGTGGCTGACACCCAAGGTGCCATCGGCTACCAGTTGCAGATGGCTTTGAACAACGAGTTCAACAAGGTGGGCCTCAAGCCTAATGTGGCAACTGTCGTTACGCAGGTAGAGGTTTCTGACAGTGATCCTTCCTTCCAGAACCCTTCCAAGCCAATAGGTTCCTTCATGACAAGCGAGGATGCCAAGCGACGTGAAGAGCATGATGGTTGGGTATGTGTAGAAGATGCCGGACGTGGCTACCGCCGTGTTGTGGCAAGTCCCAAGCCCAAGGCGATTGTAGAGATCGACACTATCAAGACCCTGTTGGATAATAAGGTCATCGTCATTGCAGTCGGTGGTGGTGGCATCCCTGTAGTGCGTGATGAAAATGGCTACATCAGCGGTAGGGAAGCTGTCATCGACAAGGACCTTGCTGCCGCTCTTATGGCTAAGGAGTTGAAGGCTGACATCTTTGTTATCTCCACTGCAGTGGAAAAAGTCTGTCTGAATTTTGGCAAGCCCAACCAGCAGACCCTCGATACTATCACAGTAGAGGAAGCAAGGAAGTACATGGCTGAGGGGCATTTCGCTCCTGGAAGCATGCTTCCTAAGATGCAAGCAATTGTTGACTTTGTAGAGAGTACTGGCAATACAGGTCTCATAACAGACCCTTCTCATGTCTACGGCGCTCTGTACGAGGGGAAAGGGACCAAGATTGTCCTTAAGAAATAAAGGTAAGCCAATGTTTCCAAACCGTCGCAGTGCTGGTATCAGCATTGCGACGGTGGTGTTCCTGCTCATTTTTGCAGGCTTTGCCATTGACCAGAACAACGTCTCCCGATTGAAGAGATACAAGCTGGAAGCGAATGCCTCTCTGCAGGATGGCCTGGATGCGATGGATACTCGCTTTGGATACACGAAAACCCTTGTCGGCCTTCTGGATGACAAGGGTTTGGCCGTGCCTTTCACGCCTCTGCTAGACTTGTATGCGAGAGAAAAAGCACCCTCTTTGTTGAGTGGGCTCTATATTTCACTGGATAAGGAACTAGACCTGCTTCAGAAAAAGGTCTTCACCCACAAGCAATATCCGCTTTATGCGGCCTATTTTGAGAAGATCTATGAAGCGGAACAGGAGATGGCCCTGCATCTGGACAAGTACAATGACAAGGCCCACTACTATAATGTTCAGATCGGGGGTTTCCTTGCAACCCTTGCCGCAAAGCGTCTGGGAATGCAACCCCTAGAGCTCTTTTCGGTCGCTCCTGCCATAAAAGGCCGCCCCTGAAAGCGATAGGGGCAACAGTAGCAGGATAACCTTCAGGTTGTCCTGCACCAACACTGTTGGTAACAGACCCTTCGTCACCACCAGTGCAATTCCCAGAACAAACATTCCCTGAAAGGTTCTCTTTGCTAGTATCCCTTGCTTCTTTTTAGAAAATGCAGCAACAAGGGCAGAGCCCATCCCGATGAAGAGCAGTGGATTGACCAGGATGATAGTCTCGTTGAACCACGTCATATCCATATCGGAAAAAGTCATCATGAACAGCAGAACGCTTCCTAGAATCCCGAAGGCAAGTAGCAACAGGGCAAACAAGAGGGATGTTGTCCTCTTGAACCGTTTTCCCAGCACGAACAACAGCAGTGCCAACATGCAACCAAAAAGGGCATATGCCCAATCATGGTTCACATTCTTAGTATGGGCTCTAAATCGTATGTCGCTGGCACTGGTATCCTGGAGTATTTCTGAGCTTTTCACGAGGGAGGGGGAGAAGTCCAACACCGCCTGGTACAGGCTTTCAGGGAGGAACATCTCTTCATAGCGGTTCAGTTTTTTGTCAATTGTCTTTCCCTGGAGAAAATCAAGGACCCAGAATACTGCCGGTGAATGGCTCAGATAACGCTGTACAAGTTGGCGGTAACTGGATGTGGTGGTTTGTGCCTCCGCCCAACTACGGAACGCTCCATCGGTTGCAGCATTAAGGATGTCGCGGATCCTGGTTGCGCAGTTGTCGTAGTAGAAATGATAGAGATAGGTACTGTTCTCTTCTTTGGCATTGTTTTGCAGGAATCGGATGGTGGCAAGTTTTGCCTCGGGTGTGAGGGCCAGCTCTATGAGCTTCACATCACGCTTCTCGTTCAAGGCTTCCTCAATTCTCCATGCTGCGGCACTTTCCCAGACCGAGTAATACATGCGGCCTCGGGCGAAATTGAGGTAAAAGTTTTTCTGGTCAGGATCAAATACCCCATAGTCATACATTACCTCTCCCCCTGAGGGTTGGCCTATGATGAGTGCACTGTGCCCGAACCAAGAGTACAGAGGGTCTCCGCTTCCAACTGTCAGCAGGGAGAGGGTTGCCAGTTTGACCCAATCGAGTTGGTTGGGAGCAAGCTCCTTGGAAAAGTCTATCTTTGCAAGTTCCTGTTCGCTGTCAAAAGGTTGTTCCTGTACCTGTCTTTCGCCCACACTGAAGGAGAAGATGGAGCAGAGGGTCACAGTTAGAAAAAGTAGGGAGACCACTAGACGTTTCATAGCGGAAAGCATATCACAGGAAAGCTGATCTTCCAACCAGTTGATTTTTTACCTTCACTGTTCTACTCTTGATTTGGAGGGTTCATGGAACGAAACGTATCGTCCTTGGCAATAGTCCTGCATAGCATACGGTACGGACAGATGAACCGCCGGCTCAAGCTGTTGACCCTTGATTTTGGCCTCATTGATGTGGTCAGTTATGGGGCTAGGAAGTCAGTTAAGGCTGTGAAGGGAGATGTGTTCTCCGATGGACAGTTCTTTCTATACTACAACCCTGTAAAACGTGACTATACTCTTAAGGATGTCCAGCTCATCGCTACCCATGATGAGATTCGCACCGATCTGGGTACAAACTATGCCGCCCTGTTTTTTTGTGAGCTTGTTATCAACACCAATGGGGGGGATAGTACATCCCAGTATGGACTGTTGAGCAAGGCCCTTGATATGCTCTGTTCCCACCAAGACCTTGTAGCCCGAATACTTATCCAGTTCGTGTTGCATCTCTTGGACATTTGTGGCTTGCAGGCGGACTTCACCAGATGCCCTATTTGTGAAAGACCCTATGCTGCAGAGGAGATCATCCGGTTCAACTCACAGATGGGAAGTCCCTGTTGTGAATCTTGTGCCACCCTGGATACTGCCATGATCCTCGGCCCGGGAGCCAGAAGGTATCTGACCCTTACCAAGGGGATGGACTTTCCTTCAGCTGTGGCTGTAGAGCTTAGTGATCGTGCAGCTCTTCGCATAAAAGCGTACATGTTGCGTTATGCCACCTTTATAAGTGGTAGGGAGCTGAAGACCCTCGCAGGGGGGATGTTGCAGACCCTGTTTTGAGAATATTTATTGTAAGGTTGTTAAATACATATGGAATGGAAAAAAAAGTCTGTAGCGTCCCAGGACGTGAAGCATCTGCATGAGCAGTATGGTTTGGATCCCTTGTGTTCTTCGATTATGGTCAGACGGGGACTGACCTCCAGCGACCAGGTTAAGTTCCATCTTGAGGGTGAACTGACTTATTTGCATAACCCGTTCCTGTTTGATGACATGGAAGAGGTTGTCGATCGTATCAATGGTGCTGTCTCAGAGGGAGAGTTTGTCCGTGTCTTCGGCGACCGAGATGTCGATGGCATCACCAGCACAGCCCTTCTTGTACAAGAGTTGCAACGTCTTGGCCTTGAGGTTTCCTATAGGGTCCCAGAGGGCGATGAGCCCTATGGCCTTACTACAGAGGGTGTCGATACCGCTTACGCCGATAATGTTACCCTCATCATTACCGTGGACTGCGGTATTTCCAACAATAGCGAAATAGCGCACGCCAAGACGTTGGGGATCGACACCATCGTACTGGATCACCACCTCGCAGGGGAGGCCCTTCCCCCTGCCCTGGCAATTATTGACCCCAAGGTCATTGGCTGTGGCTACCCCTTTGATCATCTTGCTGGATGTGGGGTTGTTGCCAAGGTTATCTGGGCTCTACGTTTCAGTCAGACGGATTTCTACCATGAGGAGTGCATCCTGCTGCATGCACAGCCAGGTCATGATACGGTTATTATCCAAGCTATGAGGGTTGAGAACCTTGTTGTTATTGACCGGGTCATTGAAGAGATAAATCCAGGGCTTCTTTCTCCCTCGCAGAGCACAGTCCTCAAGTTCCTCTCTGCCGGGGTACCAATTCTTGTCCTGGATGTCGCCTCCGAACTAGCACAGTTGCGCCAGGCCTTTGGCAAGAGTGTAGAGATACACCTTGTCGATATGCGTCCAGAGATGGAGAGTGTCATGCCTGTTATCAAGGGCAAGAGTGTCTTTGCCCTTTCAAGTCTCAGTAGGGCCCTTAAGTACAGTGTGCATGGCCGAGATGAGCTACAGGTTTTGTTTTCTCTGTTCAGTGCTTACTCCATAAAAAAACACCCCTTGCTGGACAGTGGCTACGATGCAATCCTCGACCTTGTTGCCATAGGCACCATCGCTGACCTCATGCCGATGGAGGATGAGAACCGTCTGTTGGTGAAGCGTGGCCTCAAGGTGCTCGCAACAGGCAAGAGAGAAGCCCTGCTTCCTCTCTTTACGATGCAAAATCTTTTGGGGAAGGTCCTTTCCACCAGCGATATATCCTGGCATATATCGCCGGTTATCAACGCTTCGGGAAGGATGGGCAGACCCTCCTTGGCCGTGGATATGCTGCTTGCACCCAACCTTGGGGTTGCCGAGGGACTTGCAGGAGAGTTGCTTGCCTTGAACAAGGAACGCCAAAAAATGGGTGAGGATGCATGGGAACGCTTGGCCCCCCAGGCGAGAGAGAGCTTTGAGCAAACAGGCTCGAAGCTGGTAATGGTGGAAGATGCCTCTTTGAGTAGGGGAATCACGGGCGTTATGGCCAGCCGTCTTATGAAACAGTTCAATGCCCCTTCCATGGTGATTGCCACCATAGGTGGGACTCGGGTCTCAGCTTCCATGCGCAGTCCTGTGGAGTTTAATGTACGGGAGTTTCTCTCTGCATTTAACGATCTTTTTCTTGATTTTGGAGGGCATGCCTGTGCTGCGGGTTTTTCCATGGATGTGGAGAATCTTCCTGAATTCAAAAAGCGTGTCATGAATGAGATTGACCATATGGATTGCATTCAGGAGGTGGATGACTCTATCCTCATTGATTGTACCCTCCCTGTTGCCTATATGACCCCTGATATTATCAAGGTCGTTGAGTTCTTTGAGCCGTTTGGTGAGAAGAATCCCCCTCTAGTTCTGATGATGGAGGGAGCCCTGATTGAGGATATCCAGTTCTTGAACAATCATAAGGGAGGTCCACGTCACTTGAAGCTGACACTTTCTTTTGGTCAGTATAAGTGGCCAGCTCTCTATTGGAGTGCAGCTGAACGTGTTGGTCGTGATTTTGATAAGGGTTCTGTGGTGGATGTAGCATTCCGTCTTGGACGGAATTACTACCGCAACCAGGCATCCTTGCAGATCACCATTCTCGATCTCAAGACCGAAGCGGATAAGCAAGCGGAGCTCAAGAAATAAATGACGAGAAAAAAGATACGTAAACAACTCTCTTGTTAAGAGAGTCTTAACCAGATGCTTGACATGCGAGCTATGTTTGATGCATTCTGTTTTCGCAGTTTAGACCCAGTAATCGGGAGAGGAGGTGAGTAGTAATATATGGCATATGTAAAAGTTGATGACAATGAACCTTTGGAAAAGTCAATCAAGCGTTTTAAACGCATGGTGGAAAAAGAAGGAATCATCCGTGAGTGGAAAAAGCGGGAGTACTTTGAGAAGCCCTCCACCATCCTTAACCGGAAAAAGAAAGCTGCAGCACGCAAGCAGATGAAAAAAGTACGGAAATTGCACGTTTCCAAGAGTTACTAAGTATATAGCCGCCGGTTCTCCGGCGGTTTTATTTGGTTATCAATTCCATTATTTCTGCCTATCCAGCAACTTATAGCTATGATTTTGCTAAATACGTAAAAAATATCAAAAAAAAATTAGACAAAGCCCCTTTTTTTGGTGTACAATCCCAATATAGATTATCAACATAGGCGTATGCCTGTGAAGAAATGCAAAGAGAGGGAAGAAAACAATGCTTATTCTTATTTCAGATGCCTTCGATACCACCCTTGGCCCACGCTTGGAGGCGTTTGGTGAAGTTACGACGGACAAGAGCCGCCTCAAAGAAGCCCATATTGTGCTGGTACGCAGCAAGACCAAATGTACCAAAGAGTATATTGACGAAGCGCCAAATCTCAAGTTGATCATTCGAGGTGGTGTTGGTATCGACAATATTGACAAAGCCTATGCGGAGAGCAAGGGCATCATCGTACGCAATACCCCCAAGTCCTCCTCCATTGCAGTTGCAGAACTTGCCTTTACCCTGATGATTAGCACCCCCTGCCACCTCACTGCCTACCATGATGGTATGAAACATGGCCTGTGGCTCAAGAACACCAAGCGCAATGAACTGTATGGCAAGACACTCTGTCTCTTTGGTATCGGCAACATCGCCAGTCGCGTTGCTGTCCTTGCCAAGGCCTTTGGCATGAGTGTGGTCGCCTATGACAAGTACGTGCAATCTTCCCCCCATGCAGAGATGAAGGCTACCCCAGAAGCTGCAGTCGAAGATGCTGATTACGTCTCCCTTCACCTGCCCCTCACCGATGAGACCCGTGGTATGGTCAACAAGGCCCTGATCGCCCATTGCAAGAAGAAGCCTGTTATCATCAACACCGGTCGCGCCCAGTGTGTGGATGCCGATGATATGGTCGCTCTACTTGAAGACGGATCTGTGGCATGGTATGCAACTGATGTCTATCCAACTGACCCTCCTGCTGAGGATTATCCTATCCTCAAGGCTGACAACGTTACCCTCACCCCTCATGTTGGGGCAAATAGTGTTGAAAACCTGGTACGCATCGGAGAAGAGACATTTGATATCATCAGTGAGTTGATCAAAGGAGAAAAACTATAATGGAACGGAAGAAAAACTTTTTTGCAGGTCCCTCTGTACTCCCTATTGAGGTGCTTGAGCAAATGCGCGACCAGATGATGGAGTATGATAACCAAGGCCTGTCCATGGTTGAGGCTAGCCATCGTGGTGGTCTTTTTGAAGATATGTATGACGAGTGTCTCGCCCTGTTCAGGGAACTGCTCAAAATCCCTGAGGACTATGACCTCTATTTTCTTGGTGGTGGGGCAACGTTGCAGTTCTCCATGATTCCTATGAACTTCTTACGCCCAAATACCGTTGCCGATTATATCAAGAGCGGCACCTGGTCCAACAAGGCTGGTGAGGATGCCGAGAAGCTTGGGTCGGTCAACTACTATTATGATGGTACAGATACGAATTTCTCCTCCCTGCCAAAAGCTTCTGAAGTGAAACCCAGCAAGAACAGCAGTTACCTCTATCTCTGTTCCAATGAGACCATCGGTGGAATCGAATGGCAGGATTTCCCTGATACGGGGGACGTCCCTCTCATCGGTGACATGTCCAGTGATATCCTTTCACGCCCTGTGCCAGTGGAGAAGTTCTCCATGATCTATGGCGGAGTGCAGAAGAATCTGGGTCCTGCAGGGGCTACTTTTATCATCATGAAAAAGTCCCTGTTGGAAAAACAGAACCCTAACCTTACTGCGTATTTGGATTACAGCCTGCATAGCAAGAATAAGGGTCTGTTCAACACCCCTCCTGTATTCTCTATTTGGGGTGTGAAGCTTGTACTTGATTGGATCAAGAAGAACGGTGGGGCTGAAGGTATGCAAAAACGAGCTCTTGAGAAGAGTTCCATCATCTATGATGTCATTGATGGCTCGCCCTTCTTCCGCAGTCCTGTCGATCCTACGTATCGTTCCAAGATGAATATTGTATTCCGCCTTCCCAGTGAAGATCTTGAGAAACAGTTTATCACTGAAGCAACCAAGGAAGGGATGCTTGGCTTGAAGGGTCATCGCTCTGTAGGTGGGTTACGCTCAAGCGTGTATAACGCCCTTCCCAAGGAAGATGTTCTCTATCTCGCACAGTTCATGAAAGAATTTGAGAGGAAGAATGGGTAAGCAATGATGAAGTTAAAGATGGACGAGACGAACAAGGCTATTGTCAAGCAACTGCATGATGGGCGAAAGCCCTTCAGTGCAATTGCAGAAGAGCTGAGCATTACAGAGAATACCGTACGCTCTCGGGTGAACAAACTCATTGAAGAGGGAGTCCTTCAAATCTCCGGTCTGGTGAACCCTGAAACAATACCCGGCTTGCAGGTGGTGATGATGGGCGTCAAGCTCAAGACCTTGGACCTGGAGAAGAAGGCCAAGGAGTTTGCCGAGCTACGGGGGGTTATCTCTGCTGCTGTGGTTACCGGGCGCTATGATCTGATCGTCCAGCTAGTACTTGCTGAGGATGAGGGGCTTACCCTGTTGGATTTTTTCAAACAGGAGTTGGATAAGATTGCTGACATCTCAGAGGTTGAGACCTTTGTAGTGTATCAGTCACATAATTTCAGAATTCCCTACATTCTCTAAAATCAACACATGTGTATAGAAGGGTACCGGTAAAACGGTACCTTTCTGCGTTGTTTCTGTTGTGTAACTTGCCCAATCCATATGGAGAAAGCAGTTTATTCATGCTATACTTCCCCTTAGCCGGCTATTGTGTAGCGGCATATCTGTTCTGAGGAGTAACATATGGCAGACTTGTCAACGAAATATTTGGGTCTCAATCTTAAAAATCCCATCATTGTGGGCAGCAGCCCCCTTACCGCAACACTGGATTCCTTGAAGAAATGTGAAGACGCAGGGGTAGGGGCGGTAGTCCTGAAATCCATTTTTGAAGAGCAGATTGAAGGGGATAGTGATGCTCTCGTTGACGAGACCCGGGAGTATCTCGTGCATGCCGATGCCTATGGTTTCATGAAGGGCTCTTCTATGGAAAGGGCCATCGACGGGCATCTGAGGCTACTGCAAGATGCCAAGGAGGCACTGGATATTCCTATCATTGCCTCTATCAACTGTCGTACCAACGGTTCTTGGATCGAATACATCAACCGCTTTGTAGCCTGTGGTGCTGATGCCATCGAGCTGAACCACTACATAGTAGCTGCTGACCGTGAAGTCGATGGCTCTGCCGTCGAGAAGAATTATCTTTCCTTGGTCAAGGCAGCCCGCAAGAAGGTAAAGATTCCCTTGAGTCTCAAGATGGGCTCTTCCTTTTCCTCCCTTTCCAACTTGCTTTTTAGACTAGATCAGCTGTCGATTGACGGTGTCGTACTTTTTAACCGATTCTTTAGCCCTGATATCAATACCAAGGAATTGACCTTTGGTTCTGCCCACATGTTCAGTTCAGAGGGTGAGTATGCTCAGTCTCTGAGATGGACAGCTCTCATGAGTGATGAGTTGCGCTATGACATTTGTGCCGCTACAGGTATCCACTGTGGTGATACCATAGTGAAGCAGCTTCTCGCTGGAGCAAAGGCTGTCCAGCTTTGCTCTGTTCTCATGCAACAAGGGCTTTCTACAGTTTCCAAGATGCAAGGCGATGTCGCCTCTTGGATGGATGAACATGAATTCACCCGGATCGCAGATTTCAATGGACAGCTTGCCCAGGAGAGGATTGCAGATCCTTCCAGGTGGGAGCGTACCCAATACATGCGATCTCTAATGGGTGCAAAAAAGGACTGACCATGGATTTGAATACGTACCTAGATATCTCACCGTATAGGGGTTCAGAAGTGCAGGAAGCTATTCATAGAGTAGTTGCCGACAAGAGTGCATTCCTGAAGATACTTGCTGGCTTTCTTCCTACTGATACAGCTGAGCAAAGGGCAAAGAACGAGCAGTACGCAGAGCATATGATGGGAGTGTTGCATTCCGTCAATTCCTATAATGATTTCCAACGGAAGCTTTCTGTTGACTTCTTTCTTCCTGCTGTTCTACAAAAGAGTGCCGATGAATTTTCTTTCAGCGGCTTGGAAGGCATCGATAAGGATACGGCCTATCTCTTCATAAGCAATCATCGTGATATTGTCCTTGATTTTGCCTTCATCAACTATGTCCTCATCAAAGGGGACCACGTGAATTGTGAGATGGCAGTCGGGGACAACCTTCTGACCAACCAGTACATCACCGATATCTTCAAGCTCAATGGGGGGGTAACGGTAAAACGGACACTTCCCATGCGGGAGAAGTATATGGAGTCCATCAGACTCAGTAGCTATTTTGTTGAGCTGATCACTGAGATGAACACTTCCATTTGGGTAGCCCAGAAAAGTGGTCGAGCAAAGGATGGTCTTGATGTGACCACCCCTGCCATTATAAAGATGCTCCATCTTTCGCAAAAGCGAAAGGGAGGGGTATCCTTCAGTGATGTCATCAACAAATGTCATATCGTACCTATCTCCATAAGCTATGAGTATGATCCTTGTGATATCATAAAGAGTGTAGAAGAGGTAGGTCGCTTGAGAAGAGGTGAGCAGCCCAAGAAGAAGTATGAGGACCTGATCAGCATCACCCGCGGTCTAAAGGGGTATAAGGGTAGAATCCACATTGCGTATGGAGAACCTCTGAAGGGGGTCTTTTCCAGTTCCGATGAGGTGGCGGCCGAGATTGACCGCCAGATTCACCTCTCCTACAAGCTGTGGCCTACCAACTGTTTTGCCTATGACTATCTTGAGCATACCGATAGGTACAAGGATGTGTACGCCTCATTTGATACAGAAGCCTTCCTTGATCGCTTCAAGAGTCAGAAAGAGGATGTGAGATTGTTTGCACTCAACTCGTATGCCAATCCAGTTCGATCATTTCTCAAGGCACAGGCCCTTTAAGCATGAAGGTAAGGCTACGGTTCTCCTTTCTGATAATCCTAGCCTTGCTTCTCTGTTTCTCTTGTACAAGGCCTCCCTTCACTCTGATGGGAATACATACAGGTGTTAGTCGTGTTTCTCATTTTGATAGTGAGGGGAAACTTACCACTAGTTATGAGAGTTTGAGTGTGTTTATTGAGAGCGAAGAGGATGCCGAACTTCAGATGGAGGTCACTTCTCCTGATGGGCTTACCACCTGGCTGTTTCCTGCACCGAAGAAAAGTATAGACAAGCAAGGCTACTATGGGAAAGCAGGACTCTCTCTTGGGCAGTGGATGAGCCTTCCTAGTGGAGAGTGGAGCCTACGGGTCCTGCGCTCTGACGGACGTACGATCACCGAACATTTCGCTCTGGAGAAAGGTGCAGAGGCTACTTCTTTTCAGCATCACCTTGATGCTGGAAAAGGGACGCTAGTCCTGGATGGGGAGGTCGGCGAGTGTGCCATACAGCTTCTGGACGAAACGAAAAAGACACTCTATGCCACTCTCACTACTGAACAGACTATAGATCTCACAAAACTCTATCCACAATGGGACAGGGTGCGCTTTCTTGGGCTTGCCTGGTACGATGAGGCAGCCAAGAAGAGTCAGATAGCTTGGTATGCCCTCTAGGTCCTTCCTACAGCCCTTGCAAGCTCATCCTTGTTGAGTCTCACTACGAAGGTCCTTCCATGGGGACAGGTGGGATCTTCCAAGGCAAATACCTTTTTAAGCAACTCAATGGCAGTAGTGCGGTCAACGTTGTCACCGCTCTTTATTGCTGCATGGCATGCGACAATGGCATAGAGACCTTTCTCAATCTCCTTGGCATCGCCAGCATGGCCCTGGATAAATGAGACCACCTCTTTTTCAATGGATTTGTACATGGCTGGTATGGCAAGAAGTTGCCACTCTAGCGGTTCTTTCCTTTCCAGTTTTATGCCTAGGTTAAGATAGACGTCAAGTCTCTCCTGTAGGTAGGCATCGACATCCCTCTCCACTTCAAACTCTACGGGTATCATCAGAGCCTGAACCTCCTGACGAAGCCTCACAGCATCAAAAAGAATGCGTTCATGGGCTGCATGTTGGTCCACTAAGAAGAGTTCATCCCCTTTTTGAGCTATGAGAAAGAGGTTGAAGGCTTGTCCAAGATAGACAAAGCTCTCCTCCTGTGTCTGCTCTGCCCAGATATCGACCTCTTCGCTTCTTCGCGACGTCTCCATCCTGTTCTCTTGCAGTGCCTCTTTGGCCTTTTGAAACCAGAGAGGGTCTGAGGGTTTGTTCTGGTGGGTGTAGGAATATCCCTTTTCATGGGAAGAAGAGCCTAGACCCTGGGAATTTGACGAATCATATGAAGGAGAAGGAGAGAAGCCTGAAGTGTTGGGAGAAGAGAAGAGGTTCTGCTCTGTCTCTGTGAGGTTCGTTTGTACTTCCTTGATAAGGCGGGGTAGGGTTCTCTTGATCTGGCTTGCTATCATGGAGACAATCTGGTGATGAATCTCTGCCTTATTGCGTAGCTTGGCTTCCCGTTTGGTGGGATGGATGTTGAAGTCCACAAGCGTAGGGTCTACGGTGATGAAGAGATAACAGTAGGGGAAGGAACCCCCTGGCAAAAGCTCGCCATAGCCATACGTCACGGCTTGGACCAGGGCATAGTCCTCAATAGGGCGGTCATTGATGTATATCTTGATATGCGATCTGTCACTACGGAATATTGCAGGGGAGGAGCAGACAGCATAGAGGCTAAATCGGGCGGCAGTCTCATGAAGTTCGAGCATCTCTGATGGGATAATGTTCTGGCTTGTCGCAAGGGCATCGAGAACTCGCTCTTTTCGTGATGTGGCATTCAGGTCGAGGCGTAGTTTTCCGTCTGTGTAGAACTTGAATGAACGTTTGGGGAACGCGAGAGATTTTTCAAGGAGTATGTTCTTGCACATGGTTGCTTCTGTGGAGGGGCGCTTGAGGAACTGCCTACGTGCCGGTATCTCCTTGAAGAGGTTTTCCACAGACACCTTGGTTCCTCGGTCAGGACCCCCTGGCATAACCGGGTTCTTATGTCCATTGTCGATGGTAATGGAAGCAGGTGATGCTCCTTTGTACCTACTGGCAATGGTAATTTTGGAGACAGCAGCTATGCTATACAGCGCCTCTCCTCGAAAGCCCATAGTTGAGAGCTGGTAGAGATCATCAAGGGAAGATACCTTGCTGGTCGCATGACTCTCACAAAGCAGGGGAAGGTCTTCTTCTGCAATACCATCCCCATCATCAATGACGGTGATCTCTTCCAACCCTCCTTCCACTACACTCGCTGTAATGCTCTTTGAGTTGGCATCAAGGGCGTTGTCTATCAGTTCCCTCATTACAGACGCTGGTCGTTCTATCACTTCTCCGGCAGCAATACGCTGTGCTACCAAAGGGTCGAGTCGTTTGATATTCATGGGAACAATGTAGCATGTTTATGCCGTTAGGGCAAAAGGAAAGGGCCCGTAGGCCCTCCTCCTTTAGAACTGCATCCCCAACTTGTAGGATGCTGTAATGGTAATCTTAGGTGTCGTATATTCGGTTGCACTGATCGGGTAGGCTGCCTTTGCCTTGATCGAAAGGTCTCCTTTCGTAAATCCGACAGCGAGGAAGGATGTTGAGCGTGACCCTCCGAAGAGAGAGAGAAGATTCTTACTACCATCGGCGATGTCTGAGATAGTCTGCCCAATGCCCACTTCCTGCAGACCTAAGGAGAAGGTGAATGCCTTCTGCTTGTAGGAGAGCGTGAGCTGGGTGAAATCAGCCTTGTAAGACCCTACCCCATCAGCGAGGGTGAGGTCGCTGGCAAAGGGGAGGTTTACCGTCAGGTGGGCATCAAAATGTTCGCCAGCAAACCCTGTTTCAGCAAAGATATCAAAAATAGAATTGTAGGATGCTGTACTGATCGTTACGTCGAGAAGCTCACTGGTCAATAGATTCCTATTTTCACCCTTGCGAAGCGATCCCAGTACCTTTGCTGAGAATGGGCCTTGCTTTAGTGATAGGCCAGCACTCATCTGATAGTTTGGGAACAGGGAGGTGAGGCCAAGGTCTAGGAATTGGTCAAATTCAAAGGTTGGGTATGCTGGAAGATATCCGCTGGCCGATACCAACAGGGAGAGCTGGGTTGTGCGGATATCGATCAGGGGGAAGAGGAAGGTTATATTCGGGTAAAGATTGACTTCAGATTGCTTGATTTTGGCAAGGGTACCTAGGGAAACCGAGAAACGATATCCCTCTTCTTTTGCATATTCCAGAGAAAAAGACGAGAACTGATGGGTGCTAGGAGTAGCTAGGAGATTTGCAAGATAGAGATCATCAAAGTAGAGCGTAGAAGAGAAAGGCCCCATTTCTATCCTATTGTACAAGCCCAGCTTGAGGCTCTCATCAAAACGAGGGGCATAATACTGGTCAGTTAAGGCCCCGTGGTACTGGTTGTTGTCCAAGGCAAGGAAGAAGGGAGCTGTAGCATACCCTACACGCGCCGATGAGATGAAATTGAAGCCATAGGCAAGTGTCTCAAGGTTTCCTGCTGGTAGGGTAGTTACGTTTGAGCTGAAACTTGAGAAATCTTCGGTACTCACAGAAGACTGTAGGGTCAGGGCAAAACTCTTGTAGGTAACATAGGGTCTGAGTGTAAGGGTATGTAGCATGGTATTGCTATCAGTCCCATCGAAGAGGAAGCTATAGGATGTTTGAAGTCCTATTGAGCCTGTTTTTCTATCCTCTTCCTGGGTAAACATGATACCTAGGGGTTTCTCCTGTTTAAGGGTTGTCTCTGCTGGTTTTGTTGTTGCAGGCTGGTCTTCAATTGCTTCAGGCTGTACCGGTTCGATTACTGCTTCAGCTACAACGGCTTCCGGTTCTGTTGTTGCAGGCTGCTCTTCAATTGCTTCAGGTGCTTCAGGCTGTACCGGTTCGATTACTGCTTCAGCTACAACGGCTTCCGGTTCTGTTGTTGCAGGCTGGTCTTGAATTGCTTCAGGTGCTTCTGGCTGTACCGCTTTGATTACTGCTTCAGCTACAACGGCTTCTGGTTCTGTTGTTGCAGGCTGGTCTTCAATTGCTTCAGGCTGTACCGCTTTGATTACTGCTACAATCGGTACAACGGATGTGATCAATGAAGGTTTTGCAATAGAGGTGATTACTTCGGGTTCTACCTCTGTCATTACATTCACAAGGGAAGGGATCTTAGGTGGCATAGCTTGTACAGTTATTATAATGCGGTCCACTGGTCGGGGGATTATTGAAGAGATGAGAAGAGATTGGGGTATAGAGGGTACCTTGACGGGTTCACTCGTAACAGATATCCGGTATGGAATGGGTGGTTTGGCTGTTTCAGCCACCTCTACAGAGGCAAAGGAGGGAGCCTTCGCAGGCATAATGATTACCCCCTGCCGCATAACTGGAGGTTCAGCCTTCTGGGGTTTTTGCAGTATTGAGGAGAACTTGGGAACTGAAGGGGTCTCGATTTTTTCTGTTGCCATCTCACTGATTAGCTGTTTGGCAAGCATGAGGTCAGGATAGGTGGCATACGTGAGGTAATAGCCGGCAGCAACGGGCTTGGGTTTTGCTTGGCTTTCCTGCATACGCAGTTTCTGAAATTTCCCGATAGTGCGTGTAGCACGGGTGATGGAGTTGTAGGAAGTCGCCTCTCCCTTGAATACAGTAGCCGATTCTTCAACATCGTCAGTGATGACTAACATCTCACCGTCATCGGTAAGCTTGAAGAGGGATACGGGAGTAGCTACGCTTAAGGTACCACCTTTCATATCATAGGTGTTGAAGGTCGCCTTTCCCTTGACTAGGTAGAGGCTGGGGTTGTTGCTGATAAGGTCCCCTGTTATAAGGATGGAATCTTCATACAGGTTGATGGAACCTTTCGGAGTGATGATGAGAATAGGGGAGTCTGGATTATAAATAATCCAACCCTCTCCTATATTGGAGGCCACTTCGACTGTTGCCTCGAGAGCGACGCCTTGGCTGTCATACATGCGAATACTGCCAATGTCACCGTCACCAATGAATACAGAATCCTCGGCAGCAACGCTAGACAAGACCAAAGCTACTACCAAGGCAAGAACTACTCTTTTACGTACCCGACTCATATCTGCTCCCTATAGGATTGAAATCCTCACTGCTGTATCTACTTGTAACGTCGATTGGGCCAAATCATCATAAACCATGCTGAGCCCAATCGTAAATGAGTAGGGTTTAATTTTTATTATGGTCGATGCGGTAATTTCAACATTACGCAATGTGTACAAACCTTCAAAAAACCCTTCACCACCGTCACCAGTAGGGATAGGATAAAGCTTTTCATAGCTCAAGTCCAGTGAAACGATATTGAATAAACGTTTGTCAATCCGTGCATTTGCCTGGAACTTATAGTTGGAGAAATTACCATTGGAGTAATCACTGCGAATCCTTGTTCTGAGATATGCCCCTAACTTGGTGAAGTTCAAACCTGCCATTGCATCAATCCTCATCGACCCAACAGACAGGATTGACTTGTCTCGATCCGCTTGAGTCAGCTGTTCGAATCCTGAATCAAAATAATCGGTATAGTACGTACCGAAGGCGGGAATGGTAAGGCTGGTATTGAAGAGGAAGAAGCTTTGAGAATGGCCGAAGATGCCATAGCGGGTGGCTAGAGCCGGTCGAGGTGAGGAGGACCCTGGAGTTTGGATTAGCAGATCAGCAAAGAAGGCAAGGTTGAAGTAGTCACGGGCTACCAGGGGGATTCCCATATCTATGGCGATAAGCTTGCGTGTGTGAGGATTTTCACTATCAATAAAGGAGACTGAGGGGTTTTCTGCAAAACTAACCCCAAGTTCTACGTTAGAGAAATAGGATTCAGGGTACTTCAGGGTGAAAGGTCGTGAGTATACTCTCCACGCCAAGAGCGTTGGTTCGAAAAGGTTATTGGTGACAAATTCAAAGCCTGCATTGGAGACCTTGATGAGTGTGCCATCGAGGGTGAAGTTTAATCCAGGTCGGGTAGCATGTGTCTCTACCTCCAGATCAAAGAACCCATTGAGCAGAGCTCCATCACCTAAAGTGATGCCTGCCAGCTTTCCATACCGTACATATATGGGTTCATACCGATCACCCCACTGGATGTACCGTATGAATGAACTGTAATGCAGGAGTGCTGCAATACTATAGTCGCCTATGCTCTGATCAGCCTCTCTTGGGGGGAGAGCCCAGTCAGAGAAGTCAAAGGTGATGTCAAAGGGGTCGTTAACAGCACGACCATGTATCTTAAGATTGAGTTGGAACGATAGTCTGTCAAAGGAAAAGTCTGGGGCATACGAGATGCTGAAAAAGCCATCCGAGGTAGCGGTACCTTCAAGAAGACCCCCAACGGAATCTTCAAGTTGGCCTTGACCTAGGTCAATGGAGGTGGTAACGTTTTGGCTTTCCGCTTGTCCACTTCTTGGTAGTAGGTCAGTTCCTGTAGCAGCATCTTTTGCGTTGAGAAGAACAAGCACAAAGAGCATGACCAACAGGAACAGTGAAATCCTTTTGTTCACAGGCTCTTTCTCCTCCTTCTCTGTATATAATCACACATATGAACTATAATTGTAAACCTAATACAAGACAAATAAGTTACAACCGACCTGCAAATGTATGGGCATTGTATATATGTTCCCTGGCAAACTTATCTATGTGAACGAGCTGTTTTACCAGGGGTTTCACTTGGGAGCGAATATTTGTCTGGTCAAACGGACAAACCGGTTTGACCACAGGCAAGTCATAGTGTGCTGCTAGCTGTTTTAGGTTGTTCTCATGGATTTCAATCATTGGCCTGATCATCTGGATTTTCCCATCGAAAAAGGGTTGCACCGGCTGCATCGTAGAGAAATTGCCACGAAAACAGAGGTTCATGAGACTCGTCTCCACCAGGTCATCGAGGTGATGACCCAAAGCAAGGACGGATATTCCTCTCTTTTCACACTCCTCAAAGAGGATACGCCTACGATTACGCGAGCAGAGATAGCAGTTGAACTCCCCTTTGAAAGATTCTGGGTATTGGTGTTCGTCTTTTATGGAGAGCTCTATATTGAGAGAAGCAAAGAACTGCGCAAGTTTTTCCCTAAATTCATCAGGGATGGGGTGTTCTATCCAATTTATCATCAGAGCCTGCAGTTCATAGTCTATGGGCATCCACTTCCTTCTGAGAGAGAGTGCCAGGGCAAGGCCAAGCGAGTCCTTGCCTCCCGAGACAGATAGAAGAACCTTCTCCCCCTCTCTGATCATGGAATAGGTGTTGATGGCCTTGCCCGTATGTTTGATGAAACGCCTCACCCAAGGGGGAATGTCCCCCTCTATGAGTTTTGTATAGGAGAGTTTTTCTGGAAGCTCGTGCATGGTTTAGGACTCCAATGCCTCCAGAAGCACTTCAGCCGCAACATAGGAGGGTGTGAAGATTCTGGTTTTTCTTAGGTTCTTTGTAAAGACCTTTTCCACATCTTGTGAAAAAACCGTATCTGCCTTGTTGAATGCTATGGGCGTATCATCCTTCTGGATAAGGGGAATATCAGACTCAAACATGATAGGTTCAGGAATGTCTATGATGACCTGATGTCTCTCCAAACTCTTGTAGGTAGTGCTAAGCTTCTGCCAAAGACTCTCCTCCATGACACGACGGCCTTGCAACGATGAGGCTTGTTTGTCCAATATGCGTGTTGTGTCAAAATCCTCTTCAAAACGACAGCTGAGCATGTTGTTGTCCCTTACTTGCGAGAAAAGTGTCAAGGGCTTGAACGCACGTGTCTCAGGGACCATGAAAAACTGCTCGTCATCAAGGGCATAAAGTTCTTCTGGAGCAATAATTCCCTCCTCTAAAGAGCAGAGAAGGGCCTTCTTGATCATAGCTGTAGCACTACGTACCCTCGTATGCCAGTAGACGTTCTTGTACATGAGGTATTTGCTGAACAAGAGGTGTTCCACTGACCCTGCAGCAGAGAAAGGAAGAGCCGGTTTGCCGTTGAAAATCATCAGATGGTTAGTGATGAAGGAGACATCCTGCATGCCATAGGGAACCCCACAGAAAAATGCATCGCGATTGAGGTAGTCAAGCTTGTCAGGGTCAAGGGCTCCTGATAACAAACTTCTGTAAAAGAGTATTTCAGTATCTCCTGTGGGAAGGCTATCGTCGATGATGGCAGCTACCAGGGATGGCGAGCACCCGCATTCCACAATGGAATCATGGAGTTGACGGTCATTTTCAATGAGTGAAGTGGCTATCGTCTCATGGGAGCGTAGGGGTAGCTCCTTCAGCGAATGGGCAAAGGGGAAGTGTCCGATATCGTGCAGGAGGGAGGCACACAGGAAGGTGCGCATCCCTTCCTCACTTAGGATGGAATCCTCTCCGCTACTCAAGGATTGCCTGAGCAGGTTGGTCAGGATGGTGTAACTGATATGATAGACCCCAAGACTATGGTCCAGGCGGGTATGTACTGCCCCTGGATAGAGGTGGAAGGTGGGACCGAGTTGTTTGATCCTGCCCAGCTTCTGCACAGCAGGAGTAAGGTAGATGCGCTTGAGTTCCTCACTGAGGTGGACATCCTTCCATAGGGGGTCTCGGATGCTTACATTGAAGTGTGTATAGAGACTGGAGAGTTTTTTGGCTACAGCGGTATTCATACCTGCATAGTAAGGTCAACCATGAGCTGTGTAAAGTAGTGAAATGGGGGAGGGCCCCCTGCCATCAAGGCAAGGGGCCCTCCAAAATAGGTATGCTCTCTGATCAGAGACTAATCCTAGGAAAAGATGTTTGCACTCTTCCCCCAGTCATAATTGAGCTCCTTGAGTTCCTCCCGACTGGGCATGGGATAGAAGAGAATGCTTTTTCCTTTTGCAATGTAAAAGCCAGTATCGATTATCTGAAAGGTGAACTTTGAATCAAAAGAGCGGTCAATGGTCTTGGTAATCTTGTCCTTTTTATCCTTCACCTCATTGATGCATTCGATTACGTGCTCCAGATCACGTTCGAACATGCTACCAATATTGCCGGTCTCTTCTTTTTCATCAAAATCTATCCGTGTGACATCGTTGAAGATGATGGCAGGCACTGTTATCTTCTTTTCAGTATCGTTGATGATGTAGTCAGCCAAAGCCTTTGGCTCCAGAGAACTCGCGATGAACGGGTGTACCGGACAATGTTCCTTGTACAGGCCGTACCCAGCCCAGTTGGTTGGCTTTCTGTAGGGCTCTTGGGAGAGGCCGAGCGTAGACCCATCCTTGGTGACCAGATAAATATCCTTATACTGGTCTAGGGGAATATGCTCAATGACACGATAGATTGAAAGGTACAGCGAGTGCTTCAGGGTGCCATCAGGACGGGATACGCATTTTCTCTTTGCATAGTCCCAGTCAAAATACTCACCAAACCCGCTAGTAATCTCTGCAAACATGAGCCACTCTGCAGAGCCTTTCTTCGATCCTCTTGCCATATAGGAGCCAAACATCTTAGGTTCGAGCTGAGAAGCTATCAGAGCTTCAATAGGAGAAAACACTACATAATAATATAACATCGCACACTCCTTTTTTTTTACTTCATGAGAAAGGAAAACAGGTTATATTTGCTGAAAATGGACACTGAGATCAATGACACAATTGCCATAATCTTGATCAGGATATCCAAGGATGGTCCCACGGTATCTTTTAGGGGATCACCTACCGTATCGCCTACAACAGCAGCCTTATGGGCATTGGATCCTTTACCACCAAAGTGCCCGTTCTCGACATACTTCTTCCCATTATCCCATGCTCCTCCGGCATTTGCCGTATAGAGGGCAAGCATGACAGAAGAGAGTGTTGTCCCGATGAGCAGTCCACCAACAAACTCAGCACCAAAGATAAAGCCGGTCACCAAGGGTGTTGCAACGGAGATGAGGGCGGGTAGCCTCATCTCAGAGAGGGCCCCTGCACTGCTGATGCTGATACAGGTCTTGTAGTCTGGAAGGGATGTCCCGAGTATAATACCCGGGTCTGCCTTGAACTGACGCCTTACTTCCTGGACCATTTTTCTTGCTGCATTTGCAACAGCTTCAATGAGCAGACCACTGAACAGATAGGGAAGAGCAGCCCCGATTAAAGCCCCTACAAGGGTAAGTGGGTTTACCATATTGAGCATCATCGCTGATCCGTGGACAACATTCTCGCCTGCCTGAGCATAGAGATAGGAGGAAAACAGCGATAGGGCGGCAAGGGTTGCCGATCCTATGGCAAATCCTTTTCCGATTGCGGCTGTGGTATTTCCCACTGCATCCAGCTTGTCGGTAATACCCCGGACATCTGGATGCAATTTGGCCATTTCGCTTATGCCTCCGGCATTGTCGGCAATGGGACCGAACGTATCAACGGAAACCGTTACTGTCACAAAGCTAAGCATGCCGATGGCCGCCATCGCGACTCCGTAGAGTCCTGCTGTGACATTCGCTGCGATGATGGCAAAGCCAAGGACCAGGACGGGTGCGATAACAGATATCATACCGACACTCATCCCTTCGGTAATGGTAAGGGCAGCACCTTCTTGGGAACTTGCAGCAATTTTCTGGGTTGGTTTGAAGTCATAGCTGGTGTAGTATTCGGCAATTTGCCCGATGACAATACCACTTACTATACCAAGGACTGCACAGGCCCAGGGTGAGAGGGCTCCCATAGCAAAATGAATGTGGCTGAGGTCCTCTGATCTGAAAACAAGATAGGATACGACTCCTGAAGAAAGAATCGTCAGGCCTGCGCCCATGAAGGTCGCTGCATTGAGCTCCTTGTGGGGATTGGAAGAGACTTTCTTTACCAGCAGGAAGAGAATGCCCAGCATGGAAGAGATGATACCAACTGCAGCTATAAGCAGAGGTACATAGATTAGCTTTGCAACTAGGGAAGCGGGTATGTCCCCGTTGGAAAAGAAGATGTATGCTGCCAAGATCATCGCAGACACAAGGGCCCCAACATAACTTTCCAGTAAGTCTGATCCGAGTCCTGCCACATCCCCAACATTGTCCCCAACGTTGTCAGCTATGGTCGCTGGGTTCCTCGGGTCGTCTTCAGGGATACCTGCTTCAGTCTTTCCTACCAGGTCAGCACCCATATCAGCTGCTTTGGTGAAGATTCCCCCACCTACTCGGTTGAACATCGCTATGATGGAACACCCTAGGGCGTAGGAGCTGACGGTCATCGTGAAGGGGATGTCTGAAATGCCCAGCCAGTTAGTGTGGAATACTAGGTTTTCAGGCGACACCTGCTTGAGCAGTATGCCAAACACCACATAGACAATGGCAAGTCCAAGCAGGGCAAAGCCACCGACACAGAGGCCCATGACCGATCCCCCTCTGAAAGCGACGCGCAGGGTCTGCCCTAAGCTTTTTGTAAGGCGAGCTTCATTGGATACCCTTACATTGCTTATCGTAGCAATATTCATTCCGATCCACCCAGCACTGGCGCTCATGGTAGCTCCTAAGATAAAGGCAAATGCACTGGATACGGAAACGACGACCCCAAGGAGAATGGCGATGATGACAGCAACCTTGATGATAACTGAATACTCGAGCACCAAGAAGGCTCTTGCCCCTTCCTGGATAGCAGCAGCAATCTGTTGCATCTCTTCAGTTCCGGCATTCTTTTTCTTCACGCCATAGTAGTTGATTGCGGCAAATACTATGGCTCCTATCGCAACGATGATAACAAATCCAATCATATTGTATTCCTCTGAAAATTAATGTAATGCATATGGTGCTATAACCCATTACTGGTATTGTAATGTATATAGGGCTACAAACCAAGAATTTTTGGCCTTTGTTTTAGCATCCTAAAATCCACATCTTTCTTTGGTGTCCTTTAGGCAATTGCAGACTCATCATAAATATCCAGTCACCACCTAAAACTGGTTTATATCACTGATTATATTTGACAAATAGAATCTCATCGTCTACACAATAGATATGAATAAACACACTGGCTTGTGTCTTGTCCTTGTTTGTTTGCTGATGATATCACCGGTGGCAGCGTTGCCGCTCTCCACACAGCTCTCCTTTACTTCTGAGGATCCCCAACTTGGTCAGGATCTCGCAATTGGACAGCTTGTCCAGCCGGAACCGCTCTCCAGTGAGGCTTATACAGCCCAGGCCCTTACAACCCCTTACTCCCTTGATTGGGTAGAGAAGTATGTTTCCCTAGATGTTCGGTTTTCATTTGTCCGTACCTTTGACAAAGAGCTTTCCCTCCTGCTTCCCCAGGCTAGATTTTTCCTGGGAAAGGCCATCAAAGGCCAGGACACTATCTCTGTCCCCTTCAGGTATGGCGAGGAACTGCGCTATGGCACCTTTGTCTGGGTAGAGATATCCCAAGGGGTATACACCCTGATTTCCATTACGCTCAACCCCTAATACAAAGCTTGTATGTATAGTTTCAATTTGCATGCCTGAAGGGTTGGTTTTTTCTCTGTGCTTAGGTCTAATGTGTTATTTGGAACTGTTTTGCTCTAATATATCGAATTCGTTCACTTGCTATCCCATGTAACAATGCTAAAATAGAGTATTCTTATAACCTTATTGGAGGTACCTATGAAAAAGACTCTGCTTTTGTTGTTTGTAGCGTTGATGGTTCTCGCACCGCTTGTTGCCCAAGGATCTAAGGACGATGGGGCCGCTGCCAAGGAATTGGTCGTATACGCAAGTGTCGATGAAGCGAATGCTGTGAAGATTCTCGATGCCTTTACCAAAGATTCCGGCATCAAGACAAGTTTTGTACAACTCTCCTCCGGTCCCGCCCTTACTAGGATCCAGGCTGAGAGCGGCAGACCCCAGGCTGATGTCTGGCTAGGGGCTCCTAGTGACAACCATGTCATAGCCAAGGTTGATGGTTTGACTGTCCCCTACAAGGGGCCTTCCTTTGATGGTCTTGGCAAGGAGTTCAAGGATGCCGATGGCTATTGGAGAGGCTTCTACATGAACCCCCTATGTTTTGGCGTCAATACCACCTCTCTTGCAAAAAGAGGGGCACCCATGCCCAAGAGCTGGGCTGACTTGCTCAAGCCAGTGTATAAAGGGCTGATCCAGGTCCCGACGCCCCAGGCCTCAGGGACTGCCGCCACTATGGTCTACTCTCTTATTGAAATAATGGGTGAAGATGAAGCCTTTGCCTATATGGCCAAGCTCAATGCCAACATCCAGACCTATACCTCTTCTGGTACCGGGCCTTCAAAGGGTGTCAATGTCGGAGATGCAGCAATTGGCATTCAGTTCTCTCCTGCATTTTTCCAGATGAAGGCCAATGGGCAACCTGTTGAAATCGTCTTCCCAACCGAAGGCTTCGGCTTTGAGTTCCCTGCCGCATCAATTCTCAAAGGAGCAAAAAACTATGAGGCTGCAAAAATCTTCATGGATTGGCTAATCAGCAAGAAGGGTCAGGATGTTCTCAAATCGACCGGGACCTATTTCTACCCCGTCACCGATGATGCTGAGATTGATCCTGTCATGCCAGCTTTCTCTTCCTTGAATGTGGTTGGGATTGATCTTGCCTTCTACAGCTCCCGTAAGGCAGAGTTGGTAGAACGTTGGGTCAGCGAAGTTCTCTCCGCAGCTAAATAATCCCAATTAATATGTATCGGTGGTGTGCTTTTGCACATCACCGATTCTCTTCTCTTTGTTTTCTCATCTCTTCTTTATGAGGTATCCATGATCAAAACCTTTGCGAAACGCAAGTGGCATGGCTTGGTAAAGCTCAGCAAGGATCCCTTGTTGCTGTGCGTCATAGTCGTTCTGCTGCTTGCCCTCATACTCTTCATTATCTACCCTCTGTTGAAAGTCTGTATCGTCAGTTTTCAGGTTAATGGGCGGTTTTCTTTTGAGAACTTCACTTCAGTAATCACCTACAGCAATGGCTACTATATGAAGGCGCTTTGGAACTCCCTGTGGATGGGGTTCGCAACCGCTACCATCGGTACCTTCATAGCATATATCTTTGCCTACTCGCTGACTCGTGCGAATATCAGAGGGCATAAGTTCTTCAACCTCATTGCTACCATCCCCATTATCAGCCCGCCCTTTATCGGAGCTCTTGCTGTGGTCATGCTCTTCGGGCGCAACGGCTTTGTCAGCTCAACCATACTAGGTATGGAAAATGCCAATGCATATGGGCCGAAAGGGTTGCTCTTTGCCCAGGTCCTTACGTTTTTTCCTGTGGCGTATATCACGCTACGCGGGGTGCTTGAGTCGATCAGCCCGACTCTCGAAGATGCTGCGATGGATCTTGGGGGCAACCGTTTCACCATATTCCGTAAGGTGACCCTTCCTCTGTCGATTCCGGGTATCGCCAGTTCTGTTTTGGTACTGTTTGTGGAGTCCCTTGCTGACTTTGGTAACCCTCTGGTACTTGCAGGGGCCCAATTCCCCATTCTTTCTGTTCAGGCTTACTTGGAAATTACAGGAATGGGTAACTTTGCCAAGGGCTCTGCGTTGGCTTTCATTCTCTTGGTTCCCTCTGTGTCGGCGTATATGTTGCAAAAATATTGGGTCAGCAAAAAACAGTATGTGACGGTTACCGGAAAACCTACCCAGTCTTCGAATACCATGGTGAGCAAACAGGCCAGATGGTTCTTGTTTGCTGTCTGCTGTGTAATCGCTTTTTTTATCATCCTTGTATACGCAAGCATAGTGTGGGGAGCCTTTGCCTCCTCGTGGGGAAATAGCACAAAGCTTACCCTCGATAACTTTGTGTATGTTTTCAGGGTAGGCTTCGAATCGGTGCTCGATACCATAGTCATCGCAGGACTTTCAACCCCGATAGCTGGTGTGCTTGGCATGGTCATTGCCTTCCTTGTGGTTCGGAAGAATTTTATGGGAAGGAAGTTCATGGAGTTTTCCAGCATGCTGAGCTTTGCCGTCCCTGGGACAGTAGTAGGTATCGGGTACATCCTTGCCTTCAACCAGACACCTTTCTATCTTACCGGGACCCTTGCCATATTGCTGTTGAACTTCATCTTCCGCTATCTTCCTGTAGGGGTGCAGGGGGGAGTGGCTGTACTTAACCAGATAGACCCCTCCATCGAGGAGGCGGCCATCGACTTGGGCGCTGATGCAAACACGACCTTCCGAAAGGTTGCCCTGCCTCTAATGATTCCAGCCTTCTTCAGCGCCTTGCTCTACTCATTTGTCAGAAGTATGACAGCTATCAGCGCTGCAATCTTCCTGGTTTCAGCACGATGGAAGCTCATGACTGTGCAGATCATGAGCCAGGTAGAGAGTGGACGCATAGGATCTGCTGCGGCTTTCAGCCTCATTTTGGTTGCCATCATCTTGGTGGCCATGTCAGCCATAAAGCTGTTCTTACGGTTAAAATATCATACGAAGAGTTCCATCCTCACCCGCTAGGAGTATAAAGCATGAGTGTAACACTGGTTAATGTGACTAAGATCTTCACAGATCAAGACGATAAGAGCAAAGAGTTCACAGCGGTAAAGAATGTGAACATTGAAATCCGGGAAGGGGAGATGGTCACCTTTCTGGGTCCCTCGGGGTGTGGAAAGACCACAACCTTAAGAATCATCAGCGGGTTTGAGCAGCAGACCAAGGGTGATGTCTATATTGATGGCAAGCTGGTCAACGACCTGCCTGCCAACAAGCGTGACTCCTCGATGGTATTCCAGTCCTATGCCATCTTCCCACACCTTACCGTAGCCCAGAACATTGGGTTTGGACTTGAGTTGCGAAGGTTTAAAAAATCGGAGATCAAGGTAGAGGTGGACAAGATCATGCAGACGATGGGTCTATCAGCTTTGGGGACGCGGCAGCCGAGTCAGCTCTCAGGGGGCCAGCAACAGCGGGTTGCCTTGGCCAGGGCTATTGTAAACAAACCGCGCGTACTGCTGTTTGACGAGCCCCTCTCCAACCTTGATGCGAAGCTACGTGACCAGATGCGCACTGAGATCAGGCGCATCCAGCAGAAGTTCGGTATTACCAGCATCTATGTCACCCATGACCAGGAAGAGGCTATGACCGTAAGTGACAGGATTATGGTGATGGATAGGGGGGCCATCCAACAGCTTGGAACGCCCTTTGAGATCTACAGCAGACCGGTAAACCATTTTGTTGCTGACTTCATAGGAAGGGCCAACTTCTTTACAGGTAATGTCACAGGATTAGGTAAAGAGGTCACCATCTCCATCAATAAGAGAGGCTTTTCCTTCCCCACCTTCAACAAGGATGTGAAGATGGGCAAACGTGCAACCATTATCATCAGACCAGAGGGGTTGCATATTACCAAGCAGAGTCCCGATGCCTTCTTTAATGGTACCATTTCTGAAGCCGTCTATCTGGGCTCGACTATGGAGTATGAGATTACAGTGAAGGGAAGGACCGAACCCATTGTAGCAATCTCCTATAACCCTGTGATGGAGGGCTTCTATAAGGTAGGCGATGAGGTCGGGGTGACCTTTGACCCCATCAGTGCCCATGTGATCAGCTAAGGGGACTGCGTGTGCTTTTCCCATTTTTTCTAATCCTGCTGAGGCTTTCACGCTGGTTGCGTAGAATACAGGTGCTAATCTACATTATATATTATAGTATTATGCGTAGATTAGTTGCGTATTCTACGCATGCTGTGTAACATAGGCCTATGAGTGAATATATTTGGCAACTTTCCGATTGGCCTTTTTTTTCTTTTGATTCCCCTTGCTTGCTTCCTGAGTTGACTAAGGTTGCCTATGCGCAAGGGAGGTTGGAAGCGTTGAGTGAACAATTAGGAATACAAAAATACAAAGAGTTGGAAGCACAAATTCTTAGGCCTTTCGCTGTTTTGAGTGGGTAGCATCCTAAACTGATGGAAGGATCTGAAAGAGTTGTGTTACAGTTTACCTAT
>JAEINL010000140.1 GCA_016342655.1 Sphaerochaeta sp. | reverse complement strand
TTATCCTTGGGGGCAAAGCAATTAGACTTGGGTTTTGCCCCCTATCGGGATTTATTTTATTGTCGGGATTTGATATGTCTCGAGCATTAAGACTAAGTCAGTTCATGATCTTGGATATGCTGAATTTGTAGCAAAACTTACACAAAAATCTCAAGAAATAGGAACGCATATAATCCAAGCGGATCAATGGTTTGCCAGTTCCAAGCTCTGCAACAAGTGTGGGTACAAGAACAGTGCGCTCCAACTTCAGAGCGCACATGGACTTGTCCTAATTGTGGAGCAGAACATTCTCGTGATGAAAACGCTGGGAAAAACCTGCGTACTGTAGGTTTGGATATCTTGGCTCTGGGCAAGCCCTCTGAGCCTGTGGAGAGGGTGTCAGCCGTAGAAATATCCTACGCAGTCTTCTGGGAAGCAGGAAGCCCATCGGTATTTACTGATGGGTAAGTCACTTGGAGATGAGCATCGTCTTCGGATCGAGACTGACACCCATTAGTTTCCCTTTTTGTGTAGTGTGGGATTTCACTAAGGTCATTACAACCTTATCGCGATCCTCATTGTAGATGAGGCCGATCAGTACATCAATCAGATGGGTGTACTTCTGCATGGTATTGGGAACCCCAAACTCATCATAGGCCACATCTGCACGAACTGGAGAGACACTGAACCATACCTCCAAGTTCATGTCCAGTGCAAACTGCTTAATCTTCTTCACATCGTCTTCTGTGGCTACTGTAAGTTTGTACCCATCGAAAAGTATCGCATCTGCTTTAAAGGAACCATGCTTGATAAGCGTTTCCAAACTGGAGAGCACCTTATCGATGGTGACATTCTCCTGACTGAAATTCATCACAACACGGTTTGAAAGAATGTTATTGTACACCGAAGCAGCATCTGCAAGACTTCTTCCTTCAGAAACTTCACGAAACACTTCCTTGTACCAGTTGATTACATGCTCGACGTTACCAGAGAAAGAGACGTGGATGACATGCTGGCCCCGTAGAAGCTTATCGGTGGCAAGGTGTACCAGACACGCTGTCTTTCCTACACCATGACGAGATACGAGTACGCCTAGATTACCACGACCTAGTCCTCCATCAAGGGATTCCTCAAATACACGAAGCGGACTCAAGTCGTTCAACTCTTGGATTTCCATATTGCTCACCTCCCAGAAGATTTGTTGTTCTGAACCCAGTATACTATAAAAAAGTCCAATTGGGTAGGAATTTGCACCAAACTGGGAATCATGAAAAAATACCCCCCTACAAAGGATTACTCTGCAAGGGGGAATATTATAGATGCAAGCAAGATTATTTCTGCTCTTTCCTGCGCTTTTCCTGATATTCCTTCTTCAATTCTTCAGAAACACTCATGGGAACTTTGCCATATTTGCTAAGCTCCATGGAAAACTCACCCTTTCCCTGAGTCAGGGAACGAAGAGTTGTCGAGTACCCAAACATCTCTGAAAGAGGGACATCAGCATATACAGTACACATGGCAAGGTCTTCAGTAGAACTGACGATGATACCACGTCTCTGGTTGACTGAGGCAAACAAGCTACCCTGGAACTCAGTGGGAGCCACAACCTCAACCTTCATGATAGGTTCGAGGATAACAGGCTTGGCTTTCTCGAAAGCATCCCTGAAAGCATTGAGTGCTGCAGTCTGGAAAGCCTGGTCGGAAGAGTCAACTGCGTGCCAGGCACCATCGTTGACAACAGCCTTGACGCCAAGGATAGGGAAGCCGACCTGGGAGCCTTTCTTCATGGCAGTCTGGAAACCCTTATCACAAGAGGGGATGTACTCAGTAGGGATTGATCCGCCCTTGATCTCATCACCAAACTCATAGTCCTTAGGCTCTTCACCCTCTACAGTCTCTGGAAGAGGCTCAATATATCCGGCGACGCGGGCATACTGACCTGAACCCCCGGTCTGCTTCTTGTGGGTGTAGTTGAAAGTCGCACGCTCGGTGATAGCCTCGCGGTAAGCAACCTCTGGCTTCCCAATCTCAACTTCAGCCTTGTACTCACGCTTCATACGCTCGACATAGACTTCAAGATGCAACTCTCCCATTCCTTGGATGATCGTCTGGTTTGACTCAGGATCAACATAGGAACGGAATGTAGGGTCTTCCTTGGTAAAACGGTTGAGAGCCTTACCCATATTGTCTGCTGCCTTCTTATCAATTGGCTTGATGGCCAACGAAATGACAGGGTTAGGCACATACATGGAACTGAGGGAGTAGTTCAGCTTGGGGTCACAGAAGGTATCACCAGAAGCACACTCGATACCAAACAGGGCGGCGATCTCACCACAACCTGCTTCGACGAGGTCTTCCATGTTATTGGAGTGCATCCTGATAAGACGTCCGACCCTAAACTTCTTGTGGCTACGGGTGTTGAACAGTTCATCACCTTTCTTCACCTTTCCCTGATAGACACGGATGTAGGTGAGCTGACCATACTGACCATCCTCAAGCTTGAAGGCAAGTACAACAGGAGGGAGGTTCTCGTCTGAAGGAAGAGTAATCTCCTCTTCATTGTTATCAAGATCCAGAGCCTTGTTGGTTACGTCCCCTGGGTTAGGAAGGTAGCTGACTACTGCATTGAGCAGGGCCTGGATACCTTTGTTCTTATAGGCAGAACCCATAAGGACAGGGACTAGCTTCAAAGCAATGGTTGTCTTGCGGATCTCTGTGTTGAGAAGTTCTTCGGTAAGGGTCTCCTCGAGCATAGCTTCCATAACCGCATCAGAGCACATGGAGACGCTGTCAAGCATCTCTTCGCGCTTAGCCTTGGCTTCATCAAGCAACTCAGCAGGTATTTCCGCAATACGCATTGCATCCTGGGCAGGGCCATCGTCAAAATACAGGGCCTTCATGGAAATAAGGTCCACTACACCTTTCATCTTATCTTCAAGACCAATGGGAATCTGCAGCAAAACTGCATTCAGCCCAAGTTTTTCAACCAGCTGCTTCTGCACGCGGTAAGGGTTTGCACCCGTACGGTCACATTTGTTGACAAATGCAATGCGAGGAACATGATAGCGTTTCATCTGTCGGTCAACAGTAATCGACTGACTTTGTACACCTGCAACTGAACAAAGCACAAGTATTGCTCCATCGAGAACACGCAAAGACCGCTCTACCTCAATGGTGAAGTCAACGTGTCCCGGAGTATCGATGATGTTGATCTCAGTATCCTTCCACATAACGTTTGTTGCGGCGGAACATATCGTAATTCCACGTTCTCGCTCAAGCTCCATGCTATCCATGGTGGCTCCAACGCCGTCTTTTCCACGAACTTCATGTATTTCGTGGATTTTATTGCAGTAGTAGAGGATACGTTCGGTGAGAGTAGTCTTACCCGAGTCGATGTGGGCACTAATTCCGATGTTCCTCATGTTTTGCAAATCAGCCATACTGTTAAACCTCTATAATATAGAATACAAGCGATGCGGCAGTAGTTCCTGCAGCTATAATTTTCCGTATTGAAAGAGCCTTCTGTTTCCTGTATACTCATATGCTGCAATGAGGAAGGGGTAGAGACCCGGCTCGTAAACTACCGATAGCGTAGCGTACCTTGTGGATAATATTACAATAGGGATTTTTGTGCAATCCCTTTTGCCTTCACAATCCTTTTCCGCCTCAATGGGAAGTGATATTGTCATAGGTAAGCGGAAGGGACTTTGTCTTAAGAGCAACCCGAGACTGGATCAACA
>JAEINL010000021.1 GCA_016342655.1 Sphaerochaeta sp. | reverse complement strand
AGCCATGAGGTCCTCTTATGGATTTATTATTACCTAGGATTGATAAGAGTTAAAGAGGGGTCGAATTTACGCTTACTGTGAAGGGGTTTTCCCCGTACTTACGGGGGTGTTTCCCATCTGCCTTGACTCCATCTCAGAGATAGCCGGTTTTCCCCGTACTTACGGGGGTGTTTCTGTGAGCTTACCACTGAGCCTTATACAGTGGAAGTTTTCCCCGTACTTACGGGGGTGTTTCCTGGAAGGACAGCCTCACACTACCAGACGGATGGTTTTCCCCGTACTTACGGGGGTGTTTCTGTATAGCTCTCATTTGTACGCCAGGAGCCATAGTTTTCCCCGTACTTACGGGGGTGTTTCTGCCATCGAATAGGATAGCACTAGGTGTATCTAGTTTTCCCCGTACTTACGGGGGTGTTTCTGGGTAGGAAAAGGTTTAATCAATGGTGAGTGCGTTTTCCCCGTACTTACGGGGGTGTTTCTAGTGTTAGTGCTGTAGCATCTACAGCGGGGAAGTTTTCCCCGTACTTACGGGGGTGTTTCCTAAGAGCGCAGGCGAACAGATAGCTGTCTTGGGTTTTCCCCGTACTTACGGGGGTGTTTCTTGTGATTACATTATCAATTGCAGAAAGGACTAGTTTTCCCCGTACTTACGGGGGTGTTTCTACTGCCAAGTCAGCTTCTCCCTCTCCCCTAAGGTTTTCCCCGTACTTACGGGGGTGTTTCTACTTAACGACCTCGGTTTCATCGCTGTAGCGGGTTTTCCCCGTACTTACGGGGGTGTTTCCTCCTTATCTGTTTTTGATGGATTTCCAAGTACGTTTTCCCCGTACTTACGGGGGTGTTTCCTATATAGATGAGCCTATAGAGGATATCTATTAGTTTTCCCCGTACTTACGGGGGTGTTTCTAAATGCGATTGGGGGTGTACAAGCTTTTATTAGTTTTCCCCGTACTTACGGGGGTGTTTCTGAGACATGGAGGCTTAAATGGTTTTTTATCGTGTTTTCCCCGTACTTACGGGGTTGTTTCCTACCCCCCTTGCAATTTATCCCCTATGCATTATCATTAGGGTATCAGGGTCCTTTCCTGAAAAGGGAGGCTGTATGCCTAGTGTAAAAAACAGTTCTCAAGGTATTCGGCGCGCTAAATTTGCTGGGGCTTGGTATCCTAAAGACAAGCATGTATTGGAAGATCTTCTCCTACAAGCCTTTTCACTCGTAAAAAACCAACCACCTTCGTCTTGCTGTGCGGTACTCCCCCATGCAGGGCTCTCCTTCTCTGCTTTAGGGATGGCAGACTTCTTCTATGACCTACCGCCACAGGCAGAAAGGCTTGTTCTTCTCGCCCCTTCCCACACCACCTCCCTTAATCCTGATATGCTCGTAGGAGGCAGTTTTTCCTCGTATGCAACCCCATTGGGAACCATAGAGGGATTTTCCTTACCATCTGTACAAAAGGGTTTTGACCAGGCGATTGAGCGTGAACATGCAGTGGAAATGGTCTTGCCTTTTATCGCCTACCTAAACAAGAGCCGTGAAAAACAGATTGCCTACAGTCCTGCTCTCATATCCAAAATCACCAATGGCTTTGTCCTCTCTGAGCTCTGTGACAAGCTGGTATCAGATATTGGCAGAGAGGCCCTGCAAAGTGGAAGGACGTTGCTGGTAGCCTCCAGTGACTTTACCCATTATGGCAGGCGTTTTGCATACGAGCCCTATGCTCGTCTGGAAAGAAGTGCACAGCGGGAGCGGGTTAGGGAAGATGACTTGGCCATCGCTGGTCTTCTTGCAGAGGGCAAGAGTGAGAAAGCCCTTGCTCTTTTTGCAGAGAAGAAGCCTACCATATGTGGCATTGCCCCCTCTGTCATCGTAAGTGAGATAGCCAGACGATTGAATCTTAAGGGAAAGATCGCCTCCTATTATAGCTCTTACGACATCGCACCTTCGAGTGAAGAGTCGTTTGTCGCCTACTGTACCATCCTTTGGAGTTGACCATGCTTACGAGTGAACAGAAGATGTTGTTGTCCCTTGCTAGGGAATCAATAGGGAGTTCCCTTGGCCTTGTATCGACAGAAGTGTCTGACAGTATCAGAAAGAGTCCCTCCTCGCTGTATCAACAGAGGCGGGGCTTGTTTGTGACCTTGAAAAAACGGGAGGGGGATACCTCCTACTCCCTTCGCGGTTGCATCGGGAATCTTTTTGGGCTATCCCCGCTTGCAGACAGTGTTGCGACCATGGCTCGGGAAGCTGCTTTCCATGATCCACGGTTTGTTGCTGTCCGACTTGATGAGTTGCCCGACCTGGTTATTGAAATCTCAATACTGACCAAGCCAAAGAGAATCACATCCTATGAGCAAATTCGCATCGGCCTCGATGGTGTCATCTTGAGCAAAGGTTCTAATCGAGCGGTATTTCTTCCCCAGGTAGCCACCGAACAGGGGTGGGATACCGAGGAGATGCTCGAGCACCTCTGTATGAAGGCAGGGTTATCAACCTCCGATTGGAAAGACAGTCGGTGTGAATTGGATGTATTTCAGGCTGAGGTCTTTTCGGAGGATGAAGCATGAGTAATCTCTCACTTGTCTGTGATTTTTGTTGGAGGCATTGCACCCTCCTTGAGGGGCAAAGCGGGGTATGTAGAGTACGTAAGCATGTGCAGGGCAAGCTGGTGACCACCACCTACGGTCAAGTCGAGTCCATGGCAGTCGATCCTATCGAGAAGAAGCCTCTCTATCACTACTACCCGGGTAGCCAGACGTTCTCCTTCGCCCTGTTTGGCTGTAACCTTGCATGTCAGTTCTGCCAGAACCACACACTCAGCCAAGGCGAACCAAGGACTTCTCTTGCAAATGAACGAGTCGAACCCAGTAAGATAGTTGCCCTTGCAAGGGAGAATGGATGTCATTCCATAAGCTATACCTACAGCGAGCCGCTGGTATGGCAGGACTATATGCTTGATGTGGCTACCCTGGCTAAGAAGGCCGGAATGCAGAATGTCATGGTCTCCAATGGTTCTTTCTCAAGGGACGCCTTGAAACGCTTGTTGCCAGTCATCGATGCCTTCAACCTTGATCTCAAGGGAGATGAGGCTTTCTATAAGGAAGTCTGTAAAGGCCAGCAGCAGGTAGTCCTTGATGCCATAGAAACCATTGCAAAGACAAAGGCTCATCTGGAAGTCACCACCATGCTCATCGAGTCGATGCATACCAAAGAGTGCGTGCAAACCCTGGGTAAGCAACTGCATGCACGAGGGGTGCAGGTATGGCATCTGAGCAGATTTTTCCCTCGCTACAAGATGACGTATCTCAAAGCCACCAGCGAGTCCTATCTGACTGAGATGGTGGCCTTAGCGAAACAGTCAGGCATCCCCTACATATACAGTGGCAATAGCGAAGTCGAACGTACCACCTTCTGTCCCTCCTGCCACGCCCTGCTCATTGATGAGCGAAATCACAGTGGCTCCGCTTTCGACCATGGACGGTGCGCTCACTGTGGCACCGCCATCTATGGGGTGTTCGAATAGATCTTGGCAACCCTGCCTACCAGACCTGACTCCAGTCGTACCTTAATCCCATGGGGATGGTTGGGGGACTTGGTAAGGATGTCCTTGACGACCCCCTCTGTCAGGGCCCCGCTTCTCTGGTCCTCCTTGAGTACAATTGCCACCTTCAAACCCGCTCTGATATCCTTACGTACATTACCTTCCATTGGAACCTCTTGAAATGAGTATAGGCTTTTTCCCTTACGAGGGAAACGGTCATGACAAAAGGCCCCTATTCTGGTAGACTCGGTCACTTAGGAGTCTTTGTGGTCAAATTAACAGGAATTAGCGTTGCCTACGGGCAACGGGTACTTTTAGATAAAGCGGAAATGCTCATACGTCCTCAGGATAGGATAGGTCTGGTCGGTCCCAATGGGGCGGGCAAGTCGACCTTGCTGAAGGTTATTGCAGGAGAGGAAAAGCCCGATGACGGGACAGTCATCATTGAAGGAGCCGCTGTCATCGGATATTTTTCCCAGACAGTGGGAGAGATGTGTGGCAATTCAGCCCTTGAGGAAGTGTTGAGGGGAGCCGGATCTGTCTATGAGATCGGAGAGGAACTTACATCCTTGGAACATAGGATGGCTGACGGTCTCAGTGATGCCGAGATGGATCGCTATGGGGAACTGCAGACAGAGTTTATCGCCCGTGATGGGTATGACCTTTCCAACAGGGCAGAGCAGGTGCTCACCGGTCTTGGTATAGGACCCGATCGGTATCACGAACCGGTGGAGAACTTCTCCGGCGGTTGGAAGATGCGCATAGCCTTAGCCCAAATCCTGGTCCTTAACCCGGATGTCCTGCTGATGGACGAACCTACCAACCACCTCGATGTGGAGTCCATCGTCTGGTTGGAAGCATGGCTGAATAACTTCAAGGGAGATCTGGTCATGACCAGCCATGACCGTGAGTTCATGACACGCCTGTGCAAGCGCACCATAGAGGTGGCAAACGGCAGTGTGACTACCTATAGCGGTGATTATGACTTTTACCTTCGGGAACGGGAGATACGGCGTGAGCAGCAGCTTGCCACCTTCAACCGCCAGCAGGCGCGCTTTGCCAAGGACGAGGAGTTCATAGCCCGCTTTGCAGCCCGAGCTTCCCATGCCTCCCTCGTCCAGTCCAGGATTAAGGCACTGGACAAGATTGAGCGAATCAGCATTCCTGCAGAGGCGAAGATCATGCAGGTGGAGTTTTCCCCCAGTCCAAGAAGCGGCGACCAGGTGGTGGTGATGAATGATCTTGCAAAGAGCTGGAAAAATGCCGATGGATCTGACCATCCTGTCTTCAGTGGCCTTACAGGATCGGTGATGAGAGGAAACCGTATAGCCCTTACAGGGATAAACGGGGCAGGAAAGTCCACCCTGCTGAAAGTCATTGCAGGCATTGCCGAACCTACCAGCGGAGAGGTCACCCTAGGTGCCAGTGTGAACCTTGGCTACTTCAGCCAGTACTCCTCCGATGTGCTCGATCCAGAAAGGACCATCTTTGAAGAGGTCTCCGAGAGGACGCCACTGGCTTCGATCGGAAGCATTAAGAGCCTTTTGGGCTCATTCCAATTCTCCGGCAGTGATGCCGACAAGAAGGTCGGGGTGCTCAGCGGAGGGGAGAAGAGTCGGGTCATGCTTGCCTGTATGCTGGCTCTTCCGGTAAACTTCCTCATCCTGGATGAGCCGACCAACCACCTGGACATCCAAAGCCGGGAGGTGCTCCTAGATGCACTGACCCGTTTTGAGGGGACCATCATTATAGTTAGTCATGACCGCTACTTCCTCAGGCATCTTGCGAATAGGGTCTTTGAGATTGATCATGGTCAGATGCAAGTCTTTGAAGGAGATTACCACTACTACCTGCAAAAAACGGGTAGGGAAGCGTAAATAGGGGAGTTCTTATGCACACCGAAGAGGAATATGTACAGATAGCTAGAAGCTTGAACGAGAGGGGATACAACTGTGCACAGGCTGTGGCCTGTGCTTTCTTGGACCAGGTAGACATGGATGAAAAGACACTCTTTGCAATTCTGGAAGGTTTTGGGGGAGGCATGGGAGGCAGGCAGGCCACCTGTGGAGCAGTAAGCGGAGCTGTTGCCATTGCTTCACTGTTGTCCAGCAAGGGGGATGTTGCATCAGGTACTAAGGCAGCCACCTATGCCTCGGTCGAACCGATCGTCGCTGATTTTCTCCTACAGAACAAGAGCCTTGTCTGCAAGGATCTCAGGGGGCTGGAGACAGGGGTGGTTCTTCGAAGTTGTGACCTGTGCATAGAGGATGCAGTTCGCCTGGCTATGAAGGTGATTTATCGCAAATAGCAACAAATATGTTGCATTCTTTCTGAAAATAACTATTAAGACGTATGTCGTGTTGCATTATTAGAGGAAATCTCTCTAAAGATGCAACATATTTTTCTTTTTTTCTGGTTTAGAGTTGTGTTAATGTATATTTTTCAGTACTGTTCCCCTATGCAAACCAAGTAAGAGGGGGTACAACTCATGAAACGAGTAGCTGTTGTAATGGGCAGTGAGAGAGACCTTCCCGTTATGGAAAAGGCCTGCACTATCCTCAAAGAATTGGACATAAGCTTTTCGGTCCACGTGCTGTCAGCACACAGGACCCCAAAGCAAGCCACTGATTTCGCCAGTACTGCCGCCTCCAATGGCTATGGAGTGCTGATTGCAGGTGCTGGTATGGGAGCACACCTAGGGGGCGTCCTAGCCTCCTGCACCCTGCTTCCTGTCATAGGGGTCCCCCTTTCCGCTACCCTTGGGGGCCTGGATGCCCTCTTGGCTATCGTCCAGATGCCAACGGGTATTCCCGTTGCAACGGTTGCCATTGATGGAAGTGCCAATGCTGCCCTGCTTGCAGCGCAGATACTTTCCCTTGGAGATGAGAAGCTGACTGCAAAGCTTGCACAACGAAGACTTGAGGGCGAACAGGCAGTCTTGGATGCTAATGAAAAGATCAACCGAAGCTTTACTCTGTAAGGCTTTTTTTTATTGCAGGAGGCAGCTATGATTAAGACGGAACAACTGTATGAGGGCAAGGCAAAGAAGGTCTATGCAACGGATGAGAAGGGGATCTACATTGTCTCCTACAAGGATGATGCAACAGCCTTCAATGGTCTGAAAAAAGGAAGCATTGTAGGCAAGGGAGCCATCAACAACAGAGTCAGCAACCATCTGATGACCCTGTTGGAGAAGCAGGGGATCCCCACCCACCTGATCAAGGAGCTCAATGATCGCGAGACTGCTGTCAAGGCTGTTACCATTGTCCCCCTTGAGGTGATAGTGCGCAACATAGCCGCAGGCTCCCTGGCAAAGAGGCTTGGATTGGATGAAGGGCTCAAACTCTCCTCCACCGTACTGGAATTTTGCTATAAGCGAGACGACCTGGGCGACCCTCTTGTCAATGAATACCATATCAAGGCTTTGAACCTTGCTAGTGAGAGTGAGCTCGATCAGATCAAGGAATACAGCTTGCTGATCAACACTATCCTTGGCGACTATCTGTTGCCTCTTGGAATTGAGCTGGTGGATTTCAAGCTGGAGTTCGGCAGGACAGAAGATGGATCGATCATCCTCGCAGATGAAATTTCACCTGATACCTGCAGGTTCTGGGATACGAAGACCAAAGAGAAACTCGATAAGGATCGCTTCAGAAGGGACCTTGGAGGGGTGGAAGATGCCTACAAGGAGATTCTCTTTCGCCTGATGGGAGGTGCCTGATGGGATCTCTCCATGAAGAGTGCGGTGTCTTTGGCATTTTCTCCCACAAGGTTGAGGATGTGGCCTCTCTCTCCTATTATGCACTGTATGCGTTGCAGCACCGGGGACAGGAGGGGTGTGGTATTGCGCTGAATGAGAGAGGCGTCATTACCTGCCATAAGGACAAGGGTGTCGTCAAGGACGTGTTTGAAGGCGGGAATCTTTCTTCCAATGAAGCTTGCCGGATGGCAATTGCCCATGTCCGCTATGGGACCACAGGCCCTGACTCGCGTACCAATGTCCAACCTCTGGTCATCACACACCAGAAGGGGAGCATGGCCATTGCCCACAATGGGAACCTCACCAATGATGCCCAGCTGCGTGAGGAATTGGAACTGGCCGGTTCCATCTTCCACACCACCAGTGACACTGAGGTGATAGCATACCTCATCACCCGTAACAGACTTTGCTGCCCAAGCATAGAGGCCGCTATAGAGAAGACCATCTCAGAAATCAAGGGAGCCTACTCCCTGTTGGTCATGTCACCCTCAAAACTTATCGCCATACGCGACCCCTGGGGGTTCAGGCCTCTTTGCATTGGCAAGCTTGGGGACGGATATGTGTTCGCTTCAGAAAGCTGTGCTCTTGATGCTGTAGGTGCTTCCTTCATCAGGGATGTGGAACCTGGGGAGATAGTGGTGGTCGACTCCCGTCAAGGGGAAGAAGCCTCGCTTGTGAGCATCAAAACCTTCTGCAAGACCCAGCCCTCTTCCTTGTGTGTGTTTGAACTCATCTATTTCGCCCGACCTGACAGCATCATCGATACAGTCTCGATACACCAGGCTCGCCTTAGGGCAGGGGCCTTCCTAGCATTGGAACACCCAGCCCAAGCAGATGTGGTCATCGGGGTGCCCGACAGCGGCATCGATGCCGCCATCGGATACTCCCGACAGTCAGGAATTCCCTACGGCATCGGTTTTATCAAGAACAGGTACATCGGACGGACCTTCATCCAAAGCGGACAAAGCTCGCGCGAGAAGCATGTACGCATCAAGCTCAATCCGATTGCCGCTACGGTGAAGGGCAAGCGTGTGGTGCTCATCGACGACTCAATAGTGCGAGGTACCACAAGCAAGCGCATCGTGCGGTTGCTTCGCGAAGCGGGGGCGAAGGAGGTGCATCTCCGTTCTGCTGCCCCAAAGTTTCTCTATCCATGTTATTTCGGTACCGACATAGACTCCTCAGAGGATCTGCTTGCCTACAAGCATGATGATGCGACCATGCTCTCTCTACTCGATGTAGACTCGTTGGGCTTTCTCAGCAGTGAAAGTGTGACCAAACTGTCGGACCATCCCTGTATTGGCTTTTGCACAGCCTGTTTTACCGGTGACTATCCCTGCCCCCCACCCCTATGCAAGGGCAGGGACAAGTATACCCATTTCCTTGGAGAGGAACCAAACAATGACACAGAATGAAAGCTACCGCGCAAGCGGTGTAGACATCAATGCAGGCTATAGGGCTGTGGAACTCATGAAAAGCCATGTGGCAAAGACCTTTACCAGCGGGGTTCGGTCAGATATTGGTGGGTTCGGAGGTCTGTTTGAGCTCGATATCACCAAGACTCCCCATCCCCTCTTGGTTTGTGGAACCGATGGGGTAGGAACCAAGCTCAAGCTTGCCTTCCTCATGGATCGGCATGATACGGTAGGCATCGACTGTGTTGCGATGTGCGTCAATGACGTCATCTGCTGTGGTGCTGAGCCCCAACTCTTCCTTGACTACATCGCCCTAGGCAAGAACGTACCTGAGAAGGTGGAGAGCATCGTCAAAGGGGTGGCCTCAGGGTGCATAGAGGCAGGCTGTGCCCTTATCGGGGGCGAGACCGCTGAAATGCCGGGCTTCTACCCCATAGACGAGTATGACCTGGCCGGCTTTGCTGTAGGGGTTGTGGACAAGTCCAGACTCTTTGACAACTCCACCATAGAGGAGGGGGATCTCCTGGTTGCCCTTCGCTCCTCGGGGGTTCACTCCAACGGCTTCTCTCTGGTCAGGAAGGCCTTCAATCTTGACTCGGACGTGTCTCGTTTGGACCGCTTTGAGCCGACGCTGGGCTGTACGCTTGGAGAGGCACTGCTTGAACCTACCAAAATCTATGTCCGGCCCCTGCTTGGTCTGGCCCAGAAGGTCAGGGTAAAGGCAGCTGCCCATATCACGGGGGGAGGCTTCTACGAGAACATCCCCCGCTGTCTTCCCCCTGGCAAGGGGGCAAGAATCTTCCTTGAGGATGTAAGGGTGCTTCCTATCTTTACCCTTATCCAGCAGGAGGGTGCGATCCCCCTCGCTGATATGTACAACACGTTCAACATGGGCGTTGGCATGGTCCTTGTCCTTGATAGGGAAGCTGCAGAGGTTGCCCTTTCCACTATCGAAGGGTCCTATATCCTTGGGTCTGTTGTCGAAAGTGAGGTAGGGGTACAGCTCATATGATACGCATTGCTGTCTTGGTCAGCGGAGGTGGGACAAACCTGCAGGCTCTGCTTGATGTCCAGGCCAAGGGTGGTTTGGGGAGTGGTTCGATAGTCTTGGTTGTTGCAGACAGGGCGGGAACCTATGCCATCGAGCGTGCCCAGAATGCAGGAATACACAGTCTTGTCGTACAGCGGATTAAGGGTGACCGATCCTTGTTTGAGGCTAATCTAGAAGAAGTCTTGAGGGAGAATATGATCGACCTGATCATATTTGCAGGCTTTCTCTCCCTGCTTTCTGAGGAATTTGTCAGAAAATATCCCCAGAGGATCCTCAATATCCATCCTTCCCTCTTACCGAGCTTCTCGGGCAAAGGGTATTATGGGCTGAAAGTTCACCAGGCAGCCTTGGAGCGAGGGGTTACGATCAGCGGGGCGACGGTACACTTTGTCAATTCCGTTCCCGATGGCGGACCAATAGTGGCGCAACAGGCGGTAGCTGTCCACCCAGGCGATACGCCCGCCACCTTACAGAGACGGATCATGGAGGAGGCGGAATGGGTCCTGCTTCCCCGCTCTACCCGAGAGGTCTGCCAAACAATGGAGCAATCAATGAAAATCGAAACGCTGTTACAAGACAAAAGCTATCCCGGACGAGGCCTCATCATGGGCCTGTCCAGTGAGGGTGAGGCTGTCATTGCCTACTTCCTCATGGGGCGCAGCAACAATAGCCGTAACCGGGTATTGGCCTTGGATGGGGAGGCCCTGAAGACAGAGGCCTTCGACGCATCGGCCCTGGAAGATCCCTCCCTTATCATCTACCACCCCCTCAGAAGCTTTGGTTCCAAGGTAATCGTCAGCAACGGCGATCAGACTGATACCATCGTCTCCTTCCTTGCAGAGGGCAAGAGTTTTGAAGAAGCCCTGCAGACCCGATGCTATGAGCCCGATGAGCCTGCCTACACCCCGAGGATAAGTGGAATGTTTGAGATGGGTAATCCCCCCTCCTATACACTTTCCATTCTTAAGCGGGAACAGGGACAGTGCAAACGGGAGTTCTTCCCTTACCCAAATCCCAGGACAGGAAGGGCACATCTGATACATACCTATGAGGATGATGGGAATCCTCTTCCTTCATTCGTAGGAAATCCGAGGGAAGTTGAGGTGGACCAGGGCATTGGGCTTTTTTCCCAAAGGCTCTGGGATAGTCTTGATGAGGAAAACAGGATTGCGCTGTATGTCAGGTACACTCACCTGGATACAGGGAAATATTCACAGAAACTGATCAACAAGCATACGAGGTAAGCATGGATAGTATGGAACTCAAGTATGGGTGTAACCCCAATCAGAAACCGGCAAGGATTTTTACTGAAACGGACAACCTTCCAATAACCATCCTCAGTGGGAAGCCAGGATACATCAACCTCCTTGATGCACTTAACGGCTGGCAGCTTGTCCTTTCCTTGGACCAGAGCCTCAACCTGCCTTCTGCAGCATCCTTCAAGCATGTGAGTCCTGCAGGAGCCGCGGTAGGGCTTCCTTTGAATGAAACTGAACGGAAGATGTACTTTGTCCCGGAGGGAAGGCCCCTCTCTTCCCTTGCTACCGCCTATACCCGCGCCCGAGGGGCGGACCGTATGTCTTCCTTTGGTGATTTTATCAGCCTCAGCCGTGAGTGTGACCTCAGTACCGCACAGTGCATCAAGGCGGAGGTAAGCGACGGCGTCATTGCCCCAGGGTATACCGATGAGGCTTTGGCCTTGCTGAGGGCTAAGCGCAACGGATCGTACACTGTCCTGCAAATTGAAGCTTCCTATGTCCCTCCTGAGCTGGAGACGAGGACAGTCTTCGGCATCACCTTCGAACAGGAAAGAAATGCCATAGCCCTCGATGCACGTGTGCTTGAGCCCATTGTCACAGAGCATACGCTTGTGCCTGATACGGCAAGGATTGATCTGGTTGTTGCCCTCAACGCCCTCAAGTATACCCAGTCCAACTCGGTCTGTTATGCAAAGAACGGACAGACCATCGGGGTAGGGGCCGGACAGCAGTCCCGCATCCATTGCACCCGCCTGGCAGGGGACAAGGCTGATCTGTGGCACCTGAGGCAGAGCGAACGGGTACTTGGTCTTCCCTTTCTGCCAAAGCTGAGCCGCAATGACAAGGACAATGCAATAGAGCAGTATCTCGCTGACAATCCTGAGACCTCACTGTTTGAGGCTGAGGCCTGGAAGCGTTTCTTCTCTGAGTGCCCGAAGCCCTTTGGAGCAGAAGAGAAAAAGGAATATCTGAAGACCATCGGTGGGGTCTCTCTCGCCAGTGATGCCTTTTTCCCCTTCAGGGACAATATTGATAGGGCCAAACGTAGTGGTGTGCAGTATATCGTACAGCCTGGCGGTTCTGTCAGGGATGATATGGTCATCGAAGCTTGTAACCAATACGCAATGGTAATGGCTTGCAATTCGATCAGACTCTTTCACCATTAAGCTATGGATATCTTGGTAATCGGCTCGGGAGGCCGTGAACATGCACTGGTTGCAAATCTCTCTCACAATGCTGACGTAAACCGTCTCTTTGCCCTTCCTGGGAACGCCGGGATGGCAGGATGTGCCACCTTGGTCCCGATAGGGACGAAGGATCTGGATAGGATTGTCCAGTTTGCCAAGCAGGAGAAGGTCGATTTTGTGGTGGTGGGCCCTGATGACCCTTTGGTCCTTGGGTTGGTTGACCTGTTGGAATCTGAAGGCATTCCCTGTTTTGGACCGGACAAACGTTCTGCAATCCTGGAAGGGAGCAAGGTTTTTTCCAAGGACCTGATGAAGCGCTACGGGATTCCCTCGGCGGAATATGAGGTGTTTGACAAGGTGGAAGAGGCCTTGGCCTACGCAAAGACGTGTGCTCTTCCCAGCGTGGTAAAGGCCGATGGCCTAGCCTTGGGCAAGGGTGTGGTCATAGCACACACCAGGGAAGCTTTGCAGACAGCCATCAGGGCCATGATGGTGGACAAGGTCTTCGGCTCCAGTGGTGAAAGCATTGTAGTTGAGCAGTTCCTCACTGGTTTCGAGGTATCGGTACTCACCTTCACAGATGGAGTGAGTCTCGTCCCCCTACCTTCATCCATGGACCACAAGCGTGCCTTTGATGGCGATCAGGGGCCGAATACCGGAGGTATGGGGGTGATAGCCCCAAACCCCTATTATACCCCGGAACTGCAAGAGCTTTGCATGCAGCAGATTTTTCTTCCCACCATGGCTGCAATGAACAAGGAGGGGCGAACCTTCAAGGGGTGTCTCTATTTTGGTCTCATGCTTACCCCCGACGGACCCAAGGTCATCGAGTATAACGCGAGGTTTGGCGATCCTGAGCTGCAGGCGGTTCTCCCGCTTTTGGAGAGTGACCTCTTGTCCATCCTGTTGGCAGTTTCCCAGCAACGGCTTAAGGATGTTGAGGTGAAGTTTTCCAACCAGGCCAGTTGTTGTGTGGTCCTTGCAAGTGGGGGGTACCCCACCTGCTACGAGACTGGCAAGAGGATTACCGTAGGTACGTTTGAAGAAGGACTTGTATGCCTGCATGCGGGAACAAGGTTCGACGGCACTACGTTGGTAACCAATGGTGGTCGTGTAATGAATCTTGTCGCCACAGCCCAGACGTTGAAAGAAGCAGTGGAAAAGGCCTATCGAAGTGTGGATTCGGTCTCGTTTGACGGGATGCAGTATCGCAAGGATATTGGGAAAGTCGCCCTCGAGGCGTAGGGGGCAGTATGGTCTACCGTTTGTTTGTTGAGAAGAAAGAGAGTTTCAGAGTCGCTGAAGAGGCCTTGTTTGAGGATCTGAAGCTGTATGTGGGTATCGATAGCTTGCAGAGTGTGCGCATTATCAAACGTTATGATATCCAGGGCATCGATGCTTCTCTTCTGCAGCGGTGCAAGCATACGGTGTTTTCTGAGGTGCAGGTTGATGACCTGTATGAGACCTTTCCCGAAGTCGCCTCCCCCTCCTTTGTCCTTGCTGTTGAGCCTCTTAGCGGACAATATGACCAACGATCTGATTCGGCGGCCCAGTGCATCCAACTTATCAGCTCTGCTCCCCGCCCTCTGGTACGCAGTGCCAAGGTGTACGTATTGGAAGGTTCCTTTACCGAAGGGGAGAAGGACGCCATCAGGGACTACCTGATAAACCCCGTGGAAGCCACCGAAGCCGAGATGGCCCTTCCCAAGGATTTGAACCTCCCCTTTGCCAAGGCCGGGAGCGTAGAGACGCTACGTGGATTTACCACCCTTACAGATGAGGCGCTCCAAAAGTTCTCCCTTGAGGAGGGCCTGGCCATGGATTTTGATGATTTGAGCATGGTACGTGCCTATTTCTCTGAGAACGGGCGTGATCCTACGCATACAGAGCTGAAGGTCATCGACACCTACTGGTCAGATCACTGTCGTCATACGACCTTCCTCACCTCGTTGGACTCTGTCGAGATTGAGGATGCGCAGGTACAGGCAACCTATGACCAGTACATCGCCTGCCGCAAGGCCGTAGGTGATAAAAAGCCCATCTCCCTCATGGACCTTGCCCTTATCGGCTCAAAGGTACTCAGGAAGCAGGGCAAGCTCGACAAATTGGACGAATCAGAAGAGATAAACGCCTGTTCTGTGAAGGTGGAGGTCACCTGTGATGGGAAGCGAGAACCTTGGCTATTGATGTTCAAGAACGAGACCCACAACCACCCCACTGAGATAGAACCCTTTGGAGGGGCTGCCACCTGCATAGGTGGGGCTATAAGGGACCCGCTTTCAGGTAGGGCGTATGTGTTTCAGGCAATGAGGATCAGTGGGGCTGCAAGTCCTCTGGTACCGGTCAGGGAGACCCTGCCTGGGAAGATTGCCCAGAAGAAGCTGGTGGTGACCGCAGCAAACGGGAACAGTTCCTATGGAAATCAGATCGGCCTTGCTACCAGTCTGGTCCAGGAGATCTATCATCCTGGGTTTGTTGCAAAGCATATGGAACTGGGTGCAGTGGTAGGGGCTGTAAGAGCCAAGCAGGTGAGGCGTGAGGACCCCCGGCCTGGAGACAGGGTAGTGTTGGTCGGTGGACGTACCGGGCGTGACGGTTGTGGTGGGGCTACGGGTTCCTCAAAGAGCCATACCTCCGATTCGCTTGCAACCTGTGGCTCGGAGGTCCAGAAGGGAAATGCTCCACAGGAGCGCAAGCTCCAGCGCCTTATGAGGCGTCCTGATGCCTCGTCCTTGATCAAGCGGTGCAACGACTTCGGGGCAGGGGGAGTCTGTGTTGCGATCGGGGAGCTTGCAGGAGGGCTGGTCATCGACCTCGATGCCATCCTTACCAAGTATGAGGGCATCAGTGCGACAGAGCTCGCCATCAGTGAATCCCAGGAGAGGATGGCAGTTGTCCTGGATGCACAGGATGTCAGCCTTTTCCAGGCCTTGGCCGCCGAAGAGAACCTGGAAAGCTCTGTTGTAGCTCAGGTCACCGAAGACCAGACTCTGGTGATGCTCCATCAGGGAGAAAGGGTTGTTGCCATCAAGAGGTCTTTCCTTGACAGCAATGGCTCTGAAAAGCATGCACATGTTGTTATTCCACAACCAGAAATACAAAAGAATCTTGAATCAGTGAACGCACCTTTGAACCAGAGGCTCCTGTCCCTGATGGGCGACCTCAATGTATGTTCCCAACAGGGGCTCTCAGAGCGCTTTGATTCAACCATAGGAGCCGCCTCACTTTTCATGCCGTATGGGGGGAAGTACCAGGTGACCCCTTCTTCTGTTATGGCAGCCTTGTTTCCTGTCGGGGAGGGGGCGACTTCCACGGCTTCGGTGATGGCTTGGGGGTATGATCCCTTTCTTATGGAACAGGATCCCTTCCAGGGCTCTTTCTCTGCGGTGATTCACTCTGTTGCAAAGCTGGTCGCAGCAGGAGCTGACCTCACTCAGACCTATCTCACCTTTCAGGAGTATTTTGGCAAGGTAGGCTCCGATTCTAAGCGCTGGGGTCTTCCGTTTGCAGCCTTGTTGGGGGCTTTCAAAGCCCAGATGCTGCTTGAAAAAGCTGCGATTGGGGGCAAGGACTCCATGAGCGGCTCCTTTGGGGACCTTGATGTTCCCCCTACCTTGGTCAGCTTTGCCATAAGCGCCTCTGAAGCACAGGCCTTGATCAGCAATGAGTTCAAGGGCTCAGCTCATGCGGTGATACTGCTTCAGTCAGAGAAGGAGGAGGACCTTCCCCGATTGTTTGCACAGGTCTCTACCCTTATAAGGGAGAAGAAGGTTGCCTCCTGCTATGCCATCGGCTTTGGTGGCATTGCAGAGGCTCTCATGAAGATGTGCATGGGAAACGGGATAGGCTTCGCCTTCCTTGCCCAATTGGATCTGTTTTCCAAGCGATATGGTTCGTTTGTCCTGGAGCTTACACAGGACATGTCTCTAGGTGAGTTGTTGGGGTATACCACAGAGGAAGCAAGATTCTCCGGTACAGGTTTCAACCTCACCTTGGACCAGATCCAGACTGCCTATGAAATGCCTCTTGAGCAGGTATATCCCCGTAAGCGACCAGAGGCTCCTCCTTTGGATATCCCAACCATAAACTGGACAAAGAGGGCCCGGACCAAAAGCAACTACCCCAAAGCCGCACCGAAAGTGCTTATCCCTGTCTTCCCTGGAACCAATTGTGAGTATGACTTGAGCTCTGCCCTCGTCTCCGAAGGCGCTGTCTGTGAGCAGTTTGTCATCAACAACCTCTCTGCCCAAGGGGTGAGTGAGAGTGTCACCTCCTTTGCCAAGGCTCTGTCCCATTCTCAGATACTCTTTCTGCCCGGAGGCTTTTCAGGTGGGGATGAGCCTGACGGATCGGCAAAGTTCATCGCCTCCTTCTTACGCAACCCTTTGATAGCTGAGGAGATAACCCGTCTCCTTGAGGTGCGGGACGGTCTTATCGGTGGTATCTGCAATGGCTTCCAGGCTTTGGTGAAGCTGGGGTTGCTGCCGTATGGGAAGATGATCGACCCTACAGAGGATGATCCCACCCTGACCTTCAACCTTCTAGCCCGTCACCAGTCGATGTTGGTCCGCACCAGAGTCGCATCCACACTCTCGCCTTGGATGCAAAGCTACCAGACGGGGGACATATCCCTTGTCCCCATCTCCCACGGGGAGGGACGGTTCATCTGTAAGGCAGATCTTCTGGACACGTTGGCCCTCAATGGCCAGATAGCTAGCCAGTATGTTGATCTCCAGGGAAAGCCTACTATGGCTCTGCCTTGGAATCCTAATGGGTCAACGTATGCATTGGAGGCACTCTCCTCACCTGACGGCAGGGTATTTGGAAGGATGGCCCATAGTGAGCGCTCAACTAAGGACCTCTATCGGAATACTCCCTACAAGCCGGACAACGGTTTGTTCGCAAGTGGTATCAGGTATTTCTCCTGACAAGGAGAGAAAGAAGCTAGGCAACGCATACTCTCGTATCTGTGGTATGATTGAATACAAATACCCTTGTACGAAAGGATGGATACTATGGATAAGTTTGTCATTTTTGCATTTCAAGGAAACCCAGTCTGCTTTGTGCATGTGCTTCTCAACGCATTGGATATGCACTCCAAAGGCAAGGATGTGAAGATTGTGTTGGAAGGTGAGGCTGTCACCTTGGTCAGGAAGATGACCGATTCAAAGAACCCCCTCTTCAAGAAGGTGGTAGAGCTCAAGCTCATCGACTGTGTCTGCAGAGCCTGTTCAGCAACCCTTGGGGTCCTTGAGTACAATGAGGGCTCTGGCCTGAGTGTAGGTGGGGATATGAGCAACCACCCTTCTTTCCTGTCCTATACTGAGAAGGGCTATCAGGTGATTACGCTGTAAGGACCTGGACAAGGATAAAAGGCTAACCATTTTAGGGAAATGCAATACTGAGTAGCACAAGCCTTCCTTATTGGAGGGTTTGTGCTGTTATATCGGCCAAAAAAATATACTATTGAAAAAATTATTGTTTAAAGGTATAATAATTGTGTGACAATGAGGAGGCGCTATGAACATTGATATCCTCTCATCCAATCTCAAGCGTTATAGGAGCAAGAACAATCTTACTCAACAGACTCTGTCTGAGCTATCAGGGGTCTCTCTTCCAACCATTAAGAATATAGAGAGGAAGAAGGCTCTCCCAAAAACCAGTACGCTGCTGGCATTGAGCAAAGCTCTGGACTGCCATCTTGTGGATCTTGTGAGGCCTGTAAGGAAGTTGTCCTTTGTTCGTTTTCGCGCAAATAAGAAGATGAACAGACGGGAGCAGGTCCTTGCTCAGGTTTCCAGATGGTTGGATGATTACTGCTTTTTGGAGAATTTGGTGTCAGATAAGATCTCCTATACTTTTAGAGTTCTTGCAGAGTCTACGGAGAAACTGACTCCTGTCCAATACGCAAAAGAGGCAAGAAAAATTACTTCTCTATCAGATGAAGAACCCATACATGATATTTGTGGTCTGTTGGAAAGTTGTGGGATTAAAATACTTGCCCTGCCGTATTCTTCAGATGCATTCAATGGCTTGTCGGTGGGCTCTGAGGACAACGGGCCTGCAATAATTATCAATACTTGGGAACGGATCAGCATTGAACGGCAAATTTTCAGTACTGCCCACGAATTGGGACATCTGCTAATGCATGAGTCTCAGTACACTAGGGATGTGAATGCAGAAGACAAGGGCCAGGAGAAGGAAGCTGATCTGTTTGCTGGGCACTTTCTCATGCCTGAGAAGGGATTTGACCTTGCATGGATGGAATCTTCTGGGATGCCCTTTGTTGATCGGGTCATGAAGATCAAGACCATATTTAGGGTGAGCTATAAAACCGTTCTCTATCGGCTCAGACAGAAGGATGTTGTAGATAATTCCATCTGGGTACGTTTTCAGCAGTTGTATGAGGAACGGTATAAAAAAAGGCTATCTTTCAAGGAGGAGCCTTGTCTGGAGGGATCAGAGCCCTTTGGGCTGAAATCTTTTGACTTTTCAGCTGATCGTTTGGGTCGGCTTGTTCGAAGATCTCTTGAAGAAGAGAGAATATCTATCTCCAGAGCTGCTGAGATTATGCAAGTATCAAGCCAACAGATGATGAAGCTGGCAACGGAGTGGGAGGAACTAGGTTGAGGCCGAAGAATCCGATCCGTTTCATGATAATGGATGCATGTGTCCTGATAGATTACATGAATGGAGAACCGGATTTATTCAGACTGATCTCCTCTCATATAGGTCCCATCTATGTTGTCACGGCAATCCTAGAAGAAGTTGATTCCCCAACGAAGCGAGAGTAGCACAAGCATTACCATGGGTCCATTACCGAGCGAGTGGCGGGAAAGCAAGGTGAGATACCCCGCCTCTTGGGGCGGAAAAGGAGGCAACGCCTCCTCTTTCCAGGGCTTGCCCTGGGGTATTGATACCTTTCATTGCAGCACTATCAGGGGCCCTCACAGACAGGCAAAGGCCCTGATTTTGCCATCAGTGGGACAGTTCTGCCCGTGATACTCCCTCGATGCAAGTCCTCTGAGTCAAAATGACCCAGATGGATACCTATATAGGGGAATTGGGTCATTCTGGGCGCTAACAACCTAAGGATTTCTTTTCCTAAGAGTACTTGAGAAGGCAGGGGATGTTAGCGGACCTATACTATAAAATATTGTTATATAAGTAGTAATCTTCAATTAATGCTCTGCATTTCTGATAAATCTATACTTCTTTTAAAAAGTTGGCACGCCCTGTGCACATATGTTGGTACAAGCCAGGAAGGCCTATATACAACACAAAGCACACATGGAGGTGTCATCATGAAATATTACGTAACCAATACCCGGAACAACCCTGTAGAAAACTACCATTCACTCTTCACCGACCTTTGGTCTGACTGGGGTACTACCCATAAGATTCCCCCTGTCGATGTGATTGAGACTGATACGGCATATGTAATCGAGGCTGAACTAGCTGGGTATACCCAGAAGGAAGTGGACGTCAATGTCAATAAGCACGTGCTCAAGATCAGTTCTTCCAAACAGAGCAATCTTGAAGAGCACAATGAGGGAAAATCCTTGGTACGCGAGCGCTACCACCGCGCATTTGAACGCTCCTTCAGTCTGCCTGAAGATATCGACGAAGGCGCAATCGAAGGTGAGTTCTCCAATGGTGTACTGACAATCAACCTACCTAAGAGACCTGAGGTGCAGCCGAAGAGCATTGAAGTGAAGATCAAGGACAACTGAGGCGTGAGTTCGCTCGAGTAGGGGGACCTAGAGGCAATACCTCACGGTACCTAGCAAAATACACAAGACAGCCTGGGAATTCCCGGCTGTCTTGTTGCTTTGTTAGGTCGTTAGGGTCTTTTCTTTATTTTCTTACGTAGTCTGTCAGTCTAGGATAATTATGGCAGCGAACTTCAGAGGAGCGTCCTGCTCGTTGCGGATTGCGTGACTGGCACCCCCTCCGGTAACTACCAGATCCCCTTTTGTCACTAGCTTCTCGCCATCGGCTTCAGTTACGATGCCCTCTCCCTCGGTGATCCAATAGTACTCAGTCTCGCTCACGTGGTCATGCTCTCCGATGGAACTTCCCTTTTCCAGGGTTATCTCACTGAAAAGGCGACAGTGTTGCACGCTTCCCTCTTCGGCAAGGGACTTGAATATGGTTGAACCAGACCCTCCCCGCAAGTGTTCTTTCACTGTTGTTGGCATTTCGTTGTATTTTCTGATCATTGGTATTCCTCCTTCTCTAGTTTGCACTACAGATACCTCTTTGGACAAGAGTTTTGTGGGTGATGTTTTCTTATGGAAGCCTTTCACTTTTACAGTATGAGAGTTCACCAACCAATTGCACAAGCCAAGAAACAGATATATTGTTGCTCAATCACAAGTGAGAACCAACGTACATGAGCAGATCAGGAATACGAATATTCATCAAAAGAGAACCGGTAGTCTCAATTTCCTGGGTGCTTGCTTTCCTATCCATGGCTTTTGTTTTTCCTTCTCCTTCCTATCTGCAGTATATTGATTGGAGGGTACTTGGCTGTCTCTTTGCACTTATGCTTGTGGTCGCCGGATTTCGCAAGATGTTTGTATTTACAAGGTTTTCCAGTTTTCTCTTGCGGTATGCCCATACTCCAAGGCAAGTTGCCTCACTGTTGGTCGTTCTTACGTTCTTCTCATCAATGGGTATTACCAATGATGTTGCACTCATAACCTTTGTGCCCCTTACTATAGTGGTATTTTCCCTATGCAATGAGGAAAAGCCCATTCTCATGACTGTTGTGCTGCAGACTGTTGCAGCGAATGTGGGAAGTGCCCTGACCCCTGTGGGGAATCCCCAGAACCTATTTTTATATTCCTTCTATGCAATACCATTGAAGACGTTTCTGCTCACCATGTTGCCCCTAGTAAGTGTTGGAGCTTTGCTCTTATGTGTGTTGCTCTTCTTGATACCTTCCCAATCCAAGGATTTTCAGTTGCAAGTCCAAGAGGTTCCTAAATTGGATAAGAAGAAGTTTCTGAGATATCTCCTGCTCTTTTTGCTCTCGATCGGAGCAGTATTCACTATGGTTCCTTGGTATCTAGCAGTGGTTGCAGTCATAGTCTTTTCTGAAAAGATGCTTTTGAAAAGCGTCGATTATTCCTTATTGCTGACTTTCATTCCCCAACGAAGCGAGAGTAGTGGAAGCATTACCATGGTTCCATTACCGAGCGAGTGCCGGGAAAGCAAGGTGAGATACGTGAGCCCCTTGGCTCGGAAAAGGAGGCAACGCCTCCTGGATCCAGGGCTTGCCCTGGGGTATTGATACCTTTCATTGGCCTCTTTGTATTTGTTGGTAATCTGGGTGAGATTGAGGTTGTGAGGAATACCTTGCAACGTGTATTGCAGGGTAAGGAGTTTCTCACCTCACTTGTAGCGAGTCAAATCATAAGTAATGTTCCGGCAACCTTATTGCTTTCACAGTTTACCCAAAATAGCGGACAACTTCTTCTGGGAGTCAATGCTGGGGGATGTGGAACTCTCATCGCTTCGATGGCTTCGGTTATTTCCTTCACCTGCTATACCCACTACAAGCCCTCTGAGGTAGGAAAATACCTGTCTGTCTTTACCTGGGTCAACATGCTCTTCGTTGCACTCTTTCTCGTGGTTTGGGTAGTTTTATAGCGATATTTCCTTGTACAGGTTTCAAACACTGGATGCATACTTGTTTCTCGATACATTTTCTTATCAAGGCTCCGGATAATTTGTCCAGATGTATACATTCTAACGATGCAAAACTCAAGTGAAGGTTTCCAACGTTGAACTTTTCGGCTATGATACGCACTAGATATGCAAAGATTTGATCGAGGAGTTACGCATGAATAAGATTCTATCGAAGCAGAGGCTCTCTCAAGAAGTATTCAGGATGAGCATCCATGCTCCCGAAATAGCTGAAGCAAGAAGTCCTGGACAGTTCATCATCTTGCAGATGGGTGGAGATTTTGGCGAGAGGATCCCTCTTACCATTGCTGATGCAAATGTAGAAGAGGGTTCCATTACTCTCATTTTTCAGGCTGTGGGTGAGACCACCCACCACCTAGCAACCCTTGAGGTCGGTGACTCGATTGAGAACTTGCTTGGCCCTCTGGGCAAGCCTACTGATATCAGGAAGTATGGTAAAGTAGTCTGTGTTGGGGGAGGTATCGGAGTGGCTCCTCTATTTCCCATTGTCCAGGGCATGAAACGAGCCGGAAATGAAGTTAAGGTCATCATGGGGGCTCGCAATGAGAGTCTTCTCATCATGGAAGATGAGATGAAGGCGAATGCCAATGAGGTCATCGTCGTAACCGATGACGGCTCCTACGGACGCAAGGCTTTGGTAACAGAACCTCTGAAGGAGTTGTGTGAATCGTGGAAACCCGATTGCGTTGTCATTATCGGACCTCCTGTCATGATGAAGTTTGGAGCCCTAACTACTAAGCCCTATGGTATTCATACCATCGTATCCCTGAATACCATCATGATCGATGGGACTGGCATGTGTGGTGGGTGCAGGGCCAACATTGGTGGGGTTACCAAGTTTGCCTGTGTAGACGGCCCTGAGTTCGATGGTCATTTGGTCGATTGGGATAACTTATTGCTTCGTCTTGGAACCTACAAGCCTCAGGAAGAGCAGGCTCATCACCGTTGCCACATTGGATTGGACATTAAAGAAGGAGATGCGTAAGCCATGCATATTTCACCAGAAGAACTAGATACGAAGGCCAAGGTAGTTTTACAGGAATATGAAGGAAAGGACCTTTCTTCCAAACAGAGGGTTCAGATCCCTTTGCAGGAGATGCCTACCCAGGATCCCAAGGTCAGGGTGACCAATATGCAGGAGGTTGCCCTCGGGTATACCGAAAGCCAGGTCAGGGCCGAGGCCTTGCGCTGTCTGCAGTGTAAGAACAAGCCCTGCATCAAGGGCTGTCCCGTAGGTATTGATATCCCCGCTTTCATAGCTGAGGCGGCCAAGGGGAACCATGCCAAGGCCCTCTCCATCATCAAGGAGAGCAGTTCTCTTCCCGCAATTTGTGGTCGCGTCTGTCCCCAGGAGAGTCAGTGCCAGCTCTATTGCACAGTCGGCAAGGTTCTCAAGGATGTGGAGCAGTCTGTCTCCATTGGTAGGATCGAGCGCTACGTTTCAGACTATGCCCGAGAGCATGGTTGTGAGACCATGCCCAAGGTTGCCCCTGAGACCGGCAAGAAGGTTGCTGTCGTAGGAACAGGTCCTGCAAGTATCTCAGCTGCCATGGACCTCCGCCGTGAAGGCCATACTGTGGTGATGTTCGAGGCCCTGCACAAGGCCGGTGGCGTATTGGTCTATGGAATCCCTGAGTTCCGTCTTCCCAAGAAGATTGTGGAACATGAGCTGCAGGCCCTCAAGGATATGGGTGTCACCATCAGGCGCAACTACCTGGTGGGAAAGACCCGAAAGATCAGCGACCTTATGGGTAAAGATGGTTTTTCTGCTGTCTTTGTAGGTTCTGGAGCCGGACTTCCCAAATTTATGGGGATCGGTGGTGAAAACTATGTAGGGGTGTTTTCAGCTAATGAGTATCTTACCCGCAGTAATCTCATGAAGGCCTATGCTGTTGGCAAGGCTCTGACTCCTATGTTTGATTCTACTAAGGTTGCTGTCTTTGGTGGAGGGAACGTCGCCATGGATGCTGCCCGTACTGCCAAGAGGTTGGGTGCTGACGAGGTCACCGTTGTCTACCGCCGTACCGAGGTCGAGATGCCTGCCCGTAGGGAAGAGGTTGCCCATGCCAAGGAAGAGGGAGTCAAGTTCCTCTACCTGCACGCTCCGCTGAAGATTACAGCCAATGAGAAGGGAAGGGTCAATGGCGTTGAGCTTATCCAGTGCGAACTTGGAGAACCTGATGCCTCTGGGCGTCGTTCCCCGATCGAGATTCCTGGGAGCGAGAAAGTCTTTGATTATGATACGGTCATCATTGCCATCGGTAATGCCAGCAATCCCCTGATCAAGGCAACCACTGATGCGATCGAGGTTAACCGCAGGGGTAACTTCATCGTCAATGAAGAGACCTGTGAGACTACCCTTCAGGGTGTCTATGCAGGTGGTGATATTGTTCTTGGTGCTGCTACTGTTATCTTGGCTATGGGCCAAGGTAGAAAGGCTGCAAAGGCCATGAACGAGTATCTGTTGACCAAATAACAAGTTGTTAGGTGGGTATCACAAGCAATGCTTGGGATACCCTACCTTGAAACTGTTCTATCCATTGTGTATAGTGATTCTGTGGATATACTCAATGATTGCCAATCGGTAATCTGTCAGCTACAAGCGACCGACAAGACGAAGGCGCTTCTGGAAGTGATAGATACTTGCTCAATATTTCAAACCTTACCTGATGTGGAACGCTTTAAAAGAGGCGTGCTTCGTCGTGAACGCATCCAAAGCACGGGCATTGGCCATGGGGTTGCTATAGCCCATGGCAAGATCCTAGGCATTCACGAGGTGCATATTGCCCTAGGAATCAGTGGTGAAGGTATCGAATTTGGCTCTGAAGACGGGATGCCTGTCCATCTTCTGTTTGTCATCGCCAGTTCGCCTGCCATCCAGTTGGAGTACCTGCGCTCCCTCAGCGCCATCTTGCGTAGTGTGCGTAGCGAAACCATGCGCTCCCATCTGCTTTCTCTCAAGGAGCGCCAATTTGATGACCACTGCCATAAGTTTTTCTCTATGATGGAAAGCCAGGAATTTGTCTGGTTCGGTAAGAATCAGGTCCGATAGATTACACCGTTACACAACACTTCCCTAACCCGCACATCCCACCCTTCTGTTGGCAGTGATTCCAATAATTGGTAGCTTCTGCATATCCCCATGGTGAATAGTGTAGGAAATTGGCTCAGATACCTGTCATAGTATCCTTTTCCTCTCCCCAGACGCGCGCCTGTGGTGGTGTAGGCCATTGCAGGGATCAGCATGAGGGAATGTTCATCCGGGGTGGCAACATTGCCTCCTAGGGGCTCCAGAACTCCTAGGGCGGATGGTTGTGCACGAGTGTCCCAATGCCTTTCAACAAACAAGAATTCCAAAGTTTCACCCAGACAACGAGGTAGGGCAAGTCTCTTGTGCCTGAGGGCATCCTCAAGCACAAGAGATATGTCAACTTCACTTGGAAGGGGTGAGAAGGCAAAGAGGGTGGTACAGGTGCTATATGCTGGGCTTTTGAGCAGTGCCTCTACACTGGCCTTGTCTTCAAGGATGTACGTGGAGGGAGCCACCTGTTTGGCTCTCTGTTTGAGTGATAACCGGACTTCCTCTTTGGTTTGCATGGTGCCTCCCCTACCATTGAGAATACTGGAAGAGTATGCATAAGGAAAGATAAAATACTAAATAGCCTTGGGCTAGCGTGGTGCTGGAAAAATGGAATTATTCAGGAAACCTGAAGGAAAGCTCCCTAGAAAGACAAAGGCACTAGGGGAAGCAAGAAAAACAGGAAGGACAAGCCAAGCAGGAACCCTGCCCCGAGATAGAGGTCGTCCCTGGTGTAGGGTAGCGTCTTTCTTTTCCTGCTGGGATTGAAAGAACGTGCTTCCAGTGCCCATGTAAGCTCTTCCGAGCGGTCAAGTAGTAAGGAAAAGATGCTTGCTACCACAGCGGTGATATTCTTGATAGGATGACGATTTCTCTCCATCCTGGCCTTTCTTGCAGTGGTTACCTGCTCGGTCACATCGAAGATGAGTGGAATCATGGAGAGGGTAAGTTCAATGGAACTGGCTATTGCCCATCCGTCAACAAAAGGGAGCCTGTCCAGTACGCTTCCTAAGGACCGGGCCAGATCATCCGGGGCTGTTGAGTCAGAGAGCAGCATGCCGCTGAGTATGATGGTCAGGAACCTGAGGCAGGCAGTGAAGGATGGCAGCAACAATCGGGTTGCAAAGTATTCAGTGATTCCTATCAGAACTGTCATTACAAAGAAGAATCGTAGCTCCTTGCCATAGCGATGAAGGGGTAGGTGTTGGGTTATGGCAAGCAAGACCAAAGGTATGAGAATGGCCACTGTCTCACCAAAGGAAGCTCTGGCAAGAGGAATGAGTATGGCAAGGATGCTAAGTAGCTTGGTTAGGGGATTGCATCGGTTGAGGAAGGCCTTCTGTTCCCTGTAGTGGAAGATTAGGGCTTCAGCCATGTCAGTTCCTCTAGGGGGATATCGGCCGGTAGGTATACTCCATGTTGAGAAAAGAGAGAGCGTACAGAGGAAGGGTGGCCTTGTGCCACTACCTTCCCACCGCTGAGGATTATGACATCATCGGTGTAGGCGAGTATCTTCTCTACCTCATGGCTGACAAGGACGATGGTATGGCCTTCGTCTTTTAGCTGCAGCAGGGTTTTCAACACCTGCACCACTGAGGGGTAGTCGAGGTTTGCAAAGGGTTCGTCCATGATGAGCAGCTTGGGTTGCATGACCAGAACTCCTGCTATGGAGAGTCTTCTCTTCTCCCCTCCACTGAGGGTCCGTGGGCGTTGGGACAGTTGCTTGGTGAGATCGAGGAGACTGACTACTGCACCAAGGCGTTCTTGTTGGACAGCGTGAGGAAGCTCAAGGTTCTCCAGGCCAAAAAGAATGTCCCGTTCAACTGTCTGTCCCACTATCTGTGTTTCAGCATCTTGGAATACCAGTCCGATGGAGGTGAGCCTTTTCTTGCTGGAATGTGTCACATCTGTGCCATCCAACATGATAGTTCCAGAGTTGGGCTTGAGCAGACCTTTGATGCATTTGAGCAGGAGGCTCTTTCCTGATCCGTTGGGCCCTGTTATGAGGGTGAAGGAACCCCTCTCTATGGTAAGGGAGATGTCAGTTAGGATGGGTTTTGTCTTTTCAAAGCCAAAGCTGAGGTTTTCCAATTGGAGGATGGGGGTTTCTTTGCTTTTCATCTATTTTTTGACTGTACCAGATGGTTCTTCTTTGAGCAAGATTATCAAGGTAAAGTACGAAAAGCGCAATAAGGTGTTGACAAGAATTCTGGAATTGGGGTATATAAGAGGAGGTCAAGCCGCTTTAGCTCAGTTGGTAGAGCAAAGGACTGAAAATCCTTGTGTCCTCGGTTCAATTCCGAGAGGCGGCAGACACTTTCCTGTTACAGAGATGTAGCAGGTTTTTTTTATGGGAAAAAGTTGGCCCCATTTTTCTTGTTGCCAATACCACAACCTATGCTAAAAGAAATTTTTCTAGATATTTTTCTTGCAATTGAACCAAGTAAGATTTACTATGCACATAGTAGTTGGATTTGGGGGGATACCATTTGAGAATTTAAATTCCAGAAAAAAGGGTGTTTCTTATTTCTGGTTGCTAATTTGGACATCAGTCTTAAACTTTATCACCTTCACCTTGCTTATCCATTGGCAGTCTTTGCAATTGGAAAGTGGAAGACAATAAATACGTACATGGAGTCTAATCAAATGGTATTCACAGGATTCTTTGGGACTTGACCGCTTATCTTCATTCCCCAACGAAGCGAGAGTAGTGGAAGCATTACCATGTTTCCATTACCGAGCGAGTGCCGGGAAAGCAAGGTGAGATACGTGAGCCCCTTGGGGCGGAAAAGGAGGCAACGCCTCCTCTTTCCAGGGCTTGCCCTGGGGTATTGATACCTTTCATTGTAACTCTACTTACATTAGGCCTTTATCCACCTTGGGGTGTATGCACTATCAATTTTCAGCGAGGACTTTGATAAGAGGCTGGAGGTGAATCTATTTGATGGAATGAGAAGATTCATAAGTGACAATGAAAAGTAATCACTCAGGATTCTCTCAAAGGAACCTAATCGAATCCAGAATTTACATGAGGTCATTGGCAGGTTTTTGCTCTATTGGTAGAAGCATCCTTGAGGGTGTGCAAATATATAAGATAGGTCTTTGCTTGGATTTGTACTTCTGAGTGACCAGGGAGGGGTCTTATGCAATTCATTAGTCTAATTTTGTTCCTTGCCGCATGTCTGGGTGTATGCTGCGGTTTCTACTATGGTAGTACAAATTTCTCTGGCCACAGCTACGAGTTCAGCTTGCTTATAGCGTGGCCATGGTTCTCATCTGCCTTGTTGCTTCTGGCTGCTGCTGCTATTTGTTTTGCTCTTTCAACACTGATTGACTCCCTTGTGAACATTTCTTCAAATTTAAGAAATGTAGCTATTTCGTTGGATAAGCTTTCTCCCAAATCGCTACCAGAAGGGAATTTTTCAAAGGCAGGTGATGACCCTAGGTTTCCGAGATTCAGAGGAGAGACGAATCAAGAATATTGGGGACGAATCGCGACTGCTGGCTCGAATACTTGATGTACAATCCAGAATAATTGAGCAAAAAATCCAGCCAAAGTTGAAACATTAATTTGTATTAATCCTGTTTATAAAGAATCTATCAACGATTTTCCAGGTAAGAAACTTACTCTAGTAAACGGTTAGTAAACACTTGGGCAACAAAGAAGCCAGTTGTACAATCCATAATAATTGAGTAAAAAAATTCTGTAACAGGGCTCAACCCGGCACGTGTGGATTTGAGCCTCTTGTCTGTATCTTTAACGAATTTTGTAAATGAATGCTAAGAATTATGCAAATTTTGCATATTACTCTGATCATCGAGTTCTCCTTCCTTGAAAATATTGGCGATGATAGAGGATTATTTGGTCCTGTATTGTTTCATTGCTATGCCTCGGTATGAGTATTTTTTATTTGTTTTCTACTCATGTAAGTTTGGATTTATTATTTGCGAGGGTTGCTGTAACTTGGGTATTACAGTTGAAATTATTGTGAGATGAAAGCTGGTTTAGTGCCAACTACTTTATTGGTCTCGCTCATTAACCATACTAACAGAGTCATTTTCTAATAGCTATGTAAAATTCTAATGAGTTGACCCTTCTTCCCATATGTTGTGCTTAGAAAACCAATAGCTATTGTTACTGAAGGAAGAGCTCTTCCTAACTCAGAGTTTCCAGAAGATTGGAGAAAGAGCGCTAAGTATATAACGAACCAAGCATGGGTTTCATGTGGATTGATGCTGTTAGATTGTCTAGGTATAAAATTCAAGAAAATGAAGTATTACATACCTAAAATGACCCGAACTCCAAAATTGAGATTGACTTACTCAGTATCAATAGCCTTGTTGGTTTACACCAGTAACAGGTATCCCATCAAGGCCGATAAGGCAACAGCGAATCCAAGGAAGAGGTCTGAAAACCCTCCCTTGAACTGTTTGAGCACTGAGAGTACCTTTTTCCCAGGCTTGCTGATTGCAAGGAAAAAGAGAACACCACCACTTGCCACTGTCCAGAAGGTCTTCGTAAGGTTTTCCGCGGTGTAGAAGAAGGTGTTGTTGAAGATGATTTGTTCCTTTCCAGGTAGGGCTGATCCGATAAACAGAATCACCTGTTGGGCAAAGAGACCGGTAATGAGACAGAGTGTGGAGAGGATTACAAGGGCGAGGTGAATCGTAAGGGGGAAGGTCGGGCGAAGATTTCGACCAACCTTCTCTATCGTGTTTCTGCTTGGAAGAAAAATCCTTGAAAGCTTGATGAATGAGGCAACTGTTCCCACCCCTGCGATGGTCAGCAGGTTGTAGTGGAGAGTTCCCTTGAGAGAATAGGTAAGCAGGGTCTTGCTGAAGTATCCGTTAAAGGGAGGGATTGCTGTGATGGAGAGTGCTCCGACAAAAAAGCAGATCATCGTCAGTGGTAGCTTCTCTCCCTTGTTCTTCAGCCTCCTGTTTGCACCGCGCAGGGTGTAAACATCGCGACTTGCCCCTGCGTCTGTAGCGGTTCCGACGGAGAGAAACAGCAAGGCTTTGAAGATGGCATGGCTGAAGGCATGGAAGAACGAGGTTGCCAATAGCAAAGTGCCGGCACTGGTGTGAATCCCCTGGGAGATGGCCAAGCCCCAGGCACTCACCACATAGCCTATCTGGCTGATTGAGTGGTAGGCGAGCAACCGTTTCCCATCAGATTGGGCTAGTGCCAGCAGTACGCCAAAGAGTGCGGTTATGGCTCCAGCATAGCTGATCGCCAGACCAATCGAACCCCCTAGCTCAGATATGGCGAGAACTCTGACCAAGGCGAAGAGGGGGACTTTGAGCAAGACTCCGGAGAGGATGGCTGATACTGCATGAGGAGCCCTGGAGTGGGCATCCACAAGCCACAAGGACAGAGGCATGACTGCCACGCGCAGCAGGACTGGTACAACTATCAGCGATAGGGAGGCTGCAACAAGAGCCTTGTCTTTTGAGCCAAGCAGAGCTAAGGATTCTGTAATGCCTGCATAACTGAGCGAGCCGGTCAGGCGGTAGAGGGCAAAGGTTCCCAACAGGAAGAATACCATGGTCGAAGAGGAAATCATCAGATAGGAGAAGGTCGCATAGACGGCTCCTCCCTTTTGGTTGCTTGCGATCAGGACATAGGCAACCACGCCCATGACTTCCAAGCAGACAAAGAGGTTAAAGAGATCCCCTGTCATGCTGATAGCCGCTATCGAACTGGTCTGGATCAAGAGCAGGGCAGTGAAGGAGGATTGGGCGGGACCTGCCTTGCGCGAATATATCCAGGCTGGAATGGTTATGGTTATGGCCAAGACAATCATGAGCAATGACAAGCCATCAAAACGATAGACAATGCCTATTTCTTTCGTCCAGGAACCTATGACCATTTCGAGAGCCCCATGGGTCTGAATATGACCGAACAGGGAGAATACAATCACCAAGGGAAGTCCCATGCCGATGATCATCCCGAGGTACTCTGCAACTCGCCTGACCTTATTCGTGAAGAACTCTTTGCATAGCAGGATCAACGCCGAACTGAGAAGAGGGAGATATATGGGAGCGAAAAGCAAGGCCTGTTGTCGGTTCATATATTTCTGCCTCCATACCCAAAGAATCGGTCACTGAATGTTCTTTTTGTCTTTGGGCTCCAAGCAGGTAGCCTTGTTGCTCTCCCTGAAATGTGTAGCCCAGAGAAAGCGATGAAGGCTCCAAGTGTTTGTATTACACTCCTTCCCCTCTCCCCCCAGAATGCTTTGGTGACCATAAGCAGAGCCGCCGCTAGCAGAGGAAGATAGACTGGGGTGAGAAATAGGGTATCAATATTCACTGTCCAGCCTCTTGGTAATGTCATTGATATCCAAGGAACCTGTAGCTTTGTACAGGCGTACAGCCAAGGCTAGGGAAAGGGCTGTTACACACACACCAATGACGATTGCTGTAAGCATCAGGGCTTGGGGAATTGGATCAACTATGGAGTGCACACCTTCTCCCAGAATCGGAGCTTGCTCACCGATTCTGCTTCCCTCTAGGATGAATAGCAGTACGGTTGCTGCATTGATGAGGTTCAGGCCAAAAACCTTCTTGATGATGTTCTTCATCCCGACAATGGCAGAGAATCCCGCCATGAAGAGAAGGAAGATCAGAACCCGCTCAAGAATCATGGCTACCTCCCATCATGGCTATGCACATCGTTGCAATGCTGGTCCCGACTTTCAGGCCAATTATGATATTAAGCAGGATGATAAAGTTGACAGATAGTGAGGTCCCTGGTTTTATCGGGTTGCTGAAGAAACCACTTTCAAAGAAAACTCCGCTGATCGAGGCGAGGATCAGGGCCAAGAAGGCGAGAGACTCGAGCCTGGAAAGAACTGTGGTGTTGGTCAGTTTGCTTTTAGTCTCTGTCCCTAGGGCAAGGAAGACAATGGCAGAAGCAACAATGACGCCCCCTTGGAACCCCCCTCCAGGAGAGATGTGCCCATAGAGCATCACATAGAATCCGAAGAGCAGGACAATTGGCCCAAGTTTTGAGGATACAACTTCCAGAAGGTGGGTTCTTAAGGAGTTTTTAGGGCGTTTTTCCGGCGCAAGGGAGAAACTCACAGCCTCCTCATCGACCTTTTCCTTGCCAAGGTTGATGAGAATCGACATGGTACCGGTGATGGCGACCAAAAGCACCAGCGTCTCTCCCAAGGTATCCATTGCACGATACCCCAGATAAATCGAGCTGACGGTGTTTGAAGCTCCTGTTTCACTGAGTGCGTTTGCGAAAAGGTAGTCACGCCCTTGTTCAGGCCAGCTGTGGTCGCTGATAATGACCACAGATACGACAGCTGCAACAAGGAGGACCGAAAAGATCTGCTTGGCCAATCGAAGGTACTTCATTGTTCCTCCTTGTCTCTTCGCTGGGTGTGTCTGATAGCCCAGACAAAAATAATGGTGGTGATTCCAGCTCCTACTGCCGCTTCTGTTATGGCGACATCAGGGGCCCTGAGGATTGTGAAAAGCAGGGCACTGAGCATGCTCAGCGCAGAGAGTGCTATCACCGAGTGCAACAGGTCTCTACTCAGCAGTGCATAGATGCCCAAGATCAGAATCAATGCGAGAATGAGTATGTTCATAGACGCTTGTCCTTTTTTCGCATTGAAGAGCGCTGTCGGTCGGCATCCTCACTCTCCCAGATGAATTTAGCCACTATGGAAGACCCCGTAGGGGCCGAGATCAAGAAGAATAGGATGATGACAACCATCCGCGCCGTACTTGCTAAAGACGGGCTGAGCAACAGGAGGGTAATGAGGTAGGAGAAGACGGCTGTGGTTCCGCACAGCGAGCCGGCATGCAGCCTGCTGTAGGCATCCTTGAAGCGAAACAGCCCGACCATCCCTACCAAGCCGAAGGCTGTGCCTACCAAGAACATTATGAGCGCCAGAATCTCTTTTACAATCATCATCCCCCCTTCCTTTGCTTGAGGAAACGGGTGATTGCCAAGAAGCCCAAGAATCCGAAGATGTCATAGACCAAGGCAACATCGAGATACAGTGTCCTTGTATTGCTGATACCCCAGAGCACCAACAAAGCCAAAGAGACTGCACTCAGCACATTCAGGGCAACCAGGCGATCACTTGCAGTTGGTCCCAGTAGCAGCCGGATGACGGTGACCAATACGAAAAAAGTCAGGGTAATCTGCATTGCCTTGAAGATATAGACACTCATAGCCAGGTCCTCCCCAACATATGCTCTTGCTTTGTCTTTATTGCTTCCCCTGCGGCTTTTGCGTGGGTGGTGGTACACAGTAGCCAGTGTACGGATAAGTGATCGTCATTCAGGTCCAAGGTCATCGTTCCCGGGGTGAAGGTTATGCAGTTTGCAAGTACGGTTCTTGCGATGTCTGATCGGAGCTTTGTCCTGAAGTGCACTATCCGTGGGTTAGTATTGCCGCTTATCACTGCCTTGACCACCTGAAAACTTGAGGTATAGAGACTGATGAACATCAGGAAGAAGAAACGGTTGAGATACCAGAGGCGAGGGATGAAGAAGTGTAGGTTTGCCTCATGTTCGGGTAAAAAGATATGATAGGTAAGAGCCGCGGTAAGCAGTGAGGCGAAAAAACCAAACAAGAGGGAAAATCGGTCTGCATCTGCTGAGAATAGCACCCATACTGCGAACAGAAAGACGGTGGTCAAAGCGAAACGTAGCAATGCCCAGATTCTTCTGCTGTTCATCTATTGCTCCTTGTTTTCCAGTTCCTTGTAAAACTGCTCTGCAGTCTCAACCTCAAAAAAGATTTCTCGCAACGGCTGTGAGTGTAGTAGGCGGGCAAGTCTGCTCAATATCTTGAGGTGGAAGCTTGCACTGCTTTGGGGTCCCACCAGTAAAAACACCAAGCGAATTTTCTTTCCGTCAGAAGCCCCGAGGTCAAGCTCGGGTGATAGGCGTATCACAGCCATCAGGGTCTTTTCCATCGATGGACAGCGAGCGTGGGTAATCGTACAGCCCTCTCCAATACTGACAGTATGGAATCCGTCAGCGATAACCTTCTGCATAAGGCTCTTGGTAGCCACCTCGGGGCATCTGATTGTTAGCTGATCGGTCACTGTCTTGATGATTGATTCAATCGAGTGCTCCTCCCTATCGAGCAGGATGCATTCTTGATCGATCAATTTACTGAGTATCTGCATGGCTATACCTCTTCTTCTTCTCGTACTAAACCTGCTGCCCAGTCAACGGGCAGAGTAAACATGATGCCCGTTCCAGGGTTATCCAATCCTCCGACTATTTTATCGATCAACTCTTTAGCATGCAGAATCACCTGCTCATCTCGCACCACAGAGAAGATTGTCTTGTTGTAGGGTTTGTTACCCTTCATGAAGTCCTTGAAGCCTTCAAAGAGTGGGACCTCATAGGAAAGGAACCGGCCCATACCTTCGCTGTCGAGAAGGGTGGCTCCGTTGATTCCGGCCTCCACATAAGCCTCCATGACTTCTTCCAGATATTCTTCATTGTTTAAGACAAACACTAATAATTTCATAGTAGGGTTCCTATTACTATCCGTATGGGTGATGGTAGCATAACGCATTGCCCTAGGTCAATTTGAATTGCTTGAATACTTTGCATAGCTTTTTGCCTATTTGTAATCGTATTTCGATTATACCGACCGAAACAGAAGCAATGGTATCTGGAAAATGGTAGCGAAAGATGGAAAAAATGGTTGAACCTAAAGATAGGTGAGTTTGCTTTGCTATTCTTTGTCTCTGCCGAAAGAGATTTTTCTGCATAGGCTAAGAGAGATTTTTCTTGTTATTCGCTTAAGTATGAAGTATACTTCGTTTATCTTTTTTACTACATGGAGGAGTAAAATGCCCTACGGAAATTTTGATTTTAGAGGCAAAGGTGGCTCGTATTTCTGGCTGCTAATTTGGACAACAGTGTTGAACGTCATCACCTTCTCATTGTTTTATCCTTGGTCAGCCTGTGCGATTGAAAAGTGGAAAGCAAAAAACACGTACGTGGAGTCAAAGCAACTGGTATTTACAGGATCAGGTGCAGGATTTTTTGGGACTTGGTTGCTCATCATAATCCTCACAATCATTACAATAGGCCTTTATGCCCCTTGGGGAGCTTGCAGGCTACAACGATGGAAGACCAATAATTTGCACTTCGCCAATGCCGGGGACAATGAGAATTTTTAATTGAGGTGATTTGGGAAGGAAAATATGAGATAGGGTCCGTTTGGATCGTACCCAATATTTTCCTTTCTGCTTACTATACCTAACCTAGGAGGGTATACATTCATTTCTGATGGATGCAACAGTCGTACGTTCGGACTCATTCTCCATGTCTCTGATTTCCCCTTCTCCTTCCTCTATCCTCCCCCTCTCACTATTTCCAAATCTGTGGTACGATACAGTATCTACCCTATGTACTGGAGGTACTGACAAAGATGAAAGAACTGCGTAAGAGATATGAAGCAATTCCCGAAGATGCCCCTGCGATGCAAATCGAACTGACTGCAGAAAGCCTGGAAAGAAGAAATTACACCCCAACGCTTCTCTTGAAAGTTCCCAATTACTTCAGAATGACCAAAGCCGGTATGCTTGCCGAGTTCGATAGGGTGACAGCTCTTCCCCCTACCTCAGAGGAACTGAAGAGTGTCGTTGCCATTGATGATCCCAAAGAGGTTGCCGAAAAGCACCTTGCAAGCTTGCTTAACCAGTACCAGTTGCTCTGCAACCTCAGAAAAGGTTTGGCTTCAGCTTGGGATGTCATCAACGAGCTGTATGAGGACGATTGATGATCGAATGCCAAGCATGTTCCCATGGGGGCTCTGGCTGTCTGCCCAATGTTCCTATCTTCCAGAACCTGGACACTGATCAGATAGCCCGAGTGCAGAGCCTCATCCGTCAACGAACCCTATCCAATGGGGAAGTGTTATTTCGAGAAGGGGACAGCTCCAATCGTCTTATTATCGTACGATCTGGAACATTGAAGCTCGTACGGTATGGTAGTGATGGCCAACAGTTCTTGTTGGAGACCCTTTTCCCTGGGGACTTCTATGGAGGTGATCAGCTTTTCAGCGAGAGTCACTGCCGGGAGACCGGAATTGCAGGTGAAGATATGGGCATATGTACCATTGCAAGCAGCGATATACGAATTCTCATGCTCAGTGACCCCCATATTGGGCTGCGTGTCATGACCTACCTCAATAGCAAGCTGGACCAATACCGGCTTCAGGTGGAGATGCTCTCAACCAAGAGTGTGGACAAGCGCATTGCCATGTTCCTTTTGGAACGAGTGCGAAGAACAGGGGGCGTTACCGTTTCCCTCTCACAAGAGGAAATCGGAAACGCAATCCATTTGACCAAGGAGACGGTCAACCGCAAACTATCTCGGATGCAAGAAAATGGCTTGCTATCTGTAGCAGGGAAGAGACGAGTTCTCCTGCTGGATATCCCCTCCTTGGAGTTGCTTGCTTCTGAGTAGAATTTTTTAGAGAATTTTGGTTGTATTGCTGTAAGTTGATTTGAATCATAGTTGGTCTCTGTTTTTTGTAGTACCGTATCTATAGTAGGAGATACACAATGAAAGACCAGAAACTATCAAGTTTGGTAAAAGCCTACCCCTTTGCCACCATATTCCTCAACGAGAAGCATATCGACTACTGTTGCGGGGGTGATCATATGCTGTATGAGTCAATCGCAGAAGCAGGGTATGAACGGTCGGCTTTTCTCACATCCCTTGTAGCTTTTCTCGTCGATGCCCAAGACACGTACAAGGCAACTGTCGACCCCTCTCTCTATGGCTTGAGTGTCGCCTCCCTTATCGACCACATAGAGGCTACCCACCATAGTGCAGAACGTACTCTTATCGCCGAGGTCGATGACAAGCTGAATACCATCCTATGGGCCCACTACAAGAACCATAAAGAAGAGCTGCTGACTGTCCACTCCTTGTTCAGTGACCTGCGGAAGGAACTGCTACAGCACTTCGTGCAAGAGGAGGAAGAGGTCTTCCCGTTGTTGAGGGAGGAAGCTACTCCTCAGGCAATATTGATGGTAGAATCATTAGAGAATGATCATGAAGCGGCTGGGGACAGTATCAAGAGCCTGCAAGAGGCCACACGTTCATTCCAAGCACCTGCAGATGGGTGTCCGACCTATGTTGCCACGTATGCCTTGATGAAAACTCTGGTTGAGGACATCTTCCTGCACATATACAAAGAGAACTCGATTCTCTTTCCGAAATACAAAGAAGGAGCGATACTATGAAGAGATTGGTAAAAAACAATGTGTCTTGGGTTGGAAAGATAGACTGGGAGTTGGAGACCTTCCATGGGTCTGACTATTCGGTAAACCATGGCTCTTCCCAGAACGCCTATCTTATCCAGGAAGAGAAAACTGTCTTGATCGACACCATCTGGAGACCCTATGAGAGGGAATTCAGGGAGAATCTTGAGCGGGAGATTGACCTCTCCAAGATAGACTTCATCGTGATGAACCACGGGGAAGTCGACCACAGTGGGTCTCTTCCTTACCTGATGGAGAAAATTCCCCATACCCCAATCTACTGCACCGCCAATGCGATCAAGTCCCTTGTTGGCCAATATCACCACCCTGAATGGAATTTCAAGGTGGTCAAGACCGGGGACAGTGTTGATATCGGTAATGGCAAGAGCCTGGTCTTTGTCGAAATGCGCATGCTTCACTGGCCTGACAGCATGGCCACCTACATGACTGGGGACAACATCCTGTTTTCCAACGACGCCTTTGGCCAGCACCTTGCGGTTGAGGAACTCTTCAACGACAAGACCGACCAGTGTCTGCTTTGGGAAGAGGCCTTAAAGTACTATGCAAACATCCTTGCCCCATTCTCTCCTCTGGTGAAACGCAAGATTGAGGAGATCGTTGAGCTGAACCTTCCTATCGACATCATTGCCCCAAGTCATGGAGCCATCTGGCGTGACAACCCTCTGCAGATCGTAGAGAAGTATGCCCAGTGGTCGGATAATTATCAGGAGGACCAGATCACCATTGTCTATGACACCATGTGGGACGGGACCAAGGCCCTTGCCCATGCCTTGGCCAAGGAGATACAGATCCTGGCCCCTGATACCAAGGTCAAGATCTTCAATATCTCCCAGACTGACAAGAATGACATCATGACACAGGTCTTTATTTCGAAGGCCATCGCCGTCGGATCCCCCACAGTGGGACAGAGCATACTTTCCTCGGTAGCCGGCTGGCTGCATTTCCTCTTTGAGCTGAAGCTCAAGAAGAAAAAGGCTGCTGTCTTTGGCTGTTATGGCTGGAGCGGAGAAGGCGTAGAGGTCTTGGAAGAGCATCTGGTCACAGCTGGATTCAAGGTTGTCGGACCTAAGGTCAAGGTAAACTGGAATCCCAAGCAGGAGAACCTTCAGGAGATGAGGGGAATTGCAGAGGCATTGACCAAGTAGTCCTTAGTTCCTTGTAACAAGGTATGGGAGCTGTCACTTCTAGGAAAGAAGAGGCAGCTCCTACTCATTTTGATGATTGCAGAGCATACGGTGAGCATGGTAGAGTCTGCTTGGAGGATCTATGGATCAGAGATGGCATCAGGCGCTGAACTATGAGGCTTTGGTCAGGGCAAACAAAAACTCTGAAGCGAAGGCTCAACAGGCCTTTGCCAAGGCCCTTGCTTCTCTTGATACTACTGAGCCCCTGTTGCTTCATCTTGGGGAGTATGCTTCCCTCCTAGGGGTTGCAGAGGATCTCCTCAGCGAGGCATATTTTGCCTGTCGCCCGAGCTTTGAGGCGATGCCAAGTGCAGTGCAGGTCCTGACTTGGGAGCATCCGCTCTGGCCAAAGCAGGTAGACAGCTTTGCCTACTGTCCGCGCTTTCTCTATGTGCAAGGCAATGCCTCTTTGTTAAGCCAACCCTCGATTTCGGTCATAGGAACCAGAAGCCCTTCTCTGGAAGGGAAGAAGAGTGCAGTCCAATCTGCGTATGCGATTGGCAAGAGGTCGTATGTTGTGGCAAGTGGGCTTGCCCTGGGCATTGACGGGGTGGCACACAAGACTGCCTTGGATAATGGCTTTCCTACCATTGCTGTCCTGGGAACCCCCCTTACCTCCTGCTATCCCCCTGAACATGTACAATTACAGGAAGCGATAGCTGAGAGAGGAGCTCTGGTAAGCAGGTTTGCACCTTCGTCTCAAACGCAGAAGTGGTTCTTTCTCTTGCGTAACCGTCTGATGAGCGCTCTCTCGTTGGCTTCCGTTGTAGTGGAGGATCGTGATGGAGGAGGGGCTGTCAGACAGGCTGCCTTTGCCCTTGAACAGAAGAAATATCTGTTCTTCTACCAAAGCAGCCTGGACAACCATAGCTTCCTCTGGCCTAAAGAGTTCGCAAACCGTCCGAGGGTTTTTGTGGTAAAGCAGGCTGGTGATATTCCCCGAGTTTTAGAGAAAGCGGTCAAGACTCGCGAACAGGTAGGAAAAGTGGTGCAAAAGAGCGTTCAACTCGACCTCGGCCTCTAATCTGCCTTGACATGCATTCGTCGGGAATATTACTATCATTACATATGAAAAACCAACTAACAGCAAACCAGCTTCGACAGAAATATATTGATTTCTTTGTATCAAAAGACCACACACAAATCAGTGGTGCTTCCTTGATTCCTGAAAATGATCCGACTGTCCTTTTTACCACAGCCGGTATGCATCCGCTTGTACCCTATATCCTGGGTGCTGACCATCCTTCTGGAAAAAGATTGACCAACTACCAGAAATGTATTCGTACAGGTGATATTGAGGCTGTTGGTGATCCCCACCATCTCACTTTTTTTGAGATGTTGGGCAACTGGTCCCTTGGAGCCTATTACAAAGAGGAAGCGATCGACTACAGCTATGAGTTCTTGACCAAGGTCCTGGGTATCGATCACTCTCTTCTTTCGGTAACGGTCTTTGCAGGGGATGATCTGGTTCCTCGTGATGAGGTGGCTGCCTCAGCTTGGAAAAAACATGGCATTCCAACCGAAAGGATCTACTATCTCCCTCGTGAGGATAACTGGTGGGGTCCTGCTGGTGAGACCGGTCCTTGCGGACCCGACAGTGAAATGTTTATGGACACCGGGCGTCCCTCTTGTGGCCCTGATTGTCGTCCTGGCTGTCATTGTGGCAAGTATTTTGAAATTTGGAACGATGTGTTCATGGGCTATAAGAAAAATGCCGATGGTACCTACTCCGAAATGGAAAGAAAGTGTGTCGATACCGGAATGGGTATCGAACGCACCATAGCAATTCTCCAGGGAAAGAAGTCTGTCTATGAGACTGAGGTCTTTGCCCCCATCATTGCAGGTATTGAAAAGCTGAGCGGGAAGGTGTATGGCAATGACGAGGATACTGATATTTCTATTCGTATCCTTGCCGACCATGTTCGTACCAGCGTATTTATCCTTGGCGACCCCAAGGGAATGGCCCCTTCCAATGTAGGTCAGGGCTATATCCTCAGAAGGCTTATCCGGCGTGCAGTGCGTCATGGTCACAAACTTGGGATCGAGGGCTCGTTCCTAGGGGGGCTTGCCATGGTAGTGCTAGGTCTCTATGACGAACCCTATCCTGAACTTCAGGAGAACAAGGCTTTCATCCTCCAGGAACTTGCAGCTGAAGAGACCAAATTCTCTGAAACCCTGATCAAGGGCGAACATGAGTTTGAGAAAATGCTTCCTAATCTGTTGAAGGGAACTTCCCGCCAACTGAGCGGAAGGACTGCCTTCAAGCTCTATGATACCTACGGCTTCCCTGTTGAACTTACTCGTGAGTTGGCAAAGGAGCATGGATTCACCGTTGATGAAGAAGGGTTCAAGGCAGCTTTTGAGAAACATCAGGAAGTCAGTCGCAGTGGCGCCGAACATCAGTTCAAGGGTGGCTTGGCCGACCATAGTGACAAGACCACCGCTTTGCATACAGCGACCCACATGCTACACAAGGCTCTGAGGACTGTGCTGGGCGAGCATGTAGGGCAGAAAGGCTCCAACATCACCGTTGATCGTCTTCGCTTTGACTTTACCCATCCTGCTCCCATGACCAAAGAAGAGCTCCAGCAGGTGGAGGATATGGTCAATGCTCAGATTAAGCGTAATCTTGCTGTTACTGTAGAGAGCATGACCTTGGATGAAGCCAAGGCGGCCGGAGCCATTGCCTTTTTTGAAAGCAAGTATGGCGAGCAGGTGAAGGTCTACTCTATCGGTGACTACTCCAAGGAGGTCTGTGGTGGCCCTCATGTAGAGAATACTTCAACTATGGGTCATTTCAAGATTCAAAAGGAACAGTCTTCTTCTGCCGGGGTGAGAAGGATCAAGGCAATTCTGGAGTAGGGCTGTTGTTCTTCTCTACAAGTAAGAATGTAGAGAAGAGATGGTAGATAAAGACCAAGACAGAGACATTCAAGAATACAGAATATATGTATTCCTGGAGAAAAAAATATAGGAAGATAGGGATCAAGGGCAGGACTAGCGTCTTGCCCTTGTGCTTTGTGTGCACTAAGCTATATCCATGCATACTCCCAGTTGACTACCATCGACAGATAAAACTCTTTTTCTCCTGCTAAGTCTTTAGCAGTCAAACGTATCTGTGGAGTTTCTTATGTATAATCAAAATAAAAAAGCTGTGGTTCTGATGAACTTCAGTGCTTTCTTCTCAGGCATGGTTTTTTATGCCCCTGTAGCAACTATTTATCGGCAGAATAGGGGGATATCCATCTGGCAGATGAGTATTATCGAGGCCGTTAGTCTTGCCTTGATGATGGCTCTCGAACTTCCATGGGGATATATCGCAGATAGGATTGGGTACAAGCATACATTGGTTTTCTCGTTTTCTTTTTTGTTCATATCGAAAATTGTATTTTTTAAAGCCAATACTTTTCCTCTATTTCTGATTGAAAGAATCTTACTTGCCATTGCCTTCAGTGCCTTGAGTGGTGTCGATATAGCGTACCTGCATAGGTTCAAAGCGAGTCACAAGGAGCTGGCTCTGTATCAGGGAAGTATGTTCCTTGGTTTGATGGCTGTTGCCTTTATATTCCCTCTCTTTTCTGAAGTTTTTTCTCAGAGTGCATTCTTTACTATAGTCAGTCATCTCCTTGCCTTGCTCTTCATTATATTGCTTCCTAGAGAAACCCAAGGAGAGAACTCCTCTTCTCTTCCAAAAGTGAGGCTGGTCAAAACAATCGGCTCCCTGGTCCAAAACAAAGCATTGCTAGCCTATGTTGGTGGTAACACGGTGTTGTTTGGGATCAACCAAATGGTGACGCTCATATTGGCACAGCTATGCTATGTAAGAGTGGGTATCCCCATCTCGCTGTTTGGGCTTTCCTTTTTCCTGCTGGTTGTTGTTTCTTTTGGGTCCTCGCTTCTGTCAGCTCCTCTTGTTTCCAGATTTGGAGCATTTCGAACAATGGTATTTTCCTTTGTTCTTTCCCTTGTTGGGGTTCTCTTGCTCTCCTCGCTGCGGGGAGTAGTCGAAGTGTTGGTGGGAGTCGTCTTGATTCGTCTTGGAGCCACGCTTGTTCAACCTTTATATTTTTCAGTTACAGCGAAGGTTTCAGAAGGGTCTGATCTCGCAACTTCCTTGAGTCTCAACTCTTTATTGGGTACTAGTGTAGAGCTTTTCTTGACATTGGTTTTGGGCCTTGTGGCAGAAAAGAATCTTTTCCTTTCCTTGCAAATTGCTGGAGTAATTCTTGTAATTGCCATGGTTGCAATATATTACGGTCGTTCTGTTATGGCTGAGTCCTAATCTAGTATTAAGGTAAGTGATTTGCTATGCTTTCCATATCGACCCTATCTTAGGGAACTGGGAGTGTTATTATGGAAGTCTTTGCAGCATATCTGGAAGCTATCGAAAATGATGATAACCGGAAACGGACTAGTGAAGTCATTTCCTGGGTTCACCAGATATTTCCAAGCCTTGAGCCTAGGTTTGCCTGGAATCAGCCTATGTTTACCGACCATGGTACCTTTATCATAGGTTTCAGTGTTGCAAAGGCCCATCTTGCTATCGCACCTGAAGGGAAGGGGATTCGACATTTCTCAGAGAACATCGTAGGTTCTGGATATACCCACGGAGCACAGTTTATGCGCATACAATGGGAACTGCCGGTAAACTATGTCTTGCTTGAAGAGATCATACGGTTCAATATGGAAGAAAAGACTGACTGTACTACGTTCTGGAGAAAAAAAGATTCCTACTAATGGATAGATGTAAGGAGGATTCTGTGAAGGTATTTGAAGCTTTTTTGGCAACTATAGAAGAGCAAGAAAACAGAAAACGGACCGAAGAGGTTTTTGCCTGGGTTCATGAGACCTTTCCTAGCCTTGTACCCAAGATTGCCTGGAACCAGCCAATGTTCACTGACCATGGGACCTTTATCATAGCTTTTAGTGTGGCCAAACATCATCTTGCAGTTTCTCCGGATGTGACGGGTATCAAACTCTTTTCAGAAGACATAGCTAAGGCAGGATATACCCAAACGATAAACTTGTTTCGTATCAAGTGGGATATGGCTGTAGATTATGCTCTGATTGAAAGAATCATCCAGTTCAATATTGACGACAAGAAAGACTGTAAGACGTTCTGGAAGAAGCTATAGTCTCTATAGGGCAAGATATCTTGGTCTGATATAAAAATCCCCTGAACTTTATTGGGATAGATAGGATCTACGTCTTTTGGCACCAAGAGAAGACTTTTTATCTTTGTTTTCAACATACTTGTAATAGAAACCTCCTGCTTGTACAGGAGGTTTCGTGTCGTTAAGGACTTATTGTACTAAAATCTTGTTGGTCAGTCCTCATCCTCTTCATCATCAAGGAAATCATACTCCATTCCCTTGTTGAGGGGGACTGCAAGCTGACCACAGGCTCCGTTGATCTCTCGTCCACGGGAACGGCGAAGAGTATATTTGACGTTCCAGCGGTCAAGGAAGTGGAGGAAACGGTCGACTTCTTCATCAGAAGGGGTTTCCCAAGGCATATCTTCTGCCGGGTTCCAGGGGATGAGGTTTACCAGGGCGTCCAAGTTTTTCAGGTAGGCTGCAAGTTTCTTTGCTGCCTCTTCATCTGTGTTGGTGTTGTGCAACAGGCAGTATTCGATAGTTATTCGTTTTCCACCAAGGCGTTGATAGTGTAACAGAGCTCTTTTAAGTTCATTGAGGTCCCATTTCTGGTTTACCGGCATGATCCTGTCACGGATTTTATTGTCTGCAATTACCAGGGAGACTGCAAGCTTGACCGGCAGTTTTTGTTCTGTAAGCTTGAGGATTCCAGGAACTATTCCGCAGGTGCTGATGGTTATCCTACGCAGGCTGATATTGAAACCTTGCTCCTGATGGAAGAACCTAATGGAACGAGTTACTGCTGCAATATTGGCAAGAGGTTCACCCATGCCCATATAAACTATGTGGGTGATAGGTTGCTTGCTCACTCTGATAAGGTGGACGTACTGTTCGATAATCTCTTCTGCTGCGATGTTCCGTACTAAGCCCATGGTGCCTGTCCTGCAGAAGGTACAACCCATGGCACATCCAACCTGGCTGGATAGGCAAGCAGTGTGACGACCTTTCTTGTCCACAAGCAACACACACTCCACAATCGAGCCATCATATAGGCTGATGCCCATTTTAGTGGCTCCACTTTCATCGGCTTCGCTTGTAGTAACCGTTGAGGATGAGATGGAGGGCATGAGGGCCTGGAGGCGCTCACGTTCGTACTTGGGTAGATTGGTCATCTCATCAAAGGAGGTGACTCCTTTGATGAGCCAAGCATATATCTGCCTTCCGTAGAAAGCCTTGGGTAGTTCTAGTAATTCGTTGATATCCTCTGCACTCAGGCCATAGAGGGATAGGGGTATTTTTTTCTCTTGTTCCATCTCGCCAGTATACCTATTTGAGCATAGAAATGATAGCGATCGCTACCCCGGTGATGCCTTCTCCACCGAGCAAACCACTTGCAACAAGCCCTGATTCTTCTCCCAAACGCTCTGAACTATATTTTTTGGAGAATATTTTTTTGAGAACTGAAGATAATACAGCACCTAGTCCCATAACTGATGAGATGTAAATGGGGAGATATACACCCAAGCCAAGGGTAGCGGAGGGGAGTTTGCTCAAGTACAGGATGAGGCCAATGACACATCCGATAATGAAGGCCGGGACATTGCTGAGCCCTCCTACCATTGCCGCTACAGCAGCTGCCTGTGGGGCTGGCAACTCAGGGGTGCCAAAGCCTCCGAAGGAAGCTTTCATGATGAGAAGGACAAATACTGACAGTACTGCTCCGACCACACCACCAAGACCTTCCCCAAGAATCTGTTGCCTGGTATCGGTTCCCAAGAGGTATCCACTTTTCAGGTCGTTCATTACATCGCCGGTAAGGCCGCAGGCTACAGCAGTGACTGCTGCAATGCTGAAGGAGGCAATAAGGGAAGGGTGGGTAAACAGCTGAACTACCAACAGGACCAGGATCCCAAAGATTTCCATTGGATTGATACCGGTTTGTCCGGTAAGCATCCCTGACAGGTATGTGGTGAGGTAGATTCCAACAATGACTATGATCGCCTCTGTAAAACTGATGTCTGTTCCTAGAGTGAGCAGGATGACTGCAAAGAGGAGGACGATGAAGACCATCGTTCGTGTCTTGGATGACATCTGCTTGGCATCTTTTTGTTTCTTGGATTGTTTTGCCCTGGAGATGACAGCCTTTACGAAGACTCCCAGGCCAGTCCCGATCATAAGGCCAATGCCTAGATTGGATCTGAAGATATCACCCTCTGCCATGGAAGCAAAAAGTCCGGTACCCAAGCCAATAGGAATGAGCAGATAGTAGCCAAATATTGCTCCACCAAACCAAATAAGAGCAAACAAAGGTCCTATGATGGCACCGATACCCATGGCCATGGGGGATACCCAGATGGAGAAGGCTGGAAACAGGGCCGTTCCCTTGAAGATGGTGAGCAAGGCTGGAATTTTTCCGAAGCCGTCACGAAGGGCGGTGAAGAGTACAGACCCTCCCATGGAGGCAAAGAGTGTCTTTGCCCCATGACCACCTTTTACACTTGCCTGCAGGGTATTGTAGGATGCGAGTCCCATGGGATAGGGAAGCTGTTCTTCCTCGATCAGTTTTTTACGGAAGATGGCAGAAAAGAGAGTGCCCAGGATGGCACCAACTACCGCCAGAACAATAAGTCGTATTGTGGAGAATGAGGCATCTGGGTTAATCATCCAGAGTCCTGGGAGGGTAAAGGCCAGGCCACCAGCTACCATGGCGCCACTACTCATGATGGTGTGCGTCACGTTAATCTCCTGCAGGGAGGAGTTTTTTGCTTTGCTTAACGCAGCCATGCTGACCACAGTAACAAAGATGGTGGGCCATGGGAGGGCTCCCATGCGAAGCGCCACATACATTGAGCTGGCTGTTATTACCACAAGGCCCAAAAGACCTACGATCATTCCTCTTATGGTTAGGTGTTTGTTCATGGTTTCTTACACTTCCTTTAGGTTTGTATAGTATCTAGGATCGTGTAAAAAAGCCAGTATTTTTCTTATTTATACAACAGTCTTGTTGCGTTATTTGTTAGAACGTCCTAACTCTTCAACTAGTATTAAAATGTTTTATATGCGATATTTATAACAATCAGGGGAAAGGGATACTTTCCTCAAGGAGCTTTTTTTATGAAAAAAAGAACGTATTTGATTATCTTTACTCTCTTGCTCTTGGTTTTAGCACCGGTAGCCTCGGCTTCATTCAGGACTTCAAGCGCTGCGTACAGCAAGTTTGCCCTTGGGCTTAACCTAGGGACTAACACCGGTCTTGGTTTCCAGTATCGGGCAAATAGGGATTTTGATGTGATCGGGAATCTGGGGCTCAACAATCTTGGAGTTTCTCATCTCTCTTTTGATATGGCTGCCAACTACAAGTTTAATGAATTTAGGATCGACAGGGCTGATTTTGATATGACCATGGGTATTGGTGCAAATGTAGGGCTTCCTCTCGATGATAGTCATGGAGTATTTTTTTCTGTGCTTGTCCCGTTTGGAATTGTCTATCATTTTGAATCAGTCCCTATGGATATGTACGTTAGGATCGCGCCAGGTTTGAGAATTCTCAACGAAGGGAATGTAGATATCAATGTAGGATTCAGTGGATTCATTGGAGCTCTGTGGAGATTTGACTGATCAGCTAGTAAATAGCAGAGTATGCAGGATTGCCGCACGTTCCAATGTTTGGAAGGGCGGCAATTTTATGATTTGTTGCATTAGGTATATTTTATACCTGCAGGTATTTCATGTGTTTAATGGTTATCATTTGTATAATCTTTATATATCAGTTTACCATATTCCTAGATATACAGGTGCCAGTATGGTAAGGTTTTATTAAATACATATGGCTTGCAAGCCAAAAAGGAAGTTTTGAGTATGAAAAAACGAATTGTACTTGGTGGTATTCTGATCATGATGGTGCTCCTCCCCCTTATGGCAGCTTCTGGCTCAAATGGTACCTGGTCAGCCGGTGTCAATATTGGAACAGGGGCACAAAGTGCTGCCCAATATCGTATTAATGAGGATTTGGATATCATTATGGGTATTGGTGTGGATTTCTTTTCTGATGCTATTTATGGTGATGTTGTCGCAAACTACAAAGTTACAGAGTTCAACATTGATAAGGCAAAGTTTGATGTAACCGTTGGTGGTGGTGCTTTGATCGGGTTCTATAATAGTGACGTTGAGTTGTCAGTTGTTGCCCCGGCGGGTATTACCTATAGGTTTGATGAAGATGTCATTCCTCTTGATGTCTATCTCCGTGTTGGTCCAGCTATAAGGATTATCAAAGGATATCAAACAGACCTGATTGGCATATACTCTTATATAGGTGCGATGTACAGGTTCTAACAGATTTGTAGTTTGATTCGGAATGAATGGACAGGGTTGCTTGCAATCCTGTCCATTCTTCTATGAGGTCCCCTTGTGATAATCTATTTTCTGGTTGCCAAGACATCAGCGATGATGGCCGAATAGAGTCTTTTGTCCCCAAACCCTTTCTCTTGTGTCTTGAGAGACTCGACTCATTATTCTTATAAGACCCAAAAATATGGTTGAACACATAGGCATATATCTTAGGTATGATCTCATTGAGAGATGATTTAAGAAAAATATGAGATGCTCCTTAATGTACTTGTCTTTCACTGTGCGTACGAATATAGAGCCGAGGGTATATACATTCAATACTGGGTAGTAGGAATCCGTGAAATTCAATGGATAATGGATGTGTTTTTGATACTAATTCCCAAATAATAATATATTTCTTTAATATATTACTTTCGAAAGAAACTATATTATCTTCTAAACGCAATAAAATAAACTTCAAATAATAGTTGCAAGCTGTTGAATTGTGAATTATGATGTAAATAGATAACAAATTCGTTATTTTAAGCGTATATATCCATACTTCCGGTAATTTGAAAAATTATTCTGCTTTCATTTGAAAGTATACATACAAAGGTTCTGAGATTTTTGAGTTTGGTCCTAGAGCTTTTAGGCTTGTATAAGTCTTGAAGTTAAAAAATATGGAGATTTGGAGGGAAATGATGAATCGAAAAGTTGTTCTGTTTCTTTGTGTATTTTTAGTGATTGGTTCCTTGGCTTTTTCGGCTGGTCAGTCGGATAAGGCGAAAGCAGATGAGGGTATGCCAAAAGTAGCTTATCTTCCTGGTGATATGGCGAATGAATCGCAGGCTTTCTCTGCGAAGATGTTCCTCAAGTATGGTGCAGATTATAATCTTGATGTTCAGATTCTTGATGGAAAGGGTGATGCCCAAGTTCAGGCACAGGTTGTCACCAATGCAATTGCTCAAGGATTAAAAGCAATTTACGTTAATCCAAATGATGTTAATGCTATTATTCCAAGTCTTATGCAGGCAAAAAATGCTGGTCTTATAATAGGAATGTTCAGTTCTGACATTTCCCAGGCAAATAGCTCCTTGCGTAATTTCTTTGTAGGTGTTAACGATGATATGGCAGGAGAAGCATCAGCTAAAGCTTTTATTCAGGCTTTCCCCGATGGAGCAAAAATTGTTGAGATTGGTGGACAGTCGGGACATGATGCTCAGTTAAAAAGGCATGATGGCTTTAACAAGACCATTGCCGGAACAAACATTGAAGTGATTGACTACAAAGCAACACAGCAGTGGGCAACAGCAGAAGCCATGGCGATTATGGAAGATATGATTACCAAGTGGGGTAGTGATATCCAAGGTGTTTTCTGTCACTGGGACAATGGTGCTACTGGAGTTATCGGGGCTCTCAAGGCCGCAGGAATGGAAGATGTGTACATTGTTGCTGTTGATGGCAACCGCGCTGGTTTTGATCAGGTTCGTAGTGGTGAGCAGAGCGTTACCATTATGCAAAACTTTGAGACCATGGTTAAAAAGTCACTTGATATGACCAATATCCTGCTAAAGGGTGGTTCGGTCGATGCAGTGAATTTCGTGCCCCTAGATATTGTCAGTCTGGACAATATTGATGAGTTCACACCTCCTGAGTGGTAGAATCTAAAATTGCGCAACGAACCTGTCCTCTTGTTTGTGGGGCAGGTTCGCTTTGTGTTTACCAAAAAGGATGTGAAAGATGAATAAAAAAATATCTGACAGTATTTTGACGGTAACTGATGTTACCAAAACTTTTCCGGGAGTTCGCGCACTTGATAAGTGAGCATCAAACCAAATACACTCTAGCAGTATGACCCCCCATTCCTATATATTGAGCCTTGAATAGAAAAGG
>JAEINL010000020.1 GCA_016342655.1 Sphaerochaeta sp. | reverse complement strand
AACTATTCTAGCAAATACAAGGACTTGTACTTATATTAAAATGAAGTATCGGCATTTTTCCAGTATCGGCATTTGTCCTGAAATTCCGATATCGGAATTTCTGAACAAGCTTCACCATTTACAGCACCCGTCTGGCAGACAGCCACCATGGCAAGAACAAGGAGCATGACCCCCAAGCACAGGTGAATATGCTGGTCCTGTATGATGTGACAAGTGGCCAGCCAGTCCATTACCGGGTGCTTCCAGGGAACATAACCGATGCCCGTACCCTTGCGACCACCCTGAAGGAGCTTGACCTCAAGGGCTTCAAGCTCATCCAGTTTCTGCTCGACAGGGGGTATATCAGCTTTGAGACGCTCGAGTTGCTGGTAAAGAGGCAGCTCGGGTTCATCATGATGGCCAAGACGGACGACAAGAAGATCAGGGCCACCATAGAAGGCATTGACCTTGAGGCTTTCTGTGTGACCGGGAACTATATCGGGAAGCACCAGCTCTATGGCATGGATGGTGAGTATCCCTTTGAGGTGCATGTGAAGGGAAAGCTGAGGGAAACCACAGCCTTGCGCCTCTGCCTCTTCTTTGACCCTGAGCTGCAGGGTGCCAAGAAGAAGGAGATTGCGCTTTTCATGTATCGCAACAGCGAAAGCCTGAAGTCCCATATCGAGGATCAGATACCCCTGTCCGATGAGGCGATAAACGAGTTCTCCAAGCATTTCTCCCTTACGGTGGATGAGGATACAAGCATGCTCCTGTCTTTTGAGGAGAAGGGCGAAGTCGTGAGGCGACAGTATGCCCTCTCTGGCTTCTTTGCCTGCCTGTGCAACAATATGGACAAGGACAAGTATTCCCTTACCCACATACTGGACAGGTATCGCTTGAGAGACCAGCAAGAAAAGACCTTCATGTTCATCAAGAGTACCCAGAACGGCAGGCGACTGAGGACAAGCACCGAACTATCCACCAACGGGAGGGTCTTCATCCAGTTCCTTGCCCTTATCCTGAACTCCTACATCCACCACATCTACAGCAACAGCCCAACCCTTGAGAAGATGTTTCCCACACGGGTCCACATGTACGAGGAACTCATGAGCATCCGCAGGATAGAGCACCCCAAGAAGGCCAAGATCATCACGGAGTTTGTAGGCAAGCAGGTCGATATATTCGACTGTTTCGGGTTCGAGATTCCCAAGGGATGCCGTCCCAAATCTAGAGTGAAAAGGGTGAAGAAAGAGGGGCCTAAAACCGGTCCGAAGAAATAGTACTAAAAAGGACTGCAAAACTCAGATTTTAAAAGCAAGATATACAACTACCACTTTGCCTCCATAATCCTAGGTGAAGCAATATTGAAAATTCTAAAACCGTAAGTATTTTAGGGATTGTGTATTGAATATGTCATGACTTATTTCATTATTTGGATCAAGAAATTATTCTGAAGACAAATAGTGAAGATGCATTGTTTGCAATTTTGATACAATCTTGGTCAGATCTGCGAGGGAAAATGAATATTTTATTTCTTTATAGTCGTGATATTGATATCACAGATTCAGGTGGTTCTAGAACCACAATTTTACTGGCTAACTATATATCTAGTATTAAAAATGATACATGCTATTGTCTTTTTAAAATACTAGCGGGTAAATCAGAAAAAGTAATTGAACTTGAGAGAAACAAAGATATTGTTAAGGATGTAATAAAATATGTAAATGAATATATGATTGATGTTTTATATGTTCCTGAGGCATATTATTTTGCTGATGAATTAAAGAAGATCCGGCAACAGGTAAATTGTAAAATAATAAGTGCGCTACATAATAAACCTGGGTATGAAAAAATTGGAAATAAGACAACCTTATTAGAGTCTTTACGGTATAATCCAAAATGGATTAAACGGGTAAGAGCAGCAATATTGCTAACAATCTTTCCTATTTTTAATAGTTTGTACGTTCATAGTATTCATAGAAAATTTAGAACTGCTTTCAGAGCTTCAGATAAATTTGTTCTATTATCTTCAAGATTCTTCATAGATTTTAGTTCAATTTATAAAATTAAAAATACAAATAAGTTGTGTGCAATAGGAAATCCTCTTTCTTTTACCCATTTTGCTTCTGGAAAAGAAATTTTGGAAAAACAAAAAACTATTCTGGTTGTTTCGCGACTAGAGGAGAGTCAAAAAAAATTATCTTATGTCTTTTTTATGTGGCAAAGAATTCAAGATTGCTATCCAGACTGGTCATTGATTATTGTTGGTGATGGACGAAGTAAGCCGTATTACTCCGAGCTTATACAAAAAAGAGGCCTAAGAAGAATCGAATTTGCTGGGAGACAAGATCCTAGAAGCTATTATTTGAAAGCCTCAATATTTTTATTAACTTCAGCCTATGAGGGTTGGGGGATGACAATTACTGAAGCCCAACAATATGGGTGTGTTCCCGTTGTCATGAATTCCTTTAGTTCTGTTTATGATTTGATCGATACAGGAGAAAACGGAGTCTTGACTACTAATGATGACTTAGATGAATTTACAAGAGCAGTACAAAAATTAATTGACAATGATGCATATCGGATAAAACTTGCAAAGCAAGCTGTTATTAGTTCAAAAAGATTTTTGCCTGAGATTATCTATAGTCAGTGGTCTAATTTATTCCATGAAGCTTTATATCCTTAAATTGCAATAGCTCATTCATAGAGTTCCCTGAATTCCGTAACATGGAACACAAGGCGAAAATAAGCTAATAGGTCCAAAGAAATTTAATGTTGACAATAAAAAAAAGTGTCTGGTATGTTTATAAGGATTAATCACACTGGAAATCCAAAATAGATACAGACCAGACATACGTAAGCTTCATACCAATACGTGGGTACACCTCACCCAGCCATTGGATTAGAATGGCTTAGGTAATGCAAGAGCAAGGGTGTATTATGGGTTTGAAGCTATTTCAAGCATCCCAGGCCTGTTCCAGCTGTTCGGGCGTCAGGTTCCAAGGCCGGAACTGTGACCAGTCGATGTCCTTGGCCTTAGCCCCTGAATTCATTATCACCGTTATCTTGTCCAGCAGGTACTTCAGGTATAGCGTAGGATTGATTTTGTTGAGTATCGCAGTCTGCATCACGGTCATGAGCTTGGTCCAGGCGAGGGCTCCCCGCTCGGTAGAGGCAAAAAGACTGTTTTTGCGTGAAATTACAAAGGTCTTGATTTCCCTCTCAGCGACAAATGCGAAATTTCGCATTTGTCGCTATATGCGAACTTTTAGAAAATGCGCAGGAACCGAAACAATACTCAAACGATGGCTGTAATTGGCCTTCTTGTGCCTAGTCCCCAACAATTCCTGCGCATTTTGTTATCTACCTCAAGCCTAGCCTCCTTGAGATTTCGTCCTCCTTGCCCTGCCACAGAGGCTGTTGCTCTTGGTCTGATTTGGGAGTGATCTTCTCAATCATGGTCCTCAGTTGCTGTAGGGAAGGCTTTGTATACATTCGCGTTGTTTCCAGCTGGGAATGTCCCAGCAATGTGGATACCTGTTCAAGTGCCATTCCATGTTGGTACAGGTATGTCGCCTTGTTTCGAAGGTCAAAAGCAACCACGCTCTACCAGAATGGGATGCCGCGGGCTTTGGTCTCTAGCTTTCTCGGGCATGCCCAGTTGGATACTACTCGACTTTATGCAAAACCATCGATGGAGATGCTCCGAGAAGCTCTGAAGGCTGTTGCTCCAGAACAGGACAAGGATGTGAAGCCCCTATGGGAAGGCAAGGAGGACCTGATGGCCAGGAAGTGTGGACTAAGGTGACAAAAGAAAATGCGCAGGATTCAGGCGGCTATACTACAATTGACCCTATGGGTGATGGTTCTTGGCTGTTCCTGCGCATTTTCTAAAAGTTCGCATATCTGGAAATTGTTGTCGCAGGTCAGTTCGCTGCTTGCCAGGTAATTCCGGAGGTATTGCATCTGGTTCAGGATATAGTTGAGGGCCTTTCTCAGCTTCACTTCACCTTGATGGAGCAAGACCCGTTCCTTTGCATACGTCTCAAGCGATGCAAGTATGGGCTCTGCCAATCTCTTCCTGTCTGCCAGGAATTCGGCTTCATCCGAATTGTCCCCGGGGCGTTTGGCACGCAGGGTTTCCTCAATTCCATACAGCTTGCCGATCAGCCCCAGGATGGTGTTGCAGGTGACGAACCCTTCGCTTTCCGGGAGTTTCTTGTAAATTGCTTTGTAGCATACAAATATTCCTCGACGTGCATGAGCCAGGCACCCTGCCAGCACGATACCTTTTTCTAGGAGAGCCTGGGTATCCTGCAGGAACTGCTTTGCGGCCTCTTCCCCTTCCTCCTGTTCTATCGTTTTTGCAAGGCTTTCGTTTATTTCCGCCGCGGTGGTTGAATAAGCACCATAGGCATCAGTCTGGAGGGCAATGCCCCTGCAGTCACCGAACAGCTCCCTTGCACAATCATATCCTCTGGTGTTGTAGAAGTGGAAATAGGAGGCGGGATGGTCATTGCCCTGATAGGAAAGTGCCCAGACATAGCCGAGGGCACTCTTCTTCCTTTCCGTGTTGTGAATGCACAGGAGCGTCGTCTCATCCCCATGAATGGCCTTCTGGCCCTTGATGTAGGAAAGGAGATCCTCCCATACGGGTGTGACCAGGTCCCCTGCGGCGAGGAAATAGGAATTCAGTATCTGGGCATCCACGATATTGGAGCTGTTTATCATGTTTATGCGCTTTGCCTGTCGGTAGATGGGGAGCCCCCAGAGGACCTTGTCTGCGACAATAGCAGCAGCCGCCCCGTTGGTCAGCTTGCCGCCCTTGACGAAATCTGGGGCCAGCTTGTTGCAAAGGGAGACAACCTTGCCATCCTTGTCACTGTAGAGATGGGTTATGGTCACCCTGTTACGGTAATACCCTTTGACATAGTCAAACTGTTGGTGTGTCACAGTCTTGATGAATGTGAGGGTGGCCGCATACTCTGCATCTGAGACTTCCCTGAGGTCATTGTTCACCTCGTGGCGCGGAAGTGCATCAAAAGAGGACATCTTCCTTCCGCAGGTTTGCACCCCAGGCTGTCGTCCCCATCTTTTCTTGCCGCTTTCAGGCTTTTCAGGTCTGTCCCCAAGTATCCCGGCAATGACGGCATCATTGGAAGACTGGGGAGGGGCATCCGCCTCGGCGATGTCATGGTCTCTGGTCCTTTCCTGGTTGGTGATGGTATAGTCGGCAAGGTCCTTCCTGAGCTGCTTCAGCTCCTTGCTGCTCTGTTTCTCGGTCTTTGCAGCCCAGAGCATGCACTTGTCGATTGAAATGTTTTCCTTGAGGCTGTCGACAAAGGCTAGCAGCCTTTTGTAGTCCTCAAGGGTTTTGGAATGGTCCTCAAGAGTCTTGGAATGGGTGGCATCGAGGGTATCATACTTGAGTACGGACCCTTCGTACCGCTTGTTCGCAGCCTTCACCGAAAGGGTCAGGGCAGCTACCTGGGCCTCCAGTTTATCGATGCGCTTTTGTTTGTCTTCTTCGGTTTCCATCATGGGTAATGATAGCATCCCATGAGGAAAGACACAATGGTTTTACATGATAAAAATATAATTTATTCTTTTTGCAGTATACAGTTAAGTTGCTTGTTTAGGACAATTGGGCACATGTTCTGAGAGCCTTTGTACGGTACTCTCCTGGGTCTGCAGCAAGGCTTCTGACCTGTTCGAAGAGGGCCTCCCGAGAGATTTTATCATCATTCTGTTGGACCCATATGAACTTCTGGGTTAGGATCTTGCGGGTTAGGCACCACCAGCCATTTCCTTCCCAGAAGAGGAATCGCAGCTGGTTTCTGCTCTTGCTGCAGAAGACGAAGACCGCACCGCTGAGAGCGGCATCCGAATTGGTGGCCACGGCACAAGCGGCGAGCATGTCTATTCCCCATCTGAAATCGGTGCTGCCGGGTCTTATGAAGAATCTCCTGGATTCCAGGGAATGGATGAAGGGCCTATCTGATTGCATCAAGGGACTCCTCCAGGTTGTAGAGATATTCCACATGCCGCATCGAACATGGAAGGCTTGCAATCTTCAGCATCACCTGCATCCGGAGATTTTCAATAAGGAGGGGAACTTCTGGCAAAAGATCCTCATCCGATTCTGGCCTTCCTGAAAGGACCTCAATCATGGAAAGGGTCCCACTGTCAAAGAGGCCCGACCTTTCCTCCGGTTTCTTTTTGTTTTCCTGGGCCTTGACAGCAAAGATAACCTCTGCCACCTCGGTCGCAGCTAGGGTTTTCCAGCATTCAAGCTCCTCTCTCTTGATCTTGTGATGTTTGCAGAACACAACATCAGTCATGCCCGGTGTTCTGGCATTGTATTGGGTAAGGATGCTGCGTCTGTATAACGTAAGTCTGGTAGCCATATCAATTCTCCTTGCCCAGATGATAAGGGATTGGAGTTATCATTGAAATGACGTATTGGTATGAAGCTTACAGACATACACAAAAGATTGTAAGCAAGCAATTTGCTTTGTCAGGCTTATAATGTAGAATAATCGTTAGCATTCAAATTTATTTGGATGTTGCCCAAGATTTAGTTTTAGGGGGCAAGGAGTAATATATGCTATAAGTGTATGCATAGTCTATTAACGATCTTTCAGTGCAGTCTCACTGCATTCTGTTTTAGTTACTAGCCACTGCAGATTATTTCAAATGTCGCACTTTAAAACATAAGGTAATCGATAAAGAATAATGGAGGATTTTGCGTAATGATAACTGATAAGATTTTGGGTTTAGTATTTCCAATTAAAAATCCTCAAACCTTGGCTGATAATCTGATTTTATATTTTGAACATCCGGAAATGAGAATACAAACGACAAAACGAGGTAATGCAGTCATGGCTAAATTTGATTGGAACTTTTCGGAAGAAAAACGTGTGAATTTTCTATATTCTTCTAATAAAATCAGTTGATGAAAGTTAATCAAATCAAGGCCGGAGCAGTACTTTCATATATAAACACTTTTATGGGTGTTTTTATTGGATTGTTGTATGTTCCTTTGGTTCTAAAAATCCTCACTATCGAAGAGTATGGACTATACCAGATTATTGGAGCAATTACTGCCTATCTTGGGTTGATGGACTTAAGGCTCTCAACAACCACAGTTCGATACTATTCTCAGGCATTAACTCAGCAGAATAAAAAACGGGAACATGAGGTGACTTCAACCTCTCTGGTCATTTATCTTTGCATGGCTGGTATTTTGATTTTAGCTGGATTTCCCCTGATGAAACTCTTCGTATCGATATATTCCCCCATACTAACGACTCTTCAACAAAGAGAAGGGATTATTATGCTTTGGTTGGGAATTATCTCATTTGCTCTTGCGTTTCCTACAAATGTTTTTTCTGCTGTGATTAATTCGCATGAGCGATTTGTCTTTCTACGAATGGTGTCAATAATAAGTAGTGTAGTTCGCCCCTTTCTTTCCTATGCCTTATTGATGGTTAAACCGTATGCAGTTACTCTTACCTTTGTTCAACTTATTCTGGCAATAGCTATGTTATTAGGGTATTACTTGTATAACAAGAAATTTTTACACGTTTCATTCTCTGTAAAGTATTTTGATAAAGAACTATCATTAGCTATGTTGAAGTTTTCGTTTTTTTTGATTGTAGTGGCAGTTATTGATCTTGTGTACTGGCAAGCTGGAAAGCTCTTTCTTGGAGCAATGATAGGTACTGCAAGTGTTGCGATTTTTTCTTTTGCCCTTCAGATTACACAGTATTACGTTACCATCTCTTCATCGTTGAACAGTTTGATGATTCCAAAAGTATCAAAATTAGTAACTGCAGTGGAAGATAATTCCGGAGAAATCAATAGATTATTTATTTCTTATAGCAAAGTACAGGGAGTTGTATTGGGATTGGTGCTCTCTGGTTTTATTGTGTATGGAAAAGCTTTTATTATGCTTTGGATTGGAGACCAGTTTAGCCTTGTGTATTATCTAACACTATGCCTTATGATTCCCTTTTCTTGGGATCTCACACAAAATTTTGGAATAACTGTTATCACTGCAATGAACAAACATAAATATCGAGCCTGGTTGTATTCTGGGGTGGTAACCATCTATATTGTGTTGTGCTATCCAGTCATTAAGGTATATGGAGCAGTTGGATGTGCCGTCTTGTCTGGCGTGTGTATCTTCCTCGGGAATGGTCTTGGTCTTTCCATTATTTACTCTCGAGTTGCACATTTAAAAATGCGATACTATTTTTATTGGATGATAAGACTTGCTGTACCACTTTCTCTATCGTTGGCTGTAGGTACTAGCATTCAAAACTTCTACCCTATTATTGGGTGGATGGAGTTGCTTCTTCAAATTATAATATATTTTGTCTTTTACTGCATATGTATATATTGGATGTATCTAACAAAAAAAACAAGAAAAACACTATTACAAAAGATACGCGCTTAGAATCAGCATTTGTAAACGAGAGCTAGAAACCTTCGGGGAATATATTTTCTCAATCTGTTTATAAGGTATTGAGGGTATACCTACTGTACGGGAGAAAGCAATGCTGGGTTGCTGAATACCTCAATATACATGACACACTTTCCAATAATGCTCATTAAACCTGTAGTTCTTTAGGTCCAATCGATTGACACTAGGAAGATGGACCTCAAATATATTTCAAATATGGCAACTGTCCAAGGACTGTATTGAACCCCCCTTGAATATTCTTAGCTTGCTGAAGATAACTACAAACGTCTAAATTTTATCTTTTGTTGCAAAAAAGGTGTTTATATAAGTGAGGTAATATCTTGTGAAATCTAAAAAATGTGATTTTTTTTGGTGCGATAAAGTAATAGCAATTAATGTAATTTCAAAGAAACCGATAATGGATGTAGAATAAGTAGAAAAGTATATTTATCACCTTAAATCAAAAAGAGAATAGCTCATGTTTAGATTCTATAGATATTAGCTCAACGTTTATTTCAAGTGGTCTTGTTGACATTATAATTTTTTAAGTTGATATATAGAGGCGGTATAATGCAAGTATTAGTAACAGGTTCCGATGGTTTTATCGGTAGCCACCTGACAGAAGAATTGGTTAGAGCTGGGGAAAAAGTTCGTGCCTTTGTATTGTATAACTCCTTCAATAATTGGGGTTGGCTTGATACTTTACCAAAGGAAATTCTTGATGAGATAGAAATATTCCAAGGAGATATCCGCGATCCAAATGGGGTAAAGCAAGCCCTGAAAGGTGTTGATGAAGTCTTTCATCTTGCAGCCCTCATTGCAATCCCCTTCAGCTATCATTCCCCTGATACCTATGTTGATACAAACATCAAGGGCACCCTTAACGTACTTCAGGCAGCACGTGAATTGGGAACAAGCAGGGTATTGGTAACCTCCACTTCCGAGGTGTATGGGACTGCTAAGTATGTGCCTATTGATGAAAACCACCCTTTCCAAGGGCAATCTCCATACTCTGCAACCAAGATAGGGGCTGACCGTCTTGCCGAGTCATTCTATCGGAGTTTTGGTACTCCTGTTTCTATCGTCCGCCCATTCAATACCTATGGGCCGAGACAGTCTGCAAGGGCAGTTATTCCTACAATTATCACCCAATTGTTGGCAGGTAAGACAGAGATCAGGTTGGGAGCTTTGTCTCCCACACGTGATTTCAACTATGTGAAAGATACTGTCCAAGGATTCATTGAGATTGCCAAGTCGGATAAGACAATCGGTGAGGAAATCAATATAGCGACCCAAAGGGAAATTTCCATCGGCCAACTTGCTACTGAGCTGATCAGACAGATAAACCCTCAGGCTTCGATTGTATGTGATGAAGAGCGTTTGCGTCCAGAAAATAGTGAAGTCAACAGACTGCTTGGATCAAATGAAAAAATCAAAAGGCTCACCAACTGGAGTCCTTCATATAGTTTGGAACAGGGCTTGGCTGAAACCATCGAGTTTTTCAAGGGTAACTTAGAAAAATACAAAATTGATATTTATAATATCTAGGAGTCACTCAAATGGAGCAAAAGTTCATCCCACTATCAGTTCCTAACCTTAAGGGAAATGAACTGAAGTATGTGACACAGGCTGTAGATACCGAATGGGTTTCTACAGGAGGGCCTTATGTCAATGATTTTGAGAACGTAGTAGCCAAATATGTAGGTTCTCCAGGAGCCGTATCCTGTCAGAATGGTACCTCTGGAATTCATGTTGCATTGTTGCTTTCAGGGATTACCCAAAATGATATAGTTATAGTCCCTTCTCTTACCTTCATTGCTGCTGTGAATCCTGTACGGTATGTTGGAGCCGAACCAATCTTTATGGATTGTGACGATACCCTCTGTCTTGATCCCGTGAAACTTCGAGACTTCTGTGAAACGGAATGCAGTTTTGACGAAGGGAAACTCATTGATCGTGCAACAGGTAAGCATGTAAAGGCCGTTGTGGTGGTCCATGTATTTGGAAACATTGCAAATATGAAAGACCTTCTCGATATTGCAACTACGTACAATTTGACAGTCATTGAAGATGCCACAGAAGCTATTGGCTCTTTTTTTCTTGATGGCCCTTACAAAGGAAAGCATGCTGGGACTCTTGGCCATTTTGGAATCTACTCCTTCAATGGGAATAAGATCATTACAACCGGAGGGGGAGGGATGATTGTCTCTCCTGACAGTGGACAACTGCAACATGCCAAGCATCTGACTACCCAGGCAAAGAGTGACGAAATAAATTTCCTACATGATGAGATCGGGTTCAATTACCGCATGACAAACCTTCAGGCAGCTTTAGGTCTCGCACAGATGGAGCAGTTGGAAAAATTCATCCAAACCAAAATTTCCAATTACCAGTACTATACAGAACAAATTGCTACAATTGATCATATCTCAATGCTTCCCTTTAGGGAGGATATCCGCTCTAATCGTTGGTTCTATTCACTGTATCTTGAAGAAGGCTTTCCTTTGTCTAGGGATGAGGTCATAGCAGCGTTTTCAGAGCAAAAGATTCAGACACGACCTATTTGGGGATTGATCAATGAACAGATACCCTACAAGAGTTTCCGGTCATTCAAAATTGAAAAAGCCTTGGAATACCAGAAGCGAATTGTGAATGTCCCCTGCAGTACTAATCTTGATACATCTGATATTGACCGTGTTGTTGCGTGTCTGAAGGATATGGTGAGGTGAATATGAGTACCTTAGAGCAACTGTTCATTGATGAGAATGCGACCATACGAAAAACCTTGGAGCAATTGGACCAGACCGCCAAAAGGATCCTGTTGATTGCACCAGAAGGGAAACTGAAGGCTGTAGTGACCGATGGGGATATCCGTCGTCATCTGATCCGTAATGGCAGGTTGGATGCTGCAGTAAGCGAGGTTGCTACGTACAACCCCAAAAGCGTCACTAGGGAGACAAGGGCCAGTGCAAGGGAAATTATGCGCCAGTACTCCATTACAGCCCTCCCTATGATAGATGAACAGGGAATTGTTGAATCACTGTTATTTGCAAATGATTTTGAGCTCACCAAGAAAAGTGATTTGGCAATTCCTGTTGTCATCAATGCTGGGGGTGTAGGCTCTAGGCTGTATCCTTATACCAAGATTTTACCCAAGCCTCTCATCCCTATTGGCGACCAGCCAATCCTTGAATTGATCATGATCCGTTTCCAACGATTTGGATGCAACGATTTTCATGTTATAGTGAACCACAAGAAAAACCTGATCAAAGCATTTTTTGCAGATTCTCCTAAGGAATATAATCTCCACTTTGTGGACGAGGATATTCCCCTAGGGACTGGTGGAGGGCTTTCTCTTCTCAAGGGAACTCTACATGATACGTTCTTTTTCTCCAATTGCGATATTCTCATTGATGCTGACTATGCAAGCATGTATCGCCAGCATAAGCGTGACAAGAATATCATCACCATGGTCTGTGCTCTCAAGAATGTGGTGATACCTTACGGTGTCATAAACATGTCAGAGAATGGCACAATTGATTCTTTCATAGAAAAGCCTGAGTATTCCTTTCTTACAAATACTGGGTTATACCTTGTAGAACCTGAAGTCATTGAAGATCTCCAGATGAATGAGTCGATTAGTTTTCCGGAGATAATGGATAAGTATCGGAAGCAAGGAAAGAATGTTGGAGTGTATCCAGTGAGCGAGAAGGCTTGGATGGATATGGGGCAATTGGAAGAGCTGGAATTGATGAAAAAGAGGTTGGAGACCAATGAGTAAGAAGTTGTTGCTACTTGGAGCTGGAGGACATTGCAAGTCCATCATTGATACGCTTAGTTCATCGAATGAGTACTCAGAAATTGGTATTATAGAAAAGGAAGGAACTTCTACACAAACTGTATTAGGTATTCCTGTGATTGGTTTCGATGATGACCTCCAAGAGCTCTATGGGAGAGGTTTTACTCATGCTTTTGTCTCATTAGGTAGCATTGGGGATACAGGTGCCCGAAGGCGGTTGTCTTCATTACTCTCTAGCATCGGGTATTCAGTCCCAAATATTATTGATAAGAGTGCACATGTAAGTGCAGACTGCGAGTTGGGGAAAGGTATCTTCATAGGGAAAAATGTTGTTGTTAATGCAGGGGTGACTATTGGTGATTATTCCATTATCAATACCTCTGCAACTATTGAACATGATTGTAAAATAGGGCAATTTGTTCATATCTCAACAGGAACTGTCCTTTGTGGATCCGTTACGATTGGAAATGACTCCCATATAGGGGCCAACAGTGTTATTCGGCAACAACTGGAAATTGGATCTAATGTTATGATTGGAATCGGAAGTGTCTCTCTTCAGAATATTCCTGACCAATCAACAGCTTATGGCAACCCTTGCAAGGTTGTTTCGCCAAGATGAAAACGTTCATAATTGCAGAGGCAGGGGTCAATCATAATGGGAACTTGGACCTAGCACGAAAAATGATTGATGCTGCCAAGGAAGCAGGTGTTGACTGCATCAAGTTTCAGACCTTCAAGGCAGAGGCCTTGGTTTCTGGAAAGGCCACTAAGGCGGAATATCAGCAAAAGCAAACCAAGAATGATGAAAGCCAATTACATATGCTTCAGAAGCTGGAACTTTCATATGACGAATTTGCTCTACTTGCCCAATACTGTGAGGAAAGGGATATTTCCTTCTTATCTACCCCGTTTGACTTTCATAGCATCGAGTTCTTACAAACGCTGAACATGAAGTATTGGAAGATACCTTCTGGAGAGATCACCAATCTTCCCTATCTTATCAAAATCGCACAAACACATATGCCCATCATATTGTCTACAGGTATGAGCACCATTGAAGAAATTAGTGATGCCTTGAAGGTCTTGAGAGAGTATGGCTGTGGTGAGGTCACACTTCTCCATTGCACTACCGAGTATCCTGCGCCCTATGCAGAAGTAAACCTGCGTGCAATGGAGACGCTGAGAAAAGAATTTCATGTAAGCGTAGGATATTCTGACCATACAAAAGGTATCGAGGTACCTATTGCAGCTGTGGCTTTGGGTGCTACAGTGATAGAAAAGCATTTCACTCTTGATCGACAGATGGAAGGTCCTGACCATAAGGCGAGCCTGGAACCTGATGAGCTCAAGGCTATGGTTAATGCCATACGAAATATTGAGGTTGCTTTGGGTTCAGGTGAGAAGAAGCCAAGTCTTTCTGAGATCAAGAATATCCCCATTGTTAGGAAAAGCATCATTGCAAGTAGGCACATTGTGGAAGGGGAAAACTTTTCTGAGGATAACATAACAACAAAACGTCCTGGAAATGGAATTAGTCCTATGCGATGGTTTGAGGTGTTGGGCAAGGTTTCCAAGAGAAGCTTTCAAGAGGATGAATTGATAGAAATATGAAAAAAATCATAAGCATTCTTACTGCTACAAGAGCTGAGTATGGATTATTGCGTCCCCTTATTCTGAAGTTACAGCAACTTGGAGAGTTTGATATCCGAGTTGTGGTGACTGGGGCCCACCTCTCTCCAGAGTTCGGGCTGACATATAAGGAAATTGAGGAAGACAATATAGAAATTGACAAGAAGATAGAGATCTTGCTCAGCTCTGACACCCCATCATCCATTTCCAAGTCTATGGGATTGGCCATGATAGGGTTCTCTGAGTATTTTGCTGATCTAAAGCCTGATTTGTTGATTGTCCTTGGCGATAGGTATGAAACTCTGGCTGTCTGCTGTGTTGCAATGAACCAAAGAATACCCATAGCTCATCTCTATGGTGGAGAAGCAACTGAAGGAGCTGTGGATGAGGCTTATCGACATGCTATCACCAAGCTGAGCTATCTCCATTTTACCAGCACTGAAGAGTATAGAAAGCGAGTTATCCAACTTGGGGAGGATCCTTCAAGGGTATATAATGTGGGTGCACTTGGAATTGAAAATATTATGAACGAGAAGTTGCTTGATAGGGCTAGTCTTGGAAAATTCTTGGGTTTTTCGCTTGACCACCCTTTAGTCATGGTCACTTTTCATCCGGTGACTTTGGAAAAGGACAGTTCTGCAATCCAGCTTAAGACCATCCTTGATGTTTTCCATGCACATCCTGATTTGGAATTTGTTTTTTCCAAGGCAAACGCTGATGCTGATGGTCGGGTTATCAATGAAATGATTGATGAGTTTGTAGCTACCCATAAGAACGCAGTAGTCTTTGCCTCTTTAGGTACAAAGCGGTATCTCTCAACAGTAAAACACAGTGCTTTTGTCATTGGAAATTCCTCAAGTGGTATAATTGAGGTGCCCAGCTTACATGTCCCCACAATTAATATTGGAGATCGCCAGAAGGGGAGGCTCCAGGCAGCTAGCATAATCAACTGCAAACCGGTTTCTGATGATATAGAAAGGGCTATTAAATATGCCTTAAGCAAAGAGTTCAAAGAAAAAGTAAAAATGGCAGACAATCCCTATGGGAATGGGAATAGTTCAGAGTTAATAGCAACTTGTATAAAGCAGGTTTTGTTAGAAGATACTATTGATTTGAAGAAACAGTTTTTTGATCTTAAGGTAATGGAAGCATGAACATAGCAGTGATCGGTTTAGGTTCCATGGGTAGGCGAAGGATTCGGTTGATTCAGAAATATGATTCCTCTTTTCAGGTGATTGGGATTGATTTGAACATGGAACGGAGAACGAAATGTGAAGAAGAATACTCAATCATTACATATAAAAACCTTTGTGATATCCCCATCTTAACAGAATTGCTATGTGTTTTTGTTTGCACATCCCCTTTATCACACAATGAAATAATTTCGAGTTGTTTGGAATATGGGTTACATGTCTTCACAGAATTGAATTTGGTGGATGATGGATATGAAGCAAATTGTGAATTAGCTAGAAAGAAAAATCTGGTCTTGTTCCTTTCATCAACTTTTCTATATAGGGAAGAGATAAAGCATATCAGATCTGCTGTGACCACTTCTGCCACTCCCTTTAATTATACCTACCATGTCGGTCAGTATCTTCCCGATTGGCATCCGTGGGAGCATTATACAAATTTCTTTGTTGGTGAAAAGAGAACCAACGGATGCAGAGAGCTTTTAGCCATTGAGCTTCCCTGGTTGCTTGAGGTGTTTGGTGATGTCGTTGACGTTCAAGTCAAAAAAAATAGGCTCAGTGGTTTGGATATTGGGTATGATGATAATTATATCTTGATGATAGAGCATTCTTCTGGAAGCAAGGGCTTGTTGGCTGTTGACGTCATCTCAAGAAAAGCTGTGAGAAACCTTGAGGTTTTTAATGAGCAAGTATATTTAACCTGGAACGGTTCTCCCACTGGTCTCTTTGAATATGATTTCAAGCAAAAACTGGATGTCAATATTCAGCTATATGATAAGGTTGATAGTTTGGAAGGTTATTCTAGCTTTGTGATAGAGAATGCATATTATCGAGAAATCGAATCCTTTTTTGCAGTGGTGCAAGAAAAAGAACAACCAATGTATAGTTTTGAAAAAGATAAGAAAACCCTAAGCTTGATTGACTTGATTGAGGGATCTGATGAGTGTTGATTATAAAATTGGAATAATAGGATTAGGTTCCATAGCAACAAGACACCTGCATAACATTGTTGAAGTTTTGGGGAAAAAGGGTTGTACCTACAGCATTGATGTTATTCGAAGCGGTAGGGGAGGTGCTATCGGCAACGAGATTCTGCCCAATATCGCTAATATATATTATGCATATGAACAAGTCCCAGATGATTATGATATATTATTCATAACAAATCCAACTTCCTTTCATTATGCTACAATAAAACAGTATGTATCCAAAACAAAGCATATGTTCATTGAAAAGCCGGTTTTTGATTCTTCAAGCCTTTCTCTACAAGAGCTGAATCTGGATCCAAACATGACTTATTATGTCGCTTGCCCTTTGCGATATAGCCAAGTGGTCCAGTATATGAAGACACAATATGACCTCACTAACGTATATTCAGTACGAGCAATATGTTCAAGCTATCTTCCGGAATGGAGACCTCCTCAAGACTATAGAAAATCATATAGTGCCCATAAGGAATTTGGGGGTGGTGTTTCTATCGATTTGATACATGAATGGGATTATCTCATCTATCTTTTGGGATTTCCTGAACAGGTAACGAATATTAGGGGTACATTTTCAAATCTTGAGATCAACAGTGATGATCTTTCAATTTATATCGCCAAATATCCTAATCTTACTGTAGAGATCCACTTGGATTATTTTGGCCGTATACCCATTCGGGAGATTCAGCTCTTTTCCTCTGATGATACGATTGTAGGTGATCTTTTAAAGAATGAGATTCGGTATTTGAAGACTGGCAAGACTATTCACTTCGAGGAATCAAGGAATGACTATCAGCGAAAAGAGATTGAGCAATTTTTTTCTGTGCTCGAGGGTACCTCTGAAAATACCAATACAATAGCTGCAGCTTTGAAGACCTTGTGCATTGCTACCAAAGGAGTAATGGAATGAATATTTTATGTACGATTTGTGGAAGGGCTGGATCAAAGGGTATTAAGAATAAGAACATCAGAGATTTTCTTGGGTATCCATTGCCATATTATACCCTAGCAGCTTTGGACCTGTTCATGGAAAAGAATCCAGGCATCAATTGTGATATCGTAGTAAATACAGACAGCGCTGAACTGATAGGCTTATTTTCGAAAGAAAAAATCCCCTCTGTTTCAATAATTCAAAGAGAAGATGCATTGGGCTTGGACAATACTCCCAAAGTGATGGTTATTCAGAATTGTCTGCATGAAATGAAAAAGAAAACTGGTAAAGAATACGATATAATACTGGATTTAGATATTACTGCCCCTTTGAGAACCGTTGATGATATTGGGGCTATCATCAAGAAGAAAAATCAATCAACAGCCGATGTGGTTTTTTCTGTAACTGATGCTAGGAGAAATCCTTATTTCAACATGGTGAAAAAAACAAGAACTGGATATGAACGGGTGCTTTCCTCAGATTTTAACACGAGACAAGAAGCTCCAGAGATATTCGACATGAATGCTTCATTGTATGCCTATTCTCCAGCGTTTCTGAAAAGTGGGAAAAATATTTTTGAAGGTAACTGTGATATTATTAAAATGTTTGATACAGCTGTATTGGATTTGGATCATGAAAATGATTTTGAGATGATGCAGGCTATTGCAAAACATCTTTTTCATACGAAGTCAGAATTCAGCGTAGTATTCTCAAGAGTAAAAGAATATTTTTGATTTTTCTGGGCCTTTCTTCTGTTTTGAGTGGGTGGTATTGTAAGCTGAGCTATAATTCCCGATAAAAATTCTTACCACACCCCTGTGGCCCCATATTGAAGGGTTTCAATAGCTGAGTGACTGGTGTTGATTTCAGCAAATAGTGGTCGGTATCCATGAAAAATCCCTAATATTTTCGAGTGGTTTACTCGTTTGCTGGAAATTCATGTATATAACGAATATTATGTAATTAATGGAAAAGAGGGTTCATGAATGGATAAGTCATATTCTGAAGGTAACGGTATTGCCGAATTACTGTGTATTGTAAAAAATCATATTGTATTATTGTTGGTTGTGGTTGTAGGCGTAGTAGCCTTAAGTTTAGGATATGCGTTGATTAGTACACCTTCATATACGGCGACCACTACGATAACGGTAGAGCCTATAGCGAGTTTGGTGCAAAATACTGGAAACAAGTCAGCCTCTACAGGTATTGTGAATGAAATACAATATTTTACTAGTACTGGTGTTGTGGCCAAAGCTTTGGGTTCTATGGAACTTGGTGCATATACACGCAAAGATGGCACTGATTACAGTGATTTGTTGCTTGAAGAGAAAAAATTTAAAAACCTGCTTTTAAAGATTGAACTATCTGAAATCGAAAATACCAACCAAGTTACAGTTTCCTTTGAGCATGTCAATCAAGATTTTGCCAATGCTTTTATTGCTGCCTTGCACACTGCCTTTGATGCGAAGCTATCAGAGATATCAGATGAACAGCTGGATAAAGAACATGGCTTGCTTAAAACAATGCTAAGACAAGCAGAGAGCAGTCTCGTAGAAGCAGAACTAGCTAGGGATGAGTTACAATCTAGACCGATATATGTAGAATATAATGCTAATAATAGTTCCTACCACAGAATACTTAACTTTTTAGAAATACTATTACGGGAGGTTGACCCTAATATAATTGCTGAAGATGGTTTAAAAACTTTAGGAGTTCTGAGGATTGTAGACCCAACAAGTGTTAGTCTTGTTGAGAATTATACACAGGAGTACAGTAATCTTGTTTATTTTCAGATTGCCCAACTAATTAAACAGACTAAGGCCAATGAAGTGGTGAGTGAAGATTCCCCTGGTGGGTTTTATTGGGAAAACCTTGAAAAAAGCAAGCTTGCTTTGCTAGATCATCTCTCCTTGATACAAGGACAAGCTGAGGCTGAAGTTTTTCTTCCTCAAATTACTAGTAGTGTAAAAGTTTCTTTCCTTGCTGATGAAAAACAATATTATTTTGACTCTTTAAAAGAGTTCAGATCTATTGCCTTGATTGAAGAAAAGATAAATTATGATCTAAATCAATATAAAGGCAAAGTACTTCAATATACCAACCAGCTCAAATCATTTGAAGAAAATAGATCTATTGCTTTAAATCCAACTTCTGTTGTTGAACCTGTGCAAATTAAAGATTTGGATGGAAATACCCCTACTCTTCTTATTCTAGCATTGGGTTTGTTTTTGGGTTTAGCTCTAGGGTTTTTATGTATTCTCCTGTATGATACTTTTTCAGATTCGCTTATTGATGAATTTGGAATAAAAAAATTTGTTGGAGAACAAATTCCAATTTGGACTACTATTCCCAAAAATCAGAGAAACAATAATCATTCAAGTATTGAATTAGGTATATTTATTAGTCTTGCAGGTCGAACCTCTGAAGCTTTTAGTCAATTAGCTGGCATCGTGCAGCATGGTGGCACTTCGAATGGTGGTAATGTCTATTGCTTTTCAAGTTTGGGATATAGAGAGTCTGGTGTATCAATAGTCTTGAATCTTGCTCTTTCCATAATGAAAAATGGTAAAAAAGTGTTGATGATTGGAACTAACAGTGAAGAGACAATGTATCCTAATATCTACGATTCTATCGTAGCTTCAGACACCTCTGTTAAAAAAGTATCTTTAGAGGACATGGATTTGGGTGCAGTAAAGAAGACAGATACCAAACTGCCATTGCTTCACCTGGCATCTATCGATGGCGAACCTCATGAATTGTCAATAATTCTGAATTCTGAAGCCTTTTCAAGCACTGTCCAAACAGCCGCTGAAGCATATGATATCATTCTCATAGATGGACCTACATTCAGATCACCTTCAAACCTATTGGCAGTTGCAAAGAATTCAACAGGTCTTGTACTGAATATACGTCAAGGCATAGCATCAAAGAAAGCAATGAAACAATTGCTTGCAACTGTTTCTGTTACTAAGGTGCCAATCCTTGGAATAGTGTTTAATACCATGTTTGGTAGGCCTTTTATGTGGGAGAAGTACAGGATACAGAAACAGGATAAAAAAAGATTGTCTGGTTTTTAAAAATTCTTCTTGGTTTCCAATTTTTGATAAAGAGTCCTGATACAAGTAGTATGGTATGTTTTTTTAGATTTTATCAGAGGAGGTAGCAATGAAAGGAATTATTCTAGCCGGAGGCGCAGGAACCCGTCTCTATCCCCTTACCATGGTAACCAGCAAGCAGCTGTTGCCTGTCTATGACAAGCCCATGATCTACTATCCCCTTTCCACCCTTATGCTGGCAGGCATCAAGGATATCCTGATCATCTCCACACCTGACGATACTCCTAGGTTTGAGCATCTTCTGGGTGATGGAAGCCAATTTGGTATATCCCTTTCCTATAAGGTGCAATCTTCCCCTGACGGCTTGGCACAGGCTTTCCTGTTGGGAGAAGAATTCATAGGCAATGATTGTTGTGCCATGGTGCTTGGTGACAACATTTTCTATGGCAATGGGTTCTCTCCCTTGCTTAGGTCTGCTGTCCGTGACGCCCAATCAGGCAAGGCCACAGTCTTCGGCTACTTCGTCCCCGATCCTGAAAGGTTCGGGGTTGTGGAGTTTGATCCTTCAGGCAATGTGGTCAGCGTTGAGGAGAAGCCCAAGGAACCCAAGAGCAACTATGCCATTACAGGCCTGTACTTCTATGACAACAGGGTGGTTTCTTTTGCCAAGCAAGTGAAACCCTCTACTCGTGGTGAACTTGAGATTACTGACCTGAACCGCCTCTATCTTGAGGATGCCACTTTGAAGGTCCAGCTTCTTGGCCGTGGCTTTGCCTGGCTTGATACAGGGACTATGGACAGCCTTGTCGATGCTGCTGACTTTGTCCGTATGATCGAGAAGAGACAGGGCATCAAGATCTCGGCTCCCGAGGAGATAGCCTTCAACAATGGCTGGACAACCAAGGAGGAACTCCTTGTCAGTGCCTCCCGCTATGGCAAGAGTCCCTATGGGGAACACCTGAAAAGGGTTGCGGAAGGGAAGATACAATACTAATATGGCTACATGAACATACTGATTACAGGTGCCAAGGGACAACTTGGCAATGAACTGACAAAAATACTTGGGGAAGGAACATCCGAATTGGGTGCGCTTCCCCTTTTTTATGCCCAAAGCAAGGTTGTTCCTGTAGACGCCGATGAGCTGGACATCACAGACCTGCCTGCTGTGCTCTCTTTCTTTGCTCTGCATACTCCCTTTCTTGTCTTCAACTGTGCCGCCATGACCAATGTGGATGGCTGTGAGACAAACGAGGATGGTGCCTACCAGGTGAATGCCCTAGGGCCTAAGAATCTTGCCATCGCCTGTGAGCAGTACGGCTCGCGTCTCTTGCATGTATCCACTGACTATGTATTCTCAGGGACGGGAAACCGTCCCTATGGGGAAAGTGATGTGCCATCCCCCAATACGGCCTATGGCCGTACCAAGCTCTCTGGAGAAATGTTTGTTACCTCTCATTGTTCCAACAGCTGTATCTGCCGTACAGCATGGCTCTATGGGTATGTGGGTAACAACTTTGTGAAGACCATGCTCCGTCTTGCCCGGGAGAAGGGGAGCCTTGCTGTGGTCAGCGACCAGGTGGGGAACCCCACCTGTGCCGTGGATCTTGCCTATCAGCTTCTGGCCCTTGGTGCATCAACAGAGACAGGAGTCTTTCACTGTACGTGCAATGGGGAGCCTGTGAGCTGGTTTGACTTTGCATCTAGGATTGTCTCTGATGCTGGTCTTGAGGTTCCTGTGCATGGCTGCAGTACTGCAGAGTTTCCCCGTCCTGCAAAGCGTCCTGCCTACTCAGCCCTAGACAATAACCGTCTTCGGGCAACTATCGGGGACAGCATGCGTGACTGGAAAGTCGCCCTCGATAGCTTTATGGAAAAATACCTTATGATGGAGCGTATGCAATGAGCAAAACCTACCTGGTGACAGGAGGGGCCGGATTCATCGGTTCCAACTTTATCCACTACCTGCTTGAAAAGCATGAGGACATCCTCATCGTCAATGTGGACAAGCTTACCTATGCAGGGAACCTGGAGAACCTCGCCTCTGTCATGGATGACAAGAGGCATGTGTTCGTACAGGCAGACATCTGTGACAAGGAAGCGATAGAGAAGATATTCTTGTCATATCCCATTGACTATGTGGTGAACTTTGCAGCCGAAAGCCATGTGGACCGTTCCATCAAGGACCCTGATGTCTTTGCAAGGACCAACGTGATGGGTACTTTGAACCTGCTGAACCTTGCCAAGGCCGCCTGGCAGACAGGTGATGACACCTACCGACCTGGGGTGAAGTTCCTGCAGGTATCCACCGACGAGGTGTATGGCGACTTGGGCCCTGAAGGCTTTTTCACCGAGACAACCCCCCTTGATCCGCATAGCCCCTACTCTGCGAGCAAGGCCGCGGCTGACCTGTTTGTGCAGGCCTATGGGGACACCTACAGGCTTCCGCTGAACATAACCCGCTGTTCGAACAACTACGGGCCCTACCAGTTCCCCGAGAAGCTCATTCCGCTTATGATAAACAACTGCCTGAACGGCAAGGAGCTTCCTGTCTATGGGGATGGGATGCAGGTACGAGACTGGCTCTATGTTGCTGACCACTGCAAGGCCATAGACATGGTTTTGCAGAAAGGCACCAGCGGGGAGGTCTACAATGTGGGTGGGCACAACGAACGGCCCAATGTCTTCATAGTGAAGAGCATCATCGAGTATGTGCGGACCACTATAGACCCCACAGTCTCAGAGGCCCTCATACGGCATGTGGTGGACCGCAAGGGCCACGACAGGCGGTATGGCATAGATCCACAGAAGATCAGGGACAAGCTTGGCTGGGAGCCTGAGATAATGTTTGAGGACGGGATCAAGCTGACCATCGGGTGGTACCTTGAGAACAGGAAGTGGATGGAGCATGTGACCAGTGGCTCCTATCAGAAGTACTACGAGCAGATGTATGCAGGCAGGTAACAGGTAATGGGACAGTTCACATTCAACAAGACAGGGATAGAAGGGGTGTTCACCATTGAGCCCAAGGTGTTCGGTGATGAGCGCGGCTACTTCATGGAGACCTACAACAAGGCCGACTTTGAGAAGGCCGGCATTTTCTGTGAGTTCGTGCAGGACAACCAGAGCATGTCACGCAAGGGCGTGCTGCGGGGCCTCCACTTCCAGAAGACCTATCCCCAGGCCAAGTTGGTGCGGGTCATTACCGGCGAGGTCTTTGACGTTGCCGTTGACCTTCGGCAGGGCAGCCCCACCTGGGGCAAGTATGTTGGAGAGGTGCTTTCAGCAGAGAGAAAGAACATGTTCTTCATACCCAAGGGCTTCGCCCATGGGTTTCTGGTTCTTTCGGATGTAGCGGAGTTTACCTACAAGTGTGATGAATACTACCACCCCGAGGATGAGGGGGGGATTGCTTGGGATGATCCTAGCATTGGTATTAAGTGGCCAGAGCTTGATTGTGAGATCTCCATGAGTGCAAAAGATACTTTGTTGCCATATGTATCCGTTGAAAAGAATAATGTTTCGTAATAGAAAATCGGAGGCTTTTATATGAACCTCACCATAGCCGGTACCGGCTACGTCGGTCTTGTTGCAGGAGTCTGTTTTGCCCATGTAGGGCATACCGTCACCTGTGTTGACGTAGACCCAAAGAAAATAGAGATGCTTCGTAGTGGCATCAGCCCTATCTATGAAACGGACTTGGAAGAACTTCTGCAAGAAGGTCTTTCCTCTGGCTTGCTCTCTTTTACCACTGACTATACACGTGCCTATGCCTCTGCAGATGTTATCTTCATCGGGGTAGGGACACCAGAGCTCCCTGACGGTTCAGCCAACCTCAGCTATCTGGCGACCGTAGCTCGCCAGATAGCTGAGAGTGTTGAGCATGACTGCCTGGTTGTCGTCAAGTCAACAGTCCCTGTAGGGACCAATGACAAGGTTGAGCAGTTCATCAAGGACTCCTTGGTGAAGGATGTCTCGGTTGAAGTGGCATCCAACCCTGAGTTCCTTGCCCAGGGCTCAGCCGTGCACGACATGATGCACGCAACGCGCATCATTATCGGGGTGGAAAGCGAAAAGGCAGAGTCTGCGCTTCGTGCAGTCTATGCCCCTTTCGGCCTCCCCATTGTTGCTATCTCCCACAGAAGTGCTGAGATGAGCAAGTATGCAGCAAATGACTTCCTGGCCCTTAAGATCTCCTACATGAACGACCTGGCCAACCTCTGTGAATTGGTAGGTGCTGACATAGAGGATATTGCTCGTGGCATGGCCTATGATGAACGTATAGGTTCCCGCTTTCTCAAGGCAGGGGTTGGTTATGGGGGGAGTTGTTTCCCCAAGGATACCAAAGCACTGGAATACCTTGCACAGCAGCATGGCTACAACCTTAGGACCGTTGCTGCAGCGGTCTCAGTAAACACTACCCAAAGGACACTGCTGTACCGTAAGGCTTGCAAGCGAATGATTACCTTCGATGGTATCAAGGTTGCAGTGCTTGGTCTTGCCTTCAAGGCAGGGACTGACGATCTTCGGGAGTCCCCTGCCTTGTACAACATCCCGCTCCTTCTGGATCATGGTGCACGAATCACAGCATTTGATCCGGTTGCCCAGGAGAACTGCAAGAGGCAGTACTCCTTTGAGAGGGAGTATGCCCCCACCATCGAGGAAGCCCTCTCTGGTGCTCAGGTCTGTTTCATCTTCACCGACTGGAAGGAGATCAAAGCGTTTGCTCCTTCAGAGTTCAAGCGTCTGATGAGGACTCCCTTGGTCTACGACGGAAGGAACCTCTTTGACCCAGCGAAGATGAAAGAAGCTGGGGTGGAGTACTACTCGGTGGGAAGGTAGCAGAGGCATTGGTTTGTTTGTATCGAGGAGTTGTTTTTTCGCACTATGTTTTCTTATGCCAAAAGGATTACATACGTGAACCACGAGATCGAGAATTTCTGTATTTGATCACAAAGAAGAAGAACTTTCATGTCTCCGATTGAAAATAGTGAGAACAGTTTAAGCGGATACTGATTGGACTTTATACGATAGTACATCTAAGGGGATTCCTATGGCTTTCTATATGTTGAATGTTGCTTTTCTTTTAGTGACGCTAATAGCCTACTTTGCTACACGTTTGGGTTCGGTTAGACTAGATCATTTTGTTAGTGGAATACTCTTCTTTGCCTTTTTGTGCATGATTGCTTTTAGGCCAAGTACCGTTCGTGACACTATCCCTTATATTGATCTCTTTAACTACATGGACTCATACCAATTTACGTTTGGATTTGGTAGGCCTGAATTTGGAGCTGCCGGCGATATGGAAATAGGTTTTGCCAACCTTTGCAAAGTGACTAGCTTGATATCATCTTCATACCAAGTTTTCTTTTTTATTGTAGCGTTACTCACCGTTGGGGTTGGTACTTTTGCTGCAATACTTATTTCAACAAGTATGAATGATGCTCCTACAACCCAATATAGGGTTCTTCCTGCGTTCATCTTGTTTGTTTCATACTATGGATTCATGTACACTGGGATTGTGCTACGTTCTGGATTGGCTATTTCATTTTGTATGCTAAGCTATGCGATGATCTATCGAAAACGGTATATCTTTGGATTGATTTCATTCTTGCTGGCTTTCAGTTTTCATAGCTCAGCACTAATATTCCTTATCGTACTAGTATCCTATTTGTTTTTACCTACTGTAAAAATCCGAACCTATAGGATTATTTCCTTATCAATTATGGGGTTATACATTCTTCGGGTTTTTGATTTTTTTGTGGGCTTGGTGATTCAATTTACCCGTTTTCTAGCTACACAAGTCTCTTTCCCGAGTTTTATCGAATATCATTTGTCGCTTGACTATCGTGGAAGCAGCTTTCTAAAGACAATCCTATTTTTCATGGTTGAGTTTGTATATCTGACTTTTTGTTTTAATGATACTATCTCCAAACAACAAAAGAAAAACTTAAATGCGATCCTGGTTGTCAGTATCATTGCAGGCCTGTTCGGCTTCCTTCCAATTGTCACCAGGGTGATAGACGTTTTGTTTGTCGTTATAATCCCCCCTCTTTTGTATACGCTTATTGGAACAACTTCGGATGAACATATTACGTTAGGGAAAACCATAACACTACGAAAACTACCCCTCTGTGTTTTGGGGATAGGCGTGATAGCGGTCGCAAATTTTTTACTGTTCAGCAGATGGGCTGGATATTTGGAGCTTGTTAAAGAGACTCTGCTCCGCTGATTTGATGTGCTAATTTTGTAACTGCTTGCTTGATTCTTGATACAATACTAGGATTGATGATAGCGGATAGGAATTTTTGGGTACCTGATTTTTTGTTTCAATATGTAATTTGATGATGTTTGGATAAAGGAATAGCGCTGTGACAATGCATGATGTACTGTATAAAAAATATAACGGTTTTATTGCCATACGAAATTATGTATTGGGATTTTTTATCAAAAATCCCAAATATAAAGAGATTCCCATCATCATTAATAACAGGAATAGATTTACTTTCTTAAAAGAACAGATTGACTGGCTTCAAGTTAGGGGATACCAGAATATAATTGTCTTGGATAATGCTTCTACCTATCCTCCCCTGTTGGAGTATTATGCATCCTTAGATTGTAAAATCATATTTTTGGAGAAGAACTTGGGCTATAAAGCATTGGAATTATCTGATCTCTATAAATCGATCAGAAAAAACTATTTCGTATATACTGACCCGGACGTAGTTCCTGTTGATGATTGTCCTGATAATTTTATGGAAACGTTCTTTTCACTATTACAGAAATATCCTCTTGTTCAAAAAGTGGGCTTTTCTCTTGCAATAGATGATCTTCCTGATAAGTATGAAAAGAAAGATGAAGTGATAGCTTGGGAACAGAAACATTGGGAGCATAAGCTTGATGATATTTCATTTCTTGCTTCAATTGATACCACTTTTGCCTTACATAGACCCTATGCAAGGATTAGCAAACCTGCTTGTTTTAAAATGATTAGAACAGCCTATCCATATACAGCTCATCATCTGCCATGGTATTTTAGCGTCAGTGATCCTTCCGAAGAAGAACAATACTACAAGGATCATGCTACCATTGGAGGCCATTGGACAAATGGCCGTCCAGATTTTCGCGCAGGAGAATAGCAATTTGATTGATTTGCATGAGGGATTCCATATATTTGCCTAGCTGTTACCTAAGGAAACAAGTTCGTTAAGAGGTTTTGAATTGTCAAGATTAGCTAATTCAGTAAGAAACATAAAATTTGGAACTATTGGACTCATCCTAAGCTATATCAGTAGCTTCATTGCCCGTAAAATCTTTGTGGTATTCTTGTCAGTTGATTATTTGGGGCTCTCTGGATTGTTTTCCAATGTTCTTACGATGCTCTCCTTGGCCGAGTTGGGTGTCGGTGCCGCAATTTCTTATAGTTTATATAAACCGCTTGCATTCAATGAAACCCAAAAAATTCAGGCACTCATGAAATTGTATAGAAACGCATACTTCCTCATCGGAACGTTGGTATTGCTAATAGGGTTGTCATTTACTCCCTTTCTTCACTTTCTGATGAAGGATGTTCCGGATATACCACATCTGTACTTCATTTACTGGCTGTATGTGATCAACTCTGCAAGCAGTTACTTTTTAGGGTATAAGCGAACAGTCCTTATAGCGGACCAGAAGAAATATATTGATTCAGTGTATTTTTTTGGATTTCAAGTAGTAAAACATTTGCTACAGATATTGGTACTGGTTGGCACAAGAAATTATATTCTATTTCTTGTGGTTATGCTTGTTTGCACTATTGGTGAAAACTTAGCGATAAACATAAAAGTTCATGCTCTATATCCTTATCTAAGAGAAAAAGCAGAGATCCCCTTATCCAGAGATGAAAGAGGCAAGATCAAGAAGAATATCATTGCCCTTTCATTTCACAAGGTTGGGACCGTTTTGGTCAATGGAACTGACAATATCCTTTTAGTAAAATTTGTTAATCTAGCTAGTGCTGGCTTGTATGCAAACTACACAATGATTCAAGCTGCAGTAGGTGGTATTGTTGGCATTATTTATTCTTCCATAACTGCGAGCATTGGGAATCTTTCTGCAGAGAAAGAGGCCGTAGGTAGTAAGCCAGTGTTTGATCAGTTGAATTTTATATCAGCCTGGGTGTATGGCTTTACAGCCATTTGCCTATTTGCCCTGTACAATCCTTTTATTTCCTTATGGTTAGGGGAGCAATATCTCTTTCCACAAAGTATCGTATTTGTGATCGCCTTGAACTACTACCTTTCAGGTATGAGAAAACCAGTACTTACTTTCAAGGATTCATTGGGATTGTTCTGGTATGACCGCTATAAGCCCCTGTTTGAAGCTGGAGTCAATTTGCTGGTATCAATAGTCCTGGCAAGAAGGATTGGAATCATCGGTGTCTTGATTGGAACTTCTGTGAGTACTCTGACTACGTGTTTTTGGATCGAGCCTTATGTGGTTTTCCGGTTCGGGTTTGAAATGCCACTGACCCAGTATTTTTCAAAATATTTTAAGTATACCCTCGTGACTATTGCGTCAGGGGCTGCAACGTTCGGTTGCCTCTCTTTTATTGCTATCAACAACCCTTTTTTCGCTCTGATGGTTTCAATGTTGGTTTGTGCAATTGTTCCCAATGTGGTCTATTTGCTATTTTTCAGTCACTTGCAAGAATTTAAAGAGACCCTTAAGGTCTTTCAAAGGATAGTGGCTGTTCGCAAGCGCAAGGTTAGTCTGAAAGAAATCCAAAGCTGAATTCTGATTGACAGTTATGTGACCTTGCAAAGCAGTGTTCTAAGAGGTAATCTGGTCGTTGCCTATGTATGTCCGCAAAAAATAACAAGTATGGGAATAAGATGAACTATTCAATCGTAATGACAACATATAATGGTACGAAGTTTTTAGAGGAACAGCTTGATTCATTAAGGCTTCAGACGCTTGCTCCTCACGAAGTTCTCATCTTTGATGATTGCTCATCAGATGGAACCCCTGCTATAGTTTCTGGATATATACAAAAGCACAACCTAGGGTGGACTCTTCATATAAATGAAAAGAACCTTGGGTGGAAGAAGAACTATATGTATAACATCCCTAAGGCAAAAGGCGATGTAATTTTCTTGTGTGACCAAGATGATATTTGGCTTGAGAATAAGTGTGAAATAATGATGGAAACCCTCGAAGAAAGACCTGATTGCAACGTGCTTCTGTCTAATTACTTCCCGTATGTTGTAGAGGGAGGAGCTCCTGTTTCTAGAAGGTCTCGCTTTCATTCAGATAACAGAAAGGTAAGAAGAGTCCTTCCTAGTCGTAAGAATCTTCAGTCCACATTAAGGCCCGGGTGTACCTATTGTTTTAAAAAGTCATTCTTTGAACAAGTTAGTTCGTATTGGGATGAGAAAATGTCTCATGATGCCTTCTTGTCCTATATGGGGCTATTAAAAAATTCACTATATCTCATTAACTATAGGTCAATTAAATTTCGAAGACATGAAACCAACAATTCTCCTCTTGTAGCACCTTCTGCTGAAGGGATTATGAAAAATGTCTCGGAAATATTGCTGCTAATGGAGTTTGAAAAATCTTTTATAGAAAAGCATCCTACACCCAACCAGAAACAAATCTTAGAAAATATTTATAAAATTATACTAGGGAGTAAGAAAAGATATGCTTTCTTTCTAGAACCTTCTCTTAGGAATTATGTGGATTTGGTCTTCCTTCATCATGGGATATATCTTTCTGCAAAAAGCATTGTCCGAGATTTTCAACTTGCAAGAAGCGGAAGAGTATGATGAAAAAGAAAATTGCTATTGTGATAACAGGGATGTCATATGGTGGAGCAGAGAGGGTTACATCTTATCTGGCAAACTTTTTTTTTCTACAGGGGAATGAATTAACCATCATCACGTTGATGAATACTGATATAGCATATCCTCTACTGAAAGGTGTTAACTGCATCCAGCTTGATGAGTCTTCTAAACCGAATCCATTATTTCGCTATTATACACTTACTAGGCGTCTGAGAAAAACAATTCAAGATGAAAAGCCTGATGTCATCTTAGGAATGATGTCTTATTCTGGAACTATTGCAGCAATTGCTTCTGTAGGGTTAAAGATTCCTTTTATCATATCAGAACGGAATGACCCCAACACATCAACTTCGTTTAGTGGATGGGAAAAGAGAATTATTCGATTTGTCTATCGACATTGTGTAACTAGTGCTATTTTTCAGACACAAAGTGCAATGTCATACTATTATCCTAAGAAGACTGTACAAGGGACAGTCATTGGAAATCCTCTTTATTTGGAAGACATCCCTGCACCCAATACCACAATAAATGAGACAAAGCAGATTATCAGTGTTGGACGGTTATCATTGCAAAAGAATTATGCTCTCCTGATAGAGGCTTTTTCCAAAGTTGCTAGCATACATCCTGACTATAGTTTGACAATATATGGGGAAGGGGATTTGCGAGAGGAATTGGAGATGCAGATACAACAGAACAATCTTGGCCATTGTGTTTTTCTTCCAGGGATAGAGAAAGACATATTTACAAAGTTACAAACCGCAGAGATGTTTGTGCTTTCTTCAGATTTTGAAGGAATGCCCAATGCCTTGTTGGAAGCGATGGCAATGGGATTGCCCGTAATCTCAACAGATTATAGCGAAGGCCATGGTATTTTGATCACTCATATGAAGAATGGGCTAGTCGTTCCTCGCATGAATAGCAGCCTATTAGCTGAGGCAATGATCTTACTGATTGAAAATCAAGAACTAAAAAGAGAGCTAGGGAAAGAGGCCGTGAAAGTTCGGGAAGAGTTGGATAGCCGTATTATTTCCAGAAAATGGCTAGCAACCATCGAACAGGTATGCAATGATTATTACGAATGAAATAAATACCTGCATTATAGATATTTGCAATTGTTGAAGGAGAGATAAATAAATGCCATATATTACAGTCTTGACTCCTACATATAATAGAGTTCATACATTGCCTAGAGTCTTTGATAGTTTATGTAAACAAGAGTTTTCTGATTTTGATTGGGTTGTAGTCGATGATGGTTCAACGGATGGAACAAAGGAACTGATTGAAGGCTACCAGAAAACTGCTACATTTCCGATTAGCTATTATTATAAGGAAAATGGGGGAAAACATACTGCACTGAATTATGCTCTAGATGTTATAGAAAGCCCCTATGTGCATATTATAGATTCTGATGATGCCCTGACTGATAATGCCTTATCCCTGATTAAGAAAAATTGGGAAAGAATTCCTCCTGAGGATTATGATAGGTTTTGGTGTGTTTCGGGTCTTTGTTTTGATAGTCAGACGGGAGAACTTGTAGGAAAGCCCTTTCCTCCCGGAATAAATGATTTGAAGGGAAGGGCACAACACAAGGTAATTGTAAAGTACCCTAAAGATAAATCTTGTTGCAGGAAGCTTAGTGTCTTGCAAGAATTTCCCTTTCCTGTTTTCTCAGATACTAAGTTTGTCTCAGAGGGAATGGTTTGGGAGAAGATCAATAAGAAGTATGATCAATACTGTACAAATGATGTTTTTCGAATATATTATACAGACTCTCCAGATTCTCTGGCAGCGGGAAAGATGCATTCAAGTACACGTTGGCGGACATATTACTATGTTTATTTGTTTTTTCTTAATGAGTGCTTTGATCAGATTACCTATAATAAGAAAATCCTTCGTGCACTTCTAAGTGTTTCTAGATGTGCCATGCTTTCTCATACAGGTATGAAAGAACTCATGCATGGGCTAAATGCTTGGTACAAACGTGTATTGGTTTTTTTGGGATATCCTATTGCTTGGGTTATTATAAAGTTCCAAAGGATACCCTATTAGTTGAGGCAAGGTTCCAATTTCAAGAAATATCTTCACCTATTGGTATAAGATAGATCTAGTATCGTTTCTGAGGATGTTCTGCTCTTTGTTTGTGCTATAGTTGAAAAAATATATAGGGCTAATCGTGTGTATATTAGCCTTTTGGAGAATTAAATCATAATGGGTGCTCTTCTTTATAATACAATCATCTATCCTTTGGAATTGTTGGTAGAATTCATTTTTACTTTTTTCTATAAAGGGTTTTCTAGCTTTGGTCTTGCGATTGTCGGTGTCAGTATAGCTATTAATGTTTTAGCCCTACCGTTATATCTAATTGCCGATAAACTTCAAAAGACCGAACGTGACAAAAGGATGAAGTTACAACCAGGGATTACTCGCATAAAATCAACCTTCAAGGGTGATGAGCAATTCATGTTGCTTTCAACATATTATAGACAAAATCATTACCATCCTATGTATGTACTCAGAAGCTCAGTAAGTCTTTTGATTCAGATTCCCTTTTTTATTGCTGCATTTCATTTCCTTTCAAATTTTGAACTCTTACAAGGTGTTGGGTTTCTATTCATCAAGGATTTGGGAAAACCTGATAACCTTTTAGTGGTTAATGGTATTGGAATAAATCTGCTTCCTATAGTAATGACATTCATCAATGTGGTTGCAGGTGCAATCTATACAAAAGGCTTTCCTTTGCGAGAGAAGGTTCAGCTGTATGCGATGGCATTGTTGTTTCTGGCTCTCTTGTACACTTCTCCAGCAGGGTTAGTTTTGTATTGGACTCTGAATAATATTTTCTCATTAGTGAAGAATAGCCTGCAAAAACTAAAGCATGTAAAGCAAGTGGTGAGCATTGGATTTGCCTCTTTTGGGGTTCTTGCCGGTAGTATGTTTATGTACCTGAATCCTGGCATGACCAATACTAAGAGACTCATTATTGTATTGGGTTGTCTTGTGCTCATTTTTTCTTTACAAGTGCTAAGGCTGATAGATTATATCCATGTGCAATATTTGGCCTCTTGGGCAGAAAATAAGAAACGAAGAAAGACGATTTTTTTTCTTTCCTGTACATTCCTCTGGCTTCTATGCGGACTGGTTATTCCTTCAAATCTGATAGCTTCATCTCCAATTGAGTTTTCATTTTTAGGCTCAGTTGATAATCCCTTGGATTTGATTTTTTATTCTCTTGTGGTTTTCTTTGGTATCTTTTGTGCTTGGCCTGTTGTTATCTATGGGTTATTTAGCGATAAAGTAAAAACTCTGTTTACGATTCTCTTGGTAGGGTTTTCCGTTTCCTCCTTGCTTAATGTATTTGTCTTTAGTGGGAATTACAGTGTTGTAAACTCATTTATACAATTTGATAATACAGGCTTTTTAATTCCTTCTGCTGCACTGTCATATGGATCATTGGCTGCTGGAATTGGTAGTTTTGGCATCATCCTTTTGTTATTCAAGAATGATAGGACCAAGATTGTCTCAGGTGCATTGACTGTTTTGGTTTTAGCATCGCTGGCTTCTGGTGTGTACAACATGGGGATTACTCACAGTAGCTTTAAAAAACATCAGGGAAATCTTGTTGAGAACCAAAAAAACACTATTCATGCAGATGATATGAGACCGATTGTGGACCTATCCAAAGAAGGGAATAATGTTGTATTCATATTCCTCGACCGGGCTTTGAGTGCATATTTCCCCTATATCATGAATCAGTCACCTAAATTAATGGACCAGTATCAAGGTTTTGTATATTATCCCAATACTGTTTCATTCGGCGCCCATACTACAACGGGCGCACCTGCAATGTTGGGAGGGTATGAATATACTCCTGACAATATGGAAGCAAGAGGCACCAAGCTTATAGATGTGCATAATGAATCATTGCTTGTCCTTCCAAAGATCTTTCTTGATGCGGGTTACTCTGTTACTGTAACAGATCCCCCGTTTTCAAATTATGTTTGGTCCGGAGATCTAAGTCCTTTTAGACCGTATCCTGAGATACGCGCAATGAATGTGCTTGGAAACTATACTCTGCCCTTTAGGACCGAGCATTCTTCTGGGGATGATGATTTTTCTGATTCTAGTGTCATCACAAAAAAATATCTCCCTATTTTTAGTATTTTTAAGCTGGCACCACCTAGTATGCGTGTAATCATATATGACGAAGGTAAATATTTTTCAATGAAACATTCATATAATGATGATGAAGGATTTTTAGACTCGTATACTGAATTATACTATCTAAGCAAACTGACTGAAACAAAGGCAAAAGGGAATACTTTTTCAATTATTACAAATGAGACCCCACATTCTCCAAGGCTGTTGCAAGCCCCAGAATATGAGCATGTAAGTGTTGTGACCAATTCAAAAACCCCCTTTTCTGGCTTAACAGAGAAACAAACTGGGTCTTATCACGTAAATGCTGCCTCAATAAAGCGAATAGGATTATGGCTTGAGGAATTAAAGAGAATGGGAGTGTATGACAATACACGGATAATACTAGTTGCTGATCATGGGTATGAGTTGGAAACCCCTGTATTTGATGACTTCAGCCAGAACAATTCTTTGTACTCTCAATTTAATCCTTTGCTCCTTGTGAAAGATTTTAGAGCGGTCGGCGACTATGTCACAGATCCAACTTTTATGACAAATGCTGATGCACCGATTCTTGCAATTGAAGGTCTTGGTGTCTCTACTCTCAATCCATTTACTAAGAAAGACCTGATTCAAGAGGTTGACAAGAGTTTGGTGCATGCCTATAAAGCCGATTGGATGCCTAACCCAAAAAATACTAAATTTGATAAAAATTATACAATGAGTTTTACAGTTCATGACAATATCTTTGAAGAATCGAACTGGGCTCCAATAGAACGCTAAGAACTGAGTAAGGAAGTATTATAAGATGATGGTATTCTATATAGACCCCGGTACGGGAAGCATGCTTTTCTCCATTGTCATAGGCTTGGTGACAATGCTCTACTTTGTCGGTAAAGCGGCCTTCCTAAAGTTGAAGTTTGTACTTTCAGGAGGAAAGGCAGTAGCCAATGGGGACCGCTATCCCTTCGTCATCTACTCTGAAGGAGACCGGTACTGGAATGTCTTCAAGCCGATTGTAGAGGAGTTTGAGAAGAGACAGGTGCCTGTAGTGTTCTATACTTCCTCAGAGAAGGATCCTGTCTTTTCAGAACAGTACACCTATGTTAGGCCAGAGTTCATAGGGGAGGGAAACAAGGCATTCACCCGCCTCAACTTCCTTGAGGCGGATGTATGCCTCATGACCACCCCCGGTCTTGATGTATACCAACTCAAACGTTCCAGGGGCGTGAAGCATTACTCCCACCTCATGCACGCTGTTGACGATGCTACCAGCTACCGTCTCTTTGGTCTGGATTATTTTGATTCGGTGCTACTTTCCGGTGAATACCAGAAAGCCCATATCAGATTGCTGGAAGGCCAACGGGGGATACAGGTGAAAGAGCTTGAAGTTGTAGGATGCCCCTATCTGGATGTCCTTGCAGAGAAGGTGTCGTCACTCAAGATTGAGGAAGAGCATCCCTTCACGGTCCTTGTAGCCCCATCCTGGGGGAAGAGTGGCATCCTTTCTCGGTATGGGCAGGAGCTTCTCGATCCCTTGGTAGAGACTGGCTTCACCATCATAGTCCGTCCCCATCCCCAGTCTGCACAGTCAGAGAAGGACATGCTTGAGCATCTGAAGAAACGGTATGAGCAGAAGTCAAATCTAGAGTGGGACTTCAACCGGGAGAATCTTGGATCCCTATCACGCTCAGACATCATGCTCTCAGACTTCTCTGGGGTAATCTTTGACTACACGTTTCTTTTTGACCGGCCTTGTATGTATGTGAAGTCAGACTTCGATGCAATGCCTTATGACTCCTATGACATTGAAGAGGAGCCCTGGAAGTTCAGGGTACTGGATGAGATAGGCCTTGAACTCAAGCCGGAGAGTTTTCCTGTCATCAGGCAAGTCTTGCTTGATGCATGTCAGAGCAAGGTGCTGACTGAGAATCGAAGAAAAGCCAAGGACACAGCGTGGCAGTATCGGGGAAAGAGTGGGGAGCGGGTTGTAGATTTTCTGCTGGAGAAGCAGAAGGGGCTATCATAAGAATTTGTTGCCATCATCATTTCCTTTTTGGAATTTGGCAAAGAATCCATACCAATTTTAGACTAAGATCTTTGTTCTATGCTACTATCTTAATACACCTTTTAGGTGTATGAGGAAGTAGCATTTTTTATGATTAACTTGGATGAAATGAAACACCTTGAGCTGGATATGATGAAAGAGATCCATGCTTTTTGTCTTGCTCACGATATTACCTATTCTTTGGGGTATGGGACCCTTCTTGGTGCAGTGCGCCATAAGGGCTTCATCCCTTGGGATGATGACATCGACCTCATCATGCCTCGACCTGATTATGATATTTTTATCCAATCCTTCCAGAGTGAGCACTATAAGGTTGTCTCATCCTCCTTGGACCCTGCGTACTGTTACCCGTATGCAAAGGTGTATGATACGCGTACATATCTTCAAGAGACTCTTCGTAATACCTATCCAGACATGGGTGTCTTTATAGACATCTTCCCAGTCGATGGCCTCCCTCCAGATAAGAGAGAGCAGGTTCTCTTGTATAAGAGGCAGAAATTTCTGTATAAGCTTCATATGAGCATGAAGTATTATCTTTCCAGGGAATGGAGCATACCTAAAGACTTGCTATTATTGGTAGCCCGTGGGGTAGCTCTCTTCTTCCCTGTGAGGAAAGTGATCAAAGCCTTGGAACGGAACTGTCTCCTCTACCCGTATGAAACTAGCAAAGACGTTGCTGTTATGGTTGGTGAAGCGAAGTTGGTTACAATCGCCCGATCTTCTTTTGAACATCCAGTCTTGCTCGAATTTGAGGACGCTTCGTTTTATGCTATTTCAGATTACGAGTCAAATCTGACAGGATTGTATGGTGATTACTTGAAACTGCCCCCGATTGAACAACAAGCTTCGGAGCATCGCTATAAGGTTGGATGGAAACAAGAGAAATAGGAATTGTAGCTCATCTTTGGGCTTTTGCCCAACGACGAGTCGCTTTGGTATATACTCCATAGTATTGGGTTTCCTACTAACTATATATTTCAGGAATACATTGGTAACGGGAGAGTATGATGCAAGCAATAATTTTGGCCGCAGGTATGGGAAAAAGATTGAAGGACCTTACTGCAGATAATACCAAATGCATGGTGAAGGTTAATGGTGAGACGCTCATAGAGCGAGGGTTGCGACAACTCGATAGCCAGGGCTTGGATAGGATTGTCATTGTAGTGGGGTATATGGGACAGAAGCTGATCAGGTATATCAGTACCTTGAACATTACAACCCCCATTGTCTTTGTTGATAACCCGATCTATGACAAGACTAACAACATCTACTCTCTTTTCCTTGCCAAGGAATATCTTCTTGAACAGGATACTCTTCTTCTCGAGTCTGACCTCATCATTGAAGACGGGGTGCTTGAAAGCCTAATAGAGAATCCTTATCCAAGCCTTGCCTTGGTAGCAAAATATGAGAGCTGGATGGATGGCACTGTCATAACCTTGGATGAGGAACAAAATATCATCAGCTTTTTGGACAAGAACCATTTTTGCTTCAGCAATGTTCACCACTATTATAAGACGGTCAATATCTATAAGTTCAGCAAGGAGTTTTCCAATAGCCATTATGTACCCTTCCTTGAAGCCTATAGCAAGGCCTTGGGTGACAACGAGTATTATGAGCAGGTACTGAAAGTCATTGCTCTCTTGGACAAGCCTGAGATTAAAGCCTTGGTCCTTGAAGGTAAGAAATGGTATGAGATAGATGACGTGCAAGACCTTGATATTGCAGAAAGCATGTTTGCAAAGGACCCCTCAGATCGATACAACAAGCTTTGTAGCAGGTATGGGGGGTATTGGAGATATCCTAATCTCTTGGACTATTGTTATCTGGTCAATCCCTATTACCCTCCCACCAAGCTGGTAGAGGAGATGCAGGCGAGCTTTGATGTCCTTCTGCGTGCATATCCATCAGGGCAGAAGGTGAACAACCTTCTTGCTGCCAACTACTATGGATTGCATGCTAGCAATGTCATCGTAGGGAATGGGGCTGCTGAACTCATCAAGGGTCTCATAGAGATGACAGAAGGTCGCATTGGTATGGTATCTCCCTCGTTTGACGAGTACCGTAACCGGTGTAAAGCTGAACAGCTTTGTGTCTATACAGTAGAAGACAAAGATTTCTCCTACACTGTCGATGATTTAATTACCTATTTTTCTGACAAGGATCTTTCGACCCTGCTTCTGATCAATCCTGATAATCCCTCAGGAAACTACATTCCCTATGCAGAAGTCCTCAGACTCGTATCCTGGGCTCAAGAGAGAACCATAACCCTCATTGTCGACGAGTCATTCAGCGATTTTGTTGATTCGAAAGATGAGGTCTCTCTCTTGGATCAAAGCGTACTTGAGCAATATTCCAACTTGGTCGTGATAAAAAGTATTTCCAAGTCTTACGGGGTTCCTGGAGTACGGCTTGGGATTCTCGCTACAACCGATAAAGAGGTATTGGCTAAGATTGCAAAGCAAGTCTCCATCTGGAACATCAACTCCTACGGGGAGTTCTTCATGCAGATATGGAATAAGTACAAGGCCCAGTATGCATCCTCCCTTACTTCGATTATCCAGGCAAGAAAGAGCCTGATGCAGGATTTAGGAACGATCAGCTATCTGAAAGCCCTTCCTTCACAGGCGAACTACATTATGTGTGAAGTTTTAGGAGGTAAAAGATCCTTTGATTTGGCAGTTGAGCTTTTTGATAAGCACAATATTTTTATCAAGGACTTGTCAACTAAGAAGGGCATAGCTCCCAAGCAGTTCATAAGACTGGCTGTTCGTGATGAAGCTGACAATGGAAAGCTTGTTAAGGCGCTCCAGGAGATGGACAGATAACAATTCCGTTGTGGTAGGGTAGCTAAGAAAAGTACAGTAATGAGAATGAAACACCAAGGGGGAATCTGGGGACAGGTTCCCCCTTGGTGTCTTGAGGCATAATTGTGATTCCCCAACGAAGTGAGAGTAGCACAAGCATTACCATGCTTCCATTACCGAGCGAGTGCCGGGAAAGCAAGGTGAGATACCCCGTCCCTTGGGGCGGAAAAGGAGGCAACGCCTCCTGGATCCAGGGCTTGCCCTGGGGTATTGATACCTTTCATTGTAAGTATGAAGTAACTCATGGGACAGCGCATCATCTTGGAGCAGAACCCTTCATTCTAAGTGAAGGCCTACGCAGTGAGGGCAAACTCAACGCTCTTCCTTGCCATAGATACAGATTGGTTCAGAATTCATTCTCAAAACTAACAGTTCCGTCTCTGGTTCCAGGATGTCAAATGTTACCAAGCCCTTCTGCTCAAGGGTAAAACTGTCCCCTGCCTTATACAGACAATCAGTATCCTTGCCAGACAAGGATACTGATCCATGCACGACTGTCCATTGGTCAGAATAGGTATCATGCTTCTCATAGGCCAAGGCACAGGCCTTGGTGATGGTGAACTTTTGGAACACCCAGGAGATATCAGAAGAAAGAGTCTGCTGGGTTCCCCAGGGGAAATACCCAAAATCAGAGCTTTCAGAACGCTTGTCATTAAGACTCTTCAGGTGGTCAACAACACCCTTGACTTGTTGTGCCGCATCCTTTGCACAGACCAGCAAGGCATCGCTTTGGTCTACGATGACGATGTTATCCAAGCCGATGACTGCTGTTATCTTATGCTTGTCGGAATAGACGAGGTTTTTTGAGGAATCAATGAAGAGGTCATCATGGAACCTGATATTGCCCTGAGAATCCTTGAATTGCTCATATTCGCAGTCAAAAGCAGTAAAGCTACCCAAGTCATTCCACACTATCTGCAGGGGAAGTACTGCAATGCAATCTGTTTTCTCCAGCACCCCGTAGTCGATGGAGATTTTTGGTGTCTTTTGGAAGGATTCCTCTACGGTACCTGAAGCAAAAGCTTCATATACCTCAGGGGCATGAAGGCGTACCTGTTCACTGAACAGGTCAGTGCGGAACATGAACATGCCACTGTTCCAGAAGTAGCCGTTTTTCACATACTCCTGGGCAAGGGCCAGGTTGGGTTTTTCCTTGAACTGATCGACCATGAAAGCCCCATCAGAGAGGGGCTTCCCCCCTTTGATATAGCCGTAGGCGGTTTCAGGGGACGTAGGGGTAATACCAAAGGTAATGATGTTTTTTCCAGTCTGAGGTATTGCTTTCTTTATCTGGGAAGTGAAGGATTCAGGATCGCGGATAAGATGGTCACTGGGAAATACTGCAACCACATCATCACCGCCTTTCTGAATCTCCTTCACGCCATAATAGATGGCGGGAAGGGTATTCCGTGCTATGGGTTCCAATAGGATTGTATGGGGGTATACCTTGATGCCAAGCTCTTCAATCTGTGCATACAGCAAGGCTTCATACGCCGAATTGGAGACAACATAGATTTCTTCTGGTTTTGAAAGGGCCAGACAACGGGTATAGACCATTTGAAACAGGGTATATTCCATCCCTGGAAACTTGACGAACTGCTTGGGGTATGTACTACGGCTCAGGGGCCAGAGCCTGGTTCCAGAACCTCCAGCCAATAGTATGGATTTCATAGGCACTCTCTTTCCCTAGGGTATTTCCAGAGGTACTGACCTCTGAAGTAACCCAATGGTAGCAGAGTTATAGGCAAAAGACAATCAAAGAAAATTTCCTAATATTCCAATATGGCTAGAGAAGAGTTTGACAGATACCCTATCCCGTGAGATAATACAACCGATGGATTAATTGGTTTGACTTGTTTCCTACTGTATTTCCATCGCTTGTTGCTAACCGCTCTGATTCTATTTTGTGTAGGAGCGTATCATGGGCATTGTATTCGATCTCGATGGAACCCTCATTGATAGTACCCCAGATCTCCTTGCCGCCATCAATACGGTATTGCTTAAGCATGGTCTTCCCCTCACCGATCGTCAAGAGAATCTCTCTCTAGCTGGAAAGGGTCTTGCTTCCATGTTTTCCCTTACCCTTGGGAAAAGGGTGCCCTCTTGGAGTAGGGAGGAGAAGGACCAACTCGAGGCCGATATGTTCGCTCTCTACACGGATGAACCAGCCAGATTATCTGTGCCTTTCCCAGGCATATGCTCCCTGTTGGAAGCGATTCAAGGTCAAGGCATACCCATTGGCATCATCTCAAACAAGCATGTTGATCTGACACAAAAGATCCTTGCTGTACACTTTCCCTCAATCACTTTTTCCCGGGTGTATGGGATTGATTCTGGTTTTGAGCCAAAACCAGATGCAAGCTCCCTCTTGGACTTCAAATCCTCCCTCAGATCGTCTGAAGAACTCATCTATGTCGGAGATACGGAGATAGATTACGAAACAGCCAAAGGGGTTGCCGATAGGATATACCTGGCCACATGGGGGTATAGGGGCTCTGATGCCCTCCTGGCACAGGGCATCGATGGTAGTCTTTTTGTAAGCGATATAGCGCAGCTGGCCTGCGCCTTGGATATAAGCATTTCGTAACGAAAAAGGAGAAAACGGTATGAAGAAACTACTAGCTATCCTGCTGGTCTTGTTGGTTTTCAGCACTCTATTCGCTGCTGGAACCAAAGAGGCAGCCACTATGGACAAGGAGATAGTCCTTGACTGGTGGACCTGGGACCCTGATATGACCGAGCAGAACAAGACGATCATAGCTACCTTTGAGGCTGAAAACCCAGGGGTCAAGATCAACAATACTATGGTCGGGACCAAAGAGTATTGGACTAAAATCCGTATCCAGGCAAACCAGAACAAGCTTCCTGATGTATTCACCATGAGCTCTGGCTACCTTGAAGAGTGGGCAAAGGCCGGCCTGTTATACAACCTTGATGAGTTCATCCAGAAGGATGACACCTTCGACGTGTTTTATACATCCATATTCGATACAAACAAAGCCACCAGTGGGACTGACAGTTATTATGCCATTCCATTCGCACTGGTTACCACAGTCCTCTACTACAACAAGGACGCCTTCGATGCAGCAGGGTTGGCATATCCCACCGATAAATGGACTTGGAATGAATTTAAAAACGCTGCCAAGAAGCTAACCATTGACAAGAACAAAGATGGAAAGATCGACCAGTGGGGATTCTGGTTCTATGGCCGATATGCCCACATCGAACCTTGGGTGTTTGGAAACAACGGGAACTTAGTCGACAACAAGACCATGCGCTTTGCTCCTGACAAGAATGCCATGGATGCAATCAAAATGCTCACTGATCTTGTGCTGGTCGATAAGGTAGCTCCTGCCCAGAAGGACATGACCTCCTTCCAACAGCAGGATGTATTCCCCCAAGGTGTTGCTGCAATGTGGGTTGATGGTTCCTGGTTCGTCGATATCTTCAGAAAGAACCTTGGCGATGACATGAGATGGGGAATGGTCGAAGTTCCTGTCGGCCCCAATGGCTCGAGAGACATGGCCTATGGTTGGCCCGACAGCTACGCCATAGCTCCCAATACAAAGAATCCTGAAATGGCGTGGAAATTCGCCAGGTATATAGCAGGTGAAGGACTCGACCTTGATGTCTACATGGCAGGAAAGATCCCCTCTGCAAAGAAGCTCGCAGAAGATCCCCTGTTCGCCGATCCAAACAAACAGCCCGGGAAGGACATGAATCTTCTTATCAGACAGGCCGCAGGCCCTATGAAGAACTCCTTTACCATGGGTTGGAGTGAATGGAGAGGCTACGGTGGGTCCGAGACCCTCGGGCTCAACGGAACCATTGACGCCATTCTGAATGGGCATGCTAGCTTTGCCGATGCCTTCAGTAAGGGAACAAATAATATCAACGCTGTTCTTGCTCGCTTCTACAAGTAAGGGCTACTGCTTTCTTGGCGCCCTTGCCCAGAGCATGGGCGCCATACTTGAAAAGGAATGAACTATGGCTGATGTATCCTACAAATGGCATGGAAAATTGACACCATGGCTATTCATATTCCCCACAGTGATCGGACTGTTGGTATTTCGCCTGATTCCGATCATCTCCTCCTTTTACCTTAGTTTTACCGATTGGAGCCTGTTGGGCGCCCCTGTCTTTCTGAAGTTTGGAAACTATAGGGAACTGTTTCAGAGTGAAGAATTTATCACCATTATCCTGAACACCTTTCAGTTCTCTTTCATATATGTTGTCGGCTCCATTGTTCTTGGGCTTGCCCTTGCAACGCTTATCAATGTCCAGTTCAAGGGGATCAGCTTTTTCCGTGCTGCCATATACCTTCCGGTCGTAACCTCAGCAGTTGCTGTTGGTATCGTATGGAACTGGATGCTTGGCCCTACCTACGGTTTGATCAACAACGTAATCGAAGCCTTTGGCATTACCCCTCCTTACTGGTTGGGGGACATGAAGCTCTCTTTGAATACCGTAGCCTTCGTGCAGGTCTGGAAGATGTCAGGGTACTACATGATCCTCTTCCTTGCTGGCCTTAAGAATATTCCGGGGGAGACATTGGAATCGGCAAAGGTTGACGGGGCAAGTCCTATTCAGAGCTTCTTCAGGATAACGCTGCCTATGCTGATGCCCACAGTCTTCTTTGTCCTTACCATTGCCATCATTGATTCTTTCAAGAACTTTGAATTGATCTATGCAATGACCAAGGGAGGTCCTGGTAATTCCAGCAATACCCTTGTCTATGATGTCTATCTCAACGCCTTCGTCTACTACCGGGTAGGATTCGCCTCAGCAATTGCGTATATCCTGCTGATCTTTGTGGGGCTCCTGACCATCATGAACCTGAGCATACGAAAGCATTATGCCCAACCATTGGATTAGGGAGGCCAAACAATGAAAAGAACGCATGTGCAAGCCTATAGGTTGCTGCTTGTCAGCCTTGTCACCATCATCTACGTATTCCCTTTCCTGTGGATGGTGTCCAACTCGTTCATGTCGGACAAGAACATCTTCTCCGTCCCTCCCAAATTCATCCCTGACCTGTTGTTTACCGACCAGGCGTTTGATAACTACAGGAATGTCTTCACCCGTTACAACTTTGGCAGGTACACCTTCAACAGCCTATGGGTGTATACACTGGCGGCCTTTGGTCAGGTTTTCGTATGCTCCCTTGCAGGGTTCTCCCTGGCGAAGATGAAGTTCAGGGGAAGGGGATTGGTATTCAGTGTGCTGTTGGTCACCCTTATGATTCCCGTGCAGGTGACTATCATTCCAGAGTATTTCCTCTTTCTGAAGTTGAACTGGCTCGATACCTACCTGCCACTCATAGTCCCCTCCTTCCTGGCAGGGGCATTCGGCACCTTTATGCTCAAGGAGTTTTTCAACCAGGTGCCTTCCGCCCTGTTTGACGCAGGGATCATCGACGGGGTCAATGCCTTCCAGATGTTCAGACGAATCTACCTGCCCCAGGCAAGTGGTCCGGTGGCCACACTGTTCATCATCGCCTTCATGAACAACTGGAATGATCTCTTGCGACCGATGCTCTATCTTTCAGATCGGAATCTGTATACGGTAACAGTGGCACTGTCACAATTCCAAAACCAATATGACGTTAAATGGAACCTGCTGTTGGCAGGCAGTGTGCTTTCTGTGCTACCACTGCTTATGGTCTTTGCCTTCTGCCAGCGATTCATCATAGAAAATACAATGAGTTCAGGTATCAAGGGATAATATGCGAAGTAGAATTGAGACAATGCAGAGTGACAGTGGTGAGATACAGAGGTATCAGGTAGTCGAGGGGTTCGACTGGAACAAGGTTGACTTTCTGTTTCCTGATTTTGGCAAAAAGGCTATCAGCGAGATAGCCAGGCTGTACACTACCAACATACTGCCTAAGAACCCGGCCCTCCATGGTCTGATCGCCTTTTTCCATGTTCCCGAGGATATGGCCATCGATTGTCCTGGGGAACATGAGGAGGGAAGCATCTTCGTCAAGAATGTAGCCGTTTCGGTGTACCTCAACGACCAGGTGAAGAAGGGTAAGATACGGTGGGAAGGTTCTTTCATCGTTGACGATGAAAAAGCCTCTATGATCATTGCGCAATTAGAGAAAGATTCTCTGATACAGACAGTAAAGGGGCAGCGCCCTGACGTACTGTTTGTCCCTATCAATGCAAAGATGGGATTCCTCTCCCAGCAGGAGAAAGTGCCCTGCATAGTCAATTCCCACTTCTTCCTGATGGACCCGACTGATCTGGACTCCCCATACTGCCAATTGGGCACACCCTATGGGCTGGCTTTGAAGGATGGAGTACTTATGATGCCTCCGCTCAACCATCGCCCTGTGCTCCTTGTTGACCAACAAGGAAGGACAACTGTACAACAAGAGGAACTGACCAGCCTTGCAGTGGAGATTGACGGGATAGCATACAGCCACAACAAGAATGCTGTATTTCATTTCAGGCCCGAAGAACGAAGGACGCCCATCCATACAGGAACTGATATCATCATTACAGAAGACCAGGTCATAGCCATAAAGACTGGTGGTGGTACCACCATCCCTATGGCAGGGTTTGTCCTCAGCGTAGACAACCTTCTCGAAGTCACGGACACACACGTTATCTACCATGGCCTGGAAGCGTATGTCTTTGGGATACAGGTAGGACCTTCCATGATGGAAGACCATACGATGATCGAATCCCTGACCTGTCCTTTTTACAACAAGGAGAAGGACAAGGTTTCCTTTCCCTCTACTGTCTACCCCTTGCCGTTTGAGACTGCGAGAGCCGCTCGCATTGCAGTGGGAAGCAATGCCGAAGGGGAAGCTGTCCTCATCTGGGCTGAGGGTGCTGGGAAGCTACGCTACAAGCCCAAGAGCGACAGTACCGGGTGCTCTCTTTTGGAGCTTGCAAAGTTCTGTGCCTCGCACGGCTATGCTGATATTCTCAATCTTGATGGGGGAGGGTCAGCCCAGATCCTCTTAGAAGGTGTCCGGCATATGCAAATATCAGATAGGTATGACCCTTCTGATCTTGAAGCTGAACGGCCTGTCCCTTCAGCACTGGTACTACGAAACTAACAAACTAGGTAGGGTGCTATGGTAAGGACGACGAGTCAGGACAAGATGAAGATCAAGAATTACACCAAGATTCTTGAGGTTGTCACGGCCAATCCTGGGATCAACAGGAAGAAGGTCTCCAGTCTTACCAAGCTTTCCAACCAGACCCTGTCGAACCTGGTCAAGGAGTTGAGTGACTTCGGCTATGTCTTGGAGTTTCCTCTTGAGGATGCTCCAGGCTATGGGCGAAAGCCCATTGGCTTGCAGGTGAACTTCAAGGCCTTTCTGATCATCTCCCTAGAGTTTACCTACAATAGTCTTGGAGTGTACTTGAATACCTGTGACGGGGAAGTGCTGCAGTACGATAGATACGCCTTAGACAAAGCGTTGGATGTCATCACCATCATCAAGGAAGGTGTTGAAAATGCCCTCAAGTATGCCAATACTAGGGTTTTTGCCATTGTAATGAGTGCTGAGGGCATCATTGATGAGGATAATAGGAAATTGACCCATATCAAGGCCTTGGCCTTGAAGGATGTAGATCTTGGACAAGAGCAGGCATACCTGCATATTCCCTTCTTTCTGCTCAATGAGACCAACCTTATCTGCAGTCATGTTAACCTCACCAATACCAAGCCCCATAACTTCATGGTAGTAAAGCTTGATACGGGAATTGGGTGTTCCATCGCCCTGGACGGGCATATCCAGAAAACAAGTGCCAATAATATGCCAGGCAAGCTTGGGCACCTCAAGGTGACCAACCCTGATGAGGATGTTACCTGCTGGTGTGGTGGAAAGAACTGCCTTTCTGCCTTTATTTCCAGAGACTTCATTGAAGCAAGGTTCAATCTGCCGTATGAAGAGGCCTTGAGACTCATTCGGGACGGAGAAGCTTCTGGCTTCTATGGGAAGATCCTCTCCTACCTTGCACCAATCCTTGCAAACGTAACGACGCTTATGGGCATTGAAAAGATATATGCCTGTGGTAGGATGGTAGACATATTTGGCACTACCTTCATAGCAGACCTTGCACGGGAAATCACCCCATTAATTCCCTCCTGGATTAACTTCATGGGAATTGAGGAGTCTCCTGTTCCAAGCATCCCCGAGCAGTGCTCTGTCTATTTTATGGACTATTTCCTGAAGAACATCCTGACCTATCTGGAAACTGTGGAGGAGACGCCGTTTAAGGTGCGGTAAGGAAGGTAAGAAAAGTAGGTAAGAGACGATAGAGAAGATAAGATAAGAATCACCAAGGGGGAATCTGCAAGCAGGTTCCCCCTTCGTAGTTTAGAGGAACCCGTGGTTATGAGATAGAATGATTGAATACTCACATACTATGATACAAAAAAGTGTAGGTTGAATTTTCTTGATATTTTCGTAAATTGATTATATAATACCAATAAACGTATTTAATCTACGTAAATTAAGGATAAAATTATGATTCAAGAATTTACTGTTGAAAACTTCCGGTCCATTAAGACCAAGCAGACGTTGAGTTTTCTTGCAAACAACAAAATACAAACTGGTGCAGAAGAGTACCTGTGCACCCAAGTAAATGACACAGTCCGTCTGTTGAAACTTTGTGTGTTGTACGGGTACAACGCCTCGGGGAAAACAAACCTTCTGAGGGCGCTAGGGTTTCTCCGTACCATTGTTCTTTCTGCCCCTGATACCAAGGATGAGGATACGCCTTTCATACCTTTTGCCCTAGACAAAGAAACTCGCAACCAACCGGGAACATTCTCTCTTATCTTCTTTATTGCTAGGATTCGGTATGAGTATACTGTTTGCATTGACCGGAAGCGTATCCATCGTGAATCACTACGGTTTAATCCGGAAGGAAGGGTAGCTACCCTCTTTACCCGTACCTTCGATACTGAAAATTCAGTATCAAAGCTGACCATAGGAGCCAAATGTTCCTTATCAGCGAAGGACAAGACCATACTCAACGGTAATACGCTGGAAAACTCCACGGCCTTATATGCCTATCAGAAAAGTAACATTCACTCTCCAGCTTTGGATACCGTCATCGGCTATTTCAAGGAAACTCTGATGCCCATGATTACACCTTCGGTTCTCCTACGAGATTGGAGTCTTGAACGTTTAGCTGGTGATGTGAAAAGAAAACAGTTCTACGTCAAGTTTTTGGAAAAGGCAGACTTCCAGATAGCTGATTTGGAGATCAAAAACAATAGGATTGCTGTTGACGATGAGTTGCTCAACAACCTAACCGAGCAAGGAGCACCAAAGGGTCTTCTTGAGCAACTTAAGAAAGACAAACATATTGAGACCAAAGAACTTTATTTTACGCATGAAACTACTCAGGGGGTATACCAAATCTTAGCTGAGGATGAATCTCAAGGCACCTTACGATACTTTGGGCTCGGGGGTGTGCTACAAAAGCTGCTGGCAAATTCTCATGTTGTTGCCATTGATGAATTAGAATCCTCCCTACATCCGGATCTCGCTACCTTCTTCCTCCAAATGTTTCTCATGAACTCCAAAGATTCGCAGATACTTGCGACGACCCATGCACAATACATGATGGAACTGGATTATATGAGAAATGATATGGTCTGGTTCTGTGAGAAAGATGAGACTGGTGGCAGCGAGTATTATAGCGCCCAAGATTTCAAGCTCCATAAAAATAACAATCTTGCAAATTTCTATCGAAGTGGAAAGCTTGGAGCGAAACCAATTTTGGGTAGTCCGGTAGTAAACAGGAACGAAAATGAGTAAGAAACCTCTAAAAAAATCAATAGCCATCATTGGAGAAGGATTGACTGAGTGGATATACTTTGACCATATCAGGAAAAATCGTAGATACTCGTTTTCCTTGAAACCTGATCTTCCCAAACATTCAAGCTATACCTATATTTTTGCCAAAGCAGAAGAACTGTGTTCCAAAGGATTTGATATTGCGTTTTGTGTTCTTGATATTGATGCCATCCTTCGTGAAAATTCGTTACAGGAATTTCGAAAGGCCTGCAAAAAAATGTCAAAAAGGATAGTCCCAATTACGAGTAATCCCTGCATTGAAATTTGGTTTCTCATGCATTTCATGAAAAACCCTCAGATGCGTATCTATGAGTCATATGAAGCATTAAAAAAAGTGCTGCGCATTCATCTTGAAAATTATGATAAAACTAAGGAATACCTAACCTCATCCGGCATATTCGACAAGCTTGAAGAAAACAATGGTCTGAAAACAGCTTTAAAGAATTCAAAAACTATCTTAGCGGGCTTGAGTCAAGAAAATGATATCTCTCAAAGCTCCTTTTCAGAGATTTCTCTTCTCATCAAGCATTTGGATACGTGCAAAGGTTGCAACTTTCGGCAAGATTGTAAAGTCTGTGCGTAACTGTTTAGTCGTTCCAATTTTTTGACTATTTATATCCTATATAAGCATATACTCATATTTTTGAGTTTGAAACCATTTTTTTGCAAGGGAGGCCTTCTAGGGCCTTCCTTGTGCTTCTCCTGGGCTTTTAGATGCTTAGATAGACAGTTAAATATATACACCTTAAGTAATTAACTTAGTTTTTAGATTGACTTTTTGCTATTTTTCATGCTACAATGGACAGTATAAAAGAGGGCTTGTCCATGGGTAAGAATCGCAAAAACAGCAACGCTACTGAGGTCCTGAAAGGGACTTCAGTAAATATCTCCGCTGATCTTCCTGCTGATTACCAGGCGCTCTTTGCTATCATTAAAGCCCTAATGGATACCGTCGCAGCTCAAAGCAGGATCATTGAATCCAACAACAGTGCTGATCGTCCAGCTGAGACCAAAGCACTTGTTGCCGCTGTTGCATTCCTTAATACAACCAGCGAAACCTTTGCCAAGGCTAACGAAACAATCACTAGGACCAATGAGTCCCTGAACCGATCAAAACAGGAGCTGGCACAACATAACGCAGAACTCTTGGAGAAAAACAGCGAGCTTACAGCTCTTGCCGCCTCTTTGGATGATCAGAACAAGAAGGGCAAGTCTGCAAAGTCCAACGACAGTTCCAACAGCAGTCTCCCTCCTTCCGCCTCCAACCCTTCAAAAAGCACAGGGAACCTCACCACAAAAAAGGTGGACAAGAACTTGTCCCTGCGTAAGAAGACTCAAGAGAATCCTGGCAGGCTTCCTGGGCATAAGGGTAGCGGCATGAAGCTCAAAGAGGTTTCTGACCGGTTTGTCGACCTTTTTCCCGAAGAGTGCACAGGGTGCAAAAACCTAGCGTCCTGCATGTTGCTCGGCAGGGTGTGTGACACACGCTACACCAAGGATATCGTGTTCGAAGTGTTGCAGACCGAGTACAAGAGCTGGGAGTTCATCTGTCCGAACAAAGCAAACCAGACAGTGCTGGGACCCTTTCCCCATTATGTCACCGGTTCCAAGCAGCATGGCCCGAACATCAAGAATCTGGTTATCCTTCTGAGGATGATGGGAATCATCTCCTACGATAGGATTGCCAAAATCTGTTCTACTTTTGGATTCGATTTCAGTACAGGCACCCTATTCACTATCTGTAAGAATTTTGCAGACAAGTGCGATGATGTGAGACCTCTGATAACCAGCCTGCTGCAATCCTCTCTCGTCCTCGGCGCAGATGAAGAAGGTAAAGCTTTACCTTCTTCATCAAATCCAATGGTATGGGAGCCAAGAAGTAGATTTCTGAGCTCAGGAAGCAATTCCTTGCATTTGTCCGAGCAGGA